>DAOTVZ010000048.1:0-43534 GCA_034436045.1 Ktedonobacteraceae bacterium | reverse complement strand
CATCACGAAGGTGATACTTTGCCGCTTGCTCAGCCGCACACACACGCCGTTGCGTCACCCCCAACCACTGCGCCGTTTCCACTTGTGACATCCCACTGTCTGCATAGACCTCAGCAAACCCATAGCGCAGGCGCATTACCTCGCGCTGACGCGGCGTTAAGGTTTCCATAGCTTGCCGTACTCGCTCAACCTTCCACTCAGGCAGCGTTTGAGTGGCGCTAGACGCAAAGGGAGAAGCCAATGGCAGGTACTCTTCCGGCGCATCCTCGCGCTCTATCAGCCCTTCAAGACTCCGCATCACCTGGCAATGACGCAAAGCCAGCAATTCAAAAACGCGCTCAAGTGGCACCTGCATCTCGTGTGCTAATTCCACAGGAGATGGCTCACGCCCACAGCGTTGAAACAAGGAGGAGAACGCACGGTTGAGTGCCTTGAGAAACACACGGTCATATTCAGGTACCCGTACCATCCCATCAGACCAGCAAAGCTCATTGAGAGCACGACGCACAGAGACAATCACCAGCGCTTTCAGAGGAAAGCAACACGTCTCATTGTAGTATGCCAACGCCTCAAGGACAGCAAGATTACCCTCTTGAACCAGATCCATGAGATCAAAGGACTTGACCCGGCGAAGCCAACTACGAGCGAGCGTCAGTACCAGCGGTTGATAACCCTCAATCAGCCGATCACGTGCGTACTTGCGCTGTTCCTCGCGTCCGTAAAAGAGGCAAGTGAGCAGCGCTTCTTCCTCATCAACCGCCAGGGGAGCCGTCCAAGCCACCACCCGGAGATACTGGTCACGAGCCAACAACGAAACGGCCCGATCAGCCCCAGAGAGTGCATCCTCACGTGCCGCAGCCCAATCAGTACCCGACAAAAACAGATCATGCATGACAAGCACCTCTTTCCAGGCTTAGACCAGCACGCGACCAGCACGCCACGTACTGACCACATGCTCAACAGCGAAAATATACGCTTGGGTATCATTCTCAGAAGATGGAGTATACAAAGTGACAACAGCAGGAACGGTCGAGCGACCAGCAGGCAAATAGACCGAGGTCATCAGGTGGAACCAATCGGCAGCCCCCGCCGCCCAGGAAGGAGAGGAGCGGAAGCCATCCAGGCAGGAAGGATAGCCCACCGTACACCGGATATTGCCCAACGAATGGGTAGAGCGTGCAATGCCTTGTGTGCCAAAGGTGGACTCATGCCAGAAGAAAGCGAGCGCAAAGGCCGGATCGAGATGGGACGGGACACCGTCGGCATACAACACCGACCCCAGGCCGACAGCCGGGGAGTGATAGGCGGCTAAGACTTCATCCATGAAGGGAGCCGAAAGCGAAGGACGCCCGACGAGAGACCACTGGGACGACGGTGCAGACATCGCCACCGGATGGAGCGCGCACTGGACGGCTACAAAGAGTAGGACGACCAGCACGCCGAGCAGGAAGAAGGTACGCATCAAAACCCTCCTTGACAGCGCCAAGCTCAACGTGCCATAGTAGTAATGAGCCTAGCGCCAAACCTACGGACTAGCATCTCAACGCTGGCTCAGGTGAGCAGACCAGGGCCAGCATACTTTTTAGACCATACAAGAAGCATCATACGCATCACACGAAGGGTTGTGGCAATGCCCGCAATACGAGCATTTATAATAGCCACAGGAATCGCACGGAGTAGACAGACCCATCACCGCGCACAGCCAGTAGAATAAGCGCATCGTTTCACCTCCTTAGCCAAACCTACGGACGAGCACCTCAACGCTGGCTCAGGTATACCAGACCAGGGCCAGCAACTTATGCCGAATGATTTAAATTATCTAATTGTACGGACTGTCTAAACAGAGTATACTCGATAACCCGCCATGTGTCAACTGTTCAAAGGCCGAATTTTCCAAATTGTCCAAACTGTGTTATAATTGTCTTATACAAAAAGCTTTTCCTCAACAAAAAAAGGAGCATAAGGAAATAATGGGAAGAACATCACCGCCACCAAAGGGCTACTACACAGCAGGACAGGCAATCAAGAAACTGCACATGCCCAGGTCAACCTTTTATGATATGGTAGAAAGAGGGCAGATCAAAAAAATAACCCCGCCGAACAGAACTGACGGGTACTACTCAAAAGAAGACGTAGACAGGTTAGCAAAAGCTCAAGAGGCTTTTATCCTGCAATATGCCACCGATACAACAACCTTTGAGGTTGCCACTGAGGAAGACATAGAAGGCATAGTTGACCTCAACGCCGAACTATTCGGCAACGTTGGCAGCAGCAAAAATAGAGAAGCTCGACTAGAGCAACGCATGGCACAATGGAGAGCTAACCCACAAATCTTTCATGTCCTCAAACAGGACAATATTATTGTGGGATATGTTGGCTTATTCCCACTGAAACAAGAAGCCATTGATAAGATCATGGCAGGTATGGCAGAGTCACGTTTCCGAACAGAGGTATTAGCACCACAATACATCACACAATTCAAGCCAGGAGAAGCTGACAACGTATTCGTGATTATCGGTGCCAAACAGGATACGAAGAAAAGCAAACTCTATGGGGCAAGGTTGATAGCAGGAGCCATCGATTTTGTAGAGACGCTGGCAAGGAAAGGCATCATCATAAAGCGGTTCTACGGAACCAGCAGAACGCAGGACGGCATTAGAATAGCAAGAGGTATGGGCTTCAAACAGGTCGCAGTACCACAGGAAGAAGACAACCTGTTACGCTTTGTACTAGACTTGCAGGAGTCTACCAACCCCCTCTTTAAAGAGTACCAGCGCCTCGTCAAGGAAGCGAGCGAAGAGAGCCAAAAAGAGGAAGTCAGTAGTTCTAAAGCGGAAAATTCGGACAAAAAACCTGAAAAGGTAAGTTGATACAACGCTAGCTAGAGCGGCTTGCCAAGCCAGTTCAAGGTGAATGGGAAGTGGGCGATGAGGGATTCGAACCCCCGACCTACTGCGTGTAAAGCAGCCGCTCTAACCGGCTGAGCTAATCGCCCAATACTAGAAAAGAAGAAGAGGCATCCCTCCGGCCTTCCCTTCTGGATGCCCCGTGTAGATGATGCCCTCGAGTGGACTCGAACCACCACGCCTTATCGGCACAGGCCCTCAACCTGCTGCGTATACCATTCCGCCACGAGGGCAGGGCTTTGTAGTTTGCGTTTGCTATATTACACCTGAAGTTCCAATTTGTCAACAGGTTTAGGCCGTTTCCTCGCGTTTGACCTGAAAAATGTTCGCACTATCCCCTTCGTCGAAAGTCTTCGACTCGACGCTTAACCCGCGCGTTCTCTCGCCCCATAGCGGGCTAGCAGGCCACGTGACGCTGAGTGCGCTGTCGGCAGTGGCATCGGCACCGGTATCGCCGAAAGCGGCACCGATCTGGCCTGTTCCGTGTCGCCCGTTATGTCGTCGGCATAGCGTTGCGGTGTCGGCGGTAGCGGACGTAACGTGATGCGGCGTGGCAAAGCCTCGGTATTGCGCTGGTAACTGGCGGCGCTATTCTCGAAACCAATCTCATTCAGCAGGCCAGGGCTGACAGGGAAAGGCAACTGTTCCGTTTCGTGCAGTGACAGTGGCGTTGTCTCAGATAGCGGCGAGTACTGGTTGACAAGCAATGGCTTCAGCAAGCTGGTGCTGGGGTCGGCAACGAAACCGAAAGCCGATTCCAACGATGGTGCCAGTGTCTGCGTGATCGGTGTTGCCAGCGGTGGTGTTCTCTGAGCTATCTCGATCATCTCGGCTATTCTGGCCATCCTTGCCCCGTCGCGCTTGAGCCAGAGTCCTATCAGGGCAATAAGTAGCGCGGTCAGCAGACCCAGCGTCATTAACACAATCTCGCTGTTGCGTGACAGTGGCCTCTCCGCCTGGGTCAATGGAGCCGACTGGACAGAGGTTGAATGAAGCGTTCTGGTCGGTTTGGCGCTCTCCTGTTGTAAGCCTTGCCTTGCCTGTACAGGCGGGGGCGTTGTGCTAACCTGTTGGTTTATCTCTTTATGTGCGCGCACAACAGGATTGACGGTAGGCATGATCGTTGGTGTCGGTGGCGGGGGGGCCTCGCCGCGATAACGGATCATCAAATTGACCACTTTATAGGCCCATTGCAGCGAACTGGCAGTGCCGACATAGGGATAGCAGATGCTATAGACAGAGGTCAGGCCACGACTGATGTAGCGGCTTTTTAAAACATTGAACCAGTCAATAATGGCATCGGCATAGGAAGGATAGATGGTATAGCCGTCATAGGCTGAAGGATAGCCGTAAGAGCCACGCACGCTGCCCGGATTGCGGTCGGCCAATCCCACTCCGGCCTCGCCGTCGTTGGTCTCGGTCCACCAGACGGCGAGTGCGAAGGCGTCATCGATATTAGTGGCTCTGGAAGCCTGCTCAACTACGCTGCCGGTACCGGCCATCGGGCTACCCAGACGCGCAAAGATGCTATCCACTGTGGCCGCCGGTAGCGAGGGCGGGCCAGTCACAGCGCCCTCGTCCTGGGAGACGGCCAGACTTTGTTGTTGATGCTGTATCTGCCAGAGCAGGGCTGCGCTGCCGCTGAGCAGTATGAAGAGGATGCCGATCACAGAAAAAAGCGCAAAGAGTGGAAATCCTGTCTTTCGCCGCATTGTTCCTCAAACCCATCTATCTAGCTATAACACTGCCTTACAAAATAGACCGAGATACGTTTTATTAAATAAACATATGTTGCGTCAAAATAAAGTGACAGTCGTAAAAATTGTTACAGATGACTTTTTCAATTGTACCATTGGCGATGGCCATTGTGGCAGAAATTTGTCTCTTGTAGGTAGTATGTCCTAGAAGGGTGTGCTATACTAAGGGGCGTGTTAGTAGCGCGCATGGCTCCTGGGTGTGGGGAGACACGGATGGGCCGGTCAACGTTCAGTATGGCCGGAGAGGTATGTGGGAGCAACCTGAAGCAACCTGGAACGACCTGGAGAAACAGAGGGGGTTTACCATTAGCCAGCACGATAGGCAATGGAATACACAGACACAGACGGGGCACCTTGACCCCCACACCATCCTGCATAAGCGCTATGAGATCATACGCGCGGTGGGGCATGGGGGAATGGGAGCCGTATATCAGGCCCGTGATCGCAAGCAGCAGCGCATCTGCGCCATCAAAGAGATGAGCCTCTCGATGGTGCCCTCAGACGAGCGCGAAAAGGCCGTCCAGAGCTTTAAGGCCGAGGCCAAGATGCTCTGGGGGTTGAGCCATGTCAATCTGCCCGCATTCTACGGCTTTTTTGCCGAGGGGCAGCGGTACTTCCTGGTCATGGAATATATCGACGGCTACACTCTTGAGGAACTGCTGGAGCAGAACAAAGGCCCGTTTAACGAGCGTCGTGTGCTGGGTTGGGCCAGACAATTGTGTGATGTGCTGGAATATCTGCACAGTCAGGTCCCTCCCATCATCTTCCGTGATATGAAGCCGGGCAATATCATGTTGATGCGCAACGGACGCATCAAGCTGATCGATTTTGGTATCGCGCGTCTCTTCAAACCATCCAATTCACCGGATACGCAGTTGCTCGGCACGCCCGGCTTTGCGCCGCCGGAGCAGTATGGCAAGGCGCAGACAGATGAGCGTTCCGATATTTACGCGCTCGCCATTACGCTGGCGCAGCTTTTGACGAACAAGCTCTCTGAGTCTGGCTTTGGCCTGAAAGATCTACGCGCTGATAATCCTCAGATTTCGCCGCGCGTGGCGCACGCCTTACAAAAGGCCGCCTCGTTATCGCCAGAGGATCGCTACGAGAACGTGGCCGCTTTCCGACGCGCCCTGCTCGGTGTTGGCACCTTTGACTTTGAGAATGGCGACGAGGCTACCACGCCGGAAGAGCTGGCCGACCTGTGCGCACGCTATCCCGAAGAGGCCGCAGACTATCTCTCCGATGGTGAGATTGAGTCCTGGCTGCGCGAGATCGGTGAGACAGAACTGGCCCGCGAGGCTCGTCAACTGCGCGCCATTAACCAGGACCCCTTGCTGGCCGTCGAGCAGTTCATTCAAACGGTGATGGGACCAAATGCGCGCCTGCGTGGCCGCACGGTCACATCGACATCGGGGCGGATGTCCGCTGTCAAACCTGCTTCTGTAACCGCTGCTCCATCGCGCACTGGTAACGGCAATGGGCGTGGTATGGGCGGCATCTTCGCGCGCAGGCAGACGTTGCCGGTGCTGATTACGCCGCGCCGCATCGACTTCGGACAGGTCTATCCGGGCATCTCCGCACCGCTCTCTTTCACTATTGCCGGACGACAGGGAGAGAGCGTCAGTGGCACCATTCACGCCACCCAGCAGTGGATTATGCTCGATCAGAGCCAGTTCGATGGTATGAGCACACGTGTCAACGTGCGCGTCAACAGCAAATATCTGGCAGGTGGTATGCACTATTCCGGCGATATTATTGTCGCCCTCGATCACGGCGATACAGAAGAGGAACTGGTGGTCACGGTCGAGGTGGATGTGATCAGCTATACACAATCCACCCCGCTACGTCGCGGTGGCAAGACCTTTGCGGGCAACCTGGACGATGAGGATGACGATGATTTGACAATGGGCACGTCTAACGGGCAGACGATGATGCCTCCGACGGTGAAGGCCACCTCCGGCAAGGTTTCGTCCGTCAGCACCTCGGCCTCGTTGGCCGGTCTATCGCCGGTGAATACCGGACGCGACGAAGAATATAAGGCGAAATATGGTCATCCCGGCAGCGCCTGGGATCCTTTGCAGGTATCGCCGACGCAACGCCGCTGGATGCAGCGCGGCCTGACCTTCTCGGCGGCCTTCATGCTGGCCTCCCTCTGCTACACCCTGGTTGCGCAAATGCCTTTTCTGGCGCAGCAGGCACCGCTGATGCCCTCTGTCTGGACAATTCTGGTGCTGGTCGCCGCTATTCCCGCCGCCACCCTGGGTGCGCTGCTGGTTCATCGCAGTGATGCCTGGACGCGCGACGAATATATCAACCGCGCCTGCACTGGCATGGGCGGCGCTTTATTGCTGGAGGCGCTGGTCAACCAACTCTGGCAGGCGGCTTTCAAAAACGCGCTGCCGCCGTTACAGATGCTCGTGTTGCTCATTAGTGTCGCGCTGGGTGCCACCGTCGGCAGCTATCCCTTTATCAGTGACTATATCCTGCACGGTGTTTCCTGGGCCTTATTGCGTCTGCGTGGGCTGGTGCGCATTCTTGCCCTCCTCGCCGGTGCCGGTCTGGGCTTCCTGCTCACCACGCATATCGCATTCAGCCTTCTGACGTTGCTGGCTATTCTGCTCGGTAGCAGCGTGTTACTGGCGCTGGAGATGCGCGTGAGTCATCTGCTGAAACCAAAGCAACAACGCCCGTGATTCGATGGTAGCAGGCTTTTCATAGTCAGGTCGTGGAGAGAAATTGTGGAGGAATGTGTGCCGCATCCCGTTGATAACGCGCTAGTTGATGCTCCACCGTTAATTGTCGTGCTTGGCCCAACGGCGTCGGGCAAGAGCGCGCTTGGCATTGAACTGGCCCTGCACTTTCAAGGTGAAATCGTCTCTGCCGACTCGCGCCAGGTCTATCGCGGCCTGGATATCGGCACCGCCAAAGTCACGCCGGAAGAGCAGGCCCTGGTGCCCCATCATCTGCTCGATGTGGTGGATGTTGGCCAGGTCTATACGGTAGCGCAATTTCAGCACGATGCCATAGCGGCCATTAATGCTATCCTGGCGCGTCAAAAACTGCCTTTCCTGGTTGGTGGCTCGCCCCATTATATCCAGGCGGTGGTTGATCATCTTACCATTCCCGCTATTGCGCCGCAACCACAGTTACGCCAGCAACTCGAACAACAACCGTTACCTGATTTGCTGGCACAATTAGAGCGCCTGGACCCGGCCAGCGCGACCACTATCGACCGCAACAATCCCCGCCGCGTGATTCGCGCCCTGGAGGTCTGTTTAGTTTCTGGTAGACCTTTCTCAGAGCAGCGGGGCCACGCGCAGCCTCTCTATCGCTGTCTGATGCTCGGTATCAACTGGCCCAGAGCCGTGCTGTACGAGCGTATCGACCGCCGCGTAGACGAACGTATGCAGCAGGGTATGGTGCGGGAAGTGCAGCGCCTGCTGGACGAAGGAGTGAGCTATGAACGCCTGGAATCCCTGGGCCTGGAGTACCGCTTTATCGCCCGTCTGTTGCGCGGCGAGTTTGCCGACGAAGCGCAAATGGTTGAGCGCCTCAAATATGCCATCCACGACTTCACGCGCCGCCAGCTGACCTGGTTCCGGCGCGATAGCCGCATCATCTGGCTTGAGGGCGGCCCAACCATGCTAACCGAGGCAGAGCAGCAGGTGCGCGACTTCTTGCTTGCATCCCCCTCAGCATCTTGATTACAATAAGAGGTGAAAAACGGCCATTTGTAAATGGCTAAAGAGAGGATCGTTACCTTATGTCACGCATTCCCCCCGATGAGAGCGCGCCGATTCCAGCAGATGCGACCTCCGGGGTGACCAATATGTCTACGCTCTTTCGTGTCATGGCACATCGTCCGCAGATTGCCGATAGCGCGATGCGGATGCTCGCTACCACTATGCGCGAAGGCACGGTTGAGCCGGAATTGAAAGAGTTGCTGGCCGTGCGTGTCTCGCAGGTCAATCACTGCTTCTATTGAATGTCCGCGCATACTGCTTTGGCAAAGCAGTTGGGAGTGAGTGAAGAGTTGCTGGACGCGCTCTATCATATCGATACGCATAGACATCTGTTTACTAACCGGCAACTGGCGGCCTTGCGCTATGCGGAGATTGTCACGACAAGCGCGCGCGACGTGGACGAAGAGTTGTGGTTTGAGCTACAAAGCCATTTTGACGATGCGCAACTGGTCGAGATCACCAGCGTCATCGCGCTCTTCAACTTTTTTAATCGGTTTGCCGATGCTCTGCAAATCATGCCGCCGGAAGGAGATCATCATGCCAACAAGCGATGAAAAGCTGGATGCCCTGCTCAAAGACCTGCATGAACTGGTAAACTATCTGCACGGACGCGGCGAGCGCACGCTGACTCTGGCACGACAGTTTGAGGCGCATGCCAAAGTCGATGCCACCAACCGCGACTTTGATCTCAACCAGGCCCGCATGCTCGACTACCAACATAATCTCTGGCATGAAATCGGCAACCTGGTCGAGAAACTTATCAAGAAGTACGAGTGATTGTTAATGGATTGGGACATACATACAGAGGACTCCTGCGTGTATGTCCCAATCCATTAACAAGGTTTTTTAGAGATTGCCGGATTTCGCCTGGTTGTAGCGTTCGTTCAGTTCCGTTTTAGCACGATTGTAGACCTCGCGGCCTTGTGCCAGCGCTGCGCTCGCGCGATTACGAATCTCCTCGCTAATCGCGTTAGTGTGCAGTGTGATGCTGCCTTCGGTCAACTGCGCGCGCGTGGCCGCACCGGACTGCGGCGCGAGGAGCAGGCCGATGACGATGCCAATGCTGGTTCCCAAAATAAGCCCTGCGAAAAACTTCATGTCTTCATACCCCCTTTCTCTTGAGTGATCATCATGATAGTGCCTGCCAACAGAATAAAAATACCATCTCACGGGAATAATAGAGTGACCATTGCCTTCCTGCTATTCTCTACTATCGAGCATCTTCTCTACCTGGTTCAGCAAAGCATCTAGCTCGAAGGGTTTCTTGAGCAGGCAGACGTTGTGGTAGCGTTGCGGACTCCCTTCAATGAGATTGGCGACTTCATCGGCCTCGAAAAAGGCTGCTGTATAGACGATGACGGGAATATCGGCTGTGACATGATCATTTTTGAGTTCTTTAAGAATATCCTGACCTGACGCATCGCCTAATTTGAGGTCGAGAATAATCAGGTCTGGCAGCAGGCTTTTCACACGCTCGTAGGCATAGCGTCCCTCTTGTAGGATGGAAACCTGGTACTGCTCGTCTTCCAGTACTCTGCGCATGAGATGCAATAGTTCATTTTTATCGTCAATAACGAGTATTCTCTTAGTCACATCTAATCGGGCCATCTCCCGCCTGTTCTCTGCTAGCACCTGTGGAGATGGTGCCGCCTCCTGTTCGTGATATTTAACACTGTGATGGCAAGGTAACGTGAGTAGAACAGCTTCTTACGGCTGAACGTTGCTCTCAGTGTATCATGTTACGTGAAATCAAACAAGGTGTCGCGTGGCCCGGCGGTAGAACGTGCTGAAACGCTCCTGACCGTCGGTGGCCTACGCTTTTTCGCTACTGGAATATCCTTTCCGTCGTATACACCGTAGACAGACTGCCTATCTCGCTCTGCATTATTACCTCTATTACGGCTTATAGCGGGGATTTGGATACAACGATGATCTTCCCGCCTTGTGTGATATCTGACTTTAATATGACACGAGTGTATGTCGCTACAGGTAGCAGCGAGCCGAACTTGCCCCATACCTACAAGGGGCATCACTACATGTATATAACGCTGTATACATGTAGTGATGCCCCTTGTGAGTATCGACCACTCGATATCAGGGGTGAGCGTGGTGGGAATCGAACCCACGACAACCCGATTAAAAGTCGGATACTCTACCACTGAGTTACACGCTCATAGAGACAGGCTTCTCAAGCGGGGTCACGTTACTTTAGTAGTCGAATAAACTGCTAGAGTCGGATACCCTTCCATGGAAATCTTATATCCTACCGCGAGAGTATATCACAAGGCATTAATTGCCGTCAAGGGTTCGATTCCTAAGGGGTGTGTTTCATTTTTTTGCACCCGGCTCCGGCGTACGCACAGAGGTGGAAGCCGGACGCCTCAAAAAGGGCTTGCGCCAAGAATAGGCAGTGCTGGGGCGACGAACGGGCTGCGGGGCAGGAGCCGGAGCGCAGAGGCCAGCCGTTGGCTGTGGCCGCGAAAGCCGAGCGAGGCGCACGCTCCAGGACGCCAGTGTCCAAAGGGCCTGGGTGAGTCTGTGCTGGCTGTCCGTCTGTCGGTGGCTGCGGCGGTCGGCTACTTGCTTGGCCTGGGCCGCCCTCCAGGTCTCGTGCCAGCGTCGGTTGCAGACGGCGTTACGCAGCACGAGCATGGGATTGACATTGTACCCTTGCCAGCGCATCCCAGCTCCTTTTAAGCGCGCTTCCACCACCAGCTTGTTGGCGCTCTCCACGCTGCCGGAGCCAATGGGCCAGCCGGCGGCCTGATAGGTGGGATACTGCATGTGTCCCTCGCGTTTCTCTAAATACGCCAGATCGGTCTGGATGGTGTCACCCGGATAGCGAGCGGCCAACCATCGGAGATGGCGCAGCAGCCGCCTGGGACCCTCATGCTTGAGCCGATGCAAGACCCCTTCCACCCACCGCTTCGGCAAGCGCCCTCCCCGGGCGGTCACCTCCTGCCCGATCTCGGTGATGTATTCGGCTGCATGGGCAAAATCCAGGATGCGCACGGCATCAGCGCGATGGTAGTCGACCAGCCCTTGCAGCCACATGGCCCCATCTTGCACCGCGCACACCTGCCTGGCCTTTTCCAGCCCTCGTCGATGCGTTTCCACCAGGGCAGCTTGCTCAAAGTCGCTGGCCTCAGACAGCCGCGAGAAGTAGGAGAGGTGCTGGCTGCAGATCTCCCCACGCTTGCTGCGGCTGACCTCGCCAATGCAGAGCGTCTTGACTTCCACCCACTCCCCTCCGACCAGATGCACAAAGGCTCCATCCGCACTGATGGCTTGCTTGTCGGCTTCAGAGACGGCCTCGGGCAGCTCTTGCTTGAGCCACTCCTGCTCCGCCTCATCCAGAGCCAGGGCCGACCCTCCCGTTTGCAGCGTCAGGCGGCGT
Source organism: Ktedonobacteraceae bacterium (assembly GCA_034436045.1). Lineage (GTDB taxonomy): Bacteria > Chloroflexota > Ktedonobacteria > Ktedonobacterales > Ktedonobacteraceae > H111-94. The sequence goes on along the minus strand of DAOTVZ010000048.1, from coordinate 31,731 downwards.
GCGGTGGCCTTGCTCACCTCGATGCCCATCAGGTCGGCGAGCAACTCACGTGCTGGCTCAAAGGGCATCCACGTCGCCAGTCGCACCAGCGTTTCTTGCCCACGCGGCGTGAGCGCATGGGAGTTCAGCCCTAACTGCTCATCGAGGGGGAAAAAAGCCCACCCCACATGCGGGGCAGGTTCCATAGTGCCGTCGCAGTTCCACCACTTCTCCCCCAGTAGTGCAGATGTCCCGCGTCTGCTCCCCTCGCTGCCAGAGCTCCTTCCCACAGGTCGCACAGCGCGGGCGCTCTTCTTCCGGCTGCTGCTTCCAGGGATGCTCCTCTCCCATTTGCACCAGGTCCTGCAGCATCTGCGCCCGTACCTGGTTCATTTGCTCATCCACCGCCGCTTCGATCTCGGCCCACGTCGCCTTGGGATGCTCTTTCCTCCACTGCGTCATCCCCAGCAGATCGCCCATGGCCGCACTCACCTGCTGGATTTGCTCGCTGCGTTGTCGCCGGTTCTTCTTCAGTTTCATGCTCGTCTCTCTCCCTCTCCTGGCTTTTTCTCTCTAGTTTACCACCTCCCGCCTTCTATGCAAAAATATGAAACACACCCGCAGACCAGATAGTTGTTGCATTGTTCAGCAATGTATGTTATGCTGTATAGGCACTCTTGCAAGAATGCTGTAATAGCTACTTTAAGTATTTTACTCTATCCGGCAGTCTTAAACAGAAGCTTGTCGGCGGAAGGTGGGCTATGGAACTACTTGTTGTAACACTGGTACATACCCATCCACAACGCGAAGTGGATGCCGGTGTGCGTATGCGCCTGATCGCTGATACGATTCGGCACGCGCCTGGATTGATGAATCTGAATCTCTATCGTGGGCGTGGGCGGGCATCCCATTTCCTGATGTTGACCACCTGGAGTAGTGAAGAGTTCTGGCACGAGTCCTATGAGCAACATAGCCCCAGGCGTCTGTTGCTTACCTCGGCCCCGGAACTGCTGATGGTTCTTCCTGAACAATGGCTCATGCACTATCTTTGGGGGTATACTCGTCCGGCAGCGACCCCCATGTATGCTGCCGCACACCTGGCCTTTATTCGCCCTGAACAAGCAGAGCTGGCCCAGCAGGGTTGGATTGAGGCTTTGCGGCGGCAGGCGCGTTTTCCCTTGCTGGCCTTCGCGTTTCTGGCGCGTGGCGGGCCGGAAGATGCTGTTTCCTCTGCTCCATCGGAAGCGAAGCCTGAGCCGGGTAGAACGGAACCCCCACGTGGAAATGTTTTTCTAAACCTGCTTAGTTGGGCCAATAGCACTGATCGCGAAGATTTCTATGCTGATACTACCTATCAAGCCATCAATCGTTTTATCGGTACTTTAGGGACGACTCAGGTACTGCTCCTGGAACCTCTCTAAGTGCAGTGAATTTCGCTGACCGAAAGCGGGCATCCCGTCTCTACAGAATGGTATCGTGCCGATTTCGGTTAGAGAATTTCATCATTATTGTTGCACTCTCCGTCACCTCTAATCGGAAGAGGTTTCAGCGACCGGATGTTCATAATATTTTTTGAGTTCTGCCTGTAAAAACGCTCTGTTGGCCCACATTGGCCGGGTGAAGGTATGGTATTCGCCATCGCATTGTGGGGCGGGCTGTGGGCACTTGCGATGCTGATTCAAGCGGAAACGCAGTGTACTGCCTTGCACTTCCACCCAGATGTGGCGTCGTGTATATCCTGTGCCCCATTTGAATAGCACCATCGAGTCATACTCTTCAAAGAAGCCTCGACCTTTGAGCAGATTTTTATTAATACCATGTAACATTTCGGCTAAGCCACTGTCGCGCATCACCTGTTTGGCGTTCTCGCGGATGGCCTGCCGCTGCGCTGCGTATTCCTCTTCACTAAGCGCCTGTTCATGTTCGTTTAAAAGTTTATCGTGTTCCTGATCTGGCTGGCTCGTAACCATCACATCTCCTCAGCACGTGATGTGCTGCCAGGAAAGTTTCCTGGTAGCGCATCACTTGTGTCTGCTCGCTCTTACTGATTTAGAAGACTAGCGTTAGCATATCATAAATGTGTGGCTTTTTGCCATACGGTTCCAGAAGTAGCTACAGTTCGGCGAACATATCCTCCATGAGATGAAAGCGTTCGTGCGCGCTGGTGGCCCCTCCGTCCTGTCTGACCAGTATGGGCATGCTGCCGATATAGGCGGAAGAAGAGAGATGAGGAAGCGCATGCGAATAATTTGTGTGTGGGAGGTTCCAGGGCGAAGAGAGAAAGAAAAGATTATCAGGTGACTGTTTCGCGCGGCGCTTGGCTTCTGCCGCCAGTGAACCGATCTCTTCAAGACTATGAGGATAGTAGAATTGACCGCTCACAACGCCGATAGAGAGAGAGACGAGCGGGAACTGATAGGGGCGTCCTTTACGATCCAGGCCACTAATCGTGCCTCGCTCCACGTCTTCGGGGCGATACAGCTTCCGGCTCTCAGCATAGTAGCGTTTCAGGATATGATGACAGAGCAGTTTGGCGCGATCAGGCGTGCTGACAACGACGAAATCGTCGCCGCCGATATGCCCAACAAAGTCTTCCACGTTGCCGTAGTCGTGTACCACCTGCTGACAAATTTGTGCAACAAGCAGAATCATCGAGTTGCCGGCCAGAAAGCCGTAGACATCATTGAAGGCTTTGAAGTTATCGAGGTCCAGGTAGAGGATGCTCCAGGGATCAATGCCGTTGATTTTGTAGTCCATCGCTCGCTCCAACTGTAGTCCACCGGGAAGTTGTGTCAGCGGTGAAAGCGAGCTTTGTTGCATGCGAGCGAGCTGCCGACGCACACAGGCCAGTAGCTCGTCAGCGTTAAAGGGTTTGGTGATGTAACAATCAACTCCTAAATCGAAAGCGTGGGCTTTATTTGCGGGTGAGCTGAAGGCGCTCAAGACGATAATGGGAATATGCATACATTTAGGGTGTTCGCGCAGACGACGAATCACCTCATAACCGTCAATGCCCGGTAGCATGATATCCAGTATGATAAGTTGGGGTGCTTCACGTAGCGCGAATTGGATCGCCTCTTCGCCGTTGAGGATCGAGACTGTCTGATACCCTTCGACTTCCAGGATATCCTTGAGTAACCTGGCGATGAGCCGCTCATCCTCGACGACTAAAATATTGATCATGCGTGTTCCTGCCTCTACGTTTCACTATACTACGATGCCATATCCTTTATGCCGCTGGCTCTTCTACGTCAATACTGGCTCAGCAGGATCGTCCTTGCAAGTAGTGAGATATTTCTACCTTTTTCTGTCGTATAAACAATAGGGGAATAAGAGAGAAAATCCCTTATAGTGTATACAGACATCGGCACTTATCCTGCCTTTGCAAGGCAACATGTGTAAAGAAACACTTTGCTTCTTGCAAGGCATTTCCTGCTGCGCTCTCGTATCAATAGCGCAAGTCATCCATCAGACTATTGATCGTTAGCGTATTAGGAGCCTGACGCCCTCCCCCCTCCGAAGGTAACGTTCAGGTAGAGAACACTGGAAGAAAAGAACGGCAAAATACGCGAACTGCTACAGGTTCCTTTCTCTCGTGTTCCGAGCGATCAAGACCGTTGCGCCTCGGAAGTGAAGCGGCAAGGCTATGACCATGTTGTTGATCTGCATTCATGAAATTTTCTCCTCCACACCCATCTGCCATCTCTCTGTCACCCATCCGCCAAACGACCCCGGATAATTATATCATCCCTAGTATAACATTCTTCTGTTCACCTGGAAAGTCTTTCGACTCTCAAATTTCTTCAAGTTATTTAACAATGTGCCGCTATGTCTGTTGGTGTCAGAGAGTTGACGCATTGCTCATCCTGAGATAAGATGGATACGCAAGAAACCGTCAGAGCAACAGAAGGGTAGGCGATGACCTCATCATTACCGATTGAGCGACCAATTACGTTTCCAAGTCGAGGGCAACCGGCTTTTTTACTTGAGGGTGTGGCACACATACCAGCAGGGGTAGAGCAGGCCCCTGTGGTCATTCTCTGTCATCCGCAACCGGCCAGTAGCGATATGAACGATAATCTCATCAAATTGCTGGCTCAGCGGTTAGTAGCGGAACGGATGATCGCGTTGCGTTTCAATTTTCGCGGTGTGGGGAAGAGCCAGGGCCAACAAACCGACGGGCGTCTGGAGCCGCTGGATGTGGCGGGCGCAGTTGATGTTGCTATGGCCATTCCAGGCGTGAATCCGGCGAAGGTGTGTGTGATCGGTCATGCCTTCGGTGCCTATATTGCTCTACTCTATGCGCCGTATGATCCGCGCATTCGCACAGTGGTAGCCATCAGCCTGCCGCTCTTTCGTGCCAGCAGCGGCTTCCCTAGAATATTTGAACGCCCCAAATTGTTTGTTACCGGTGAATTCGATGAAATCTGCCCGCTTTATAAACTGGAGCCTTTCGTTGAACGACTTGACGGTCCGAAAGGTATTAAGGTGATTACAGGGGCGCGCCATCTGATGAGAGGCTATGAGGAGCCTGCCATTACTGCCATTATGAAGTATGTAAAAACGTGGGCAAGTATGCCTGGAGTATAAATGATGAATCCTGGGAATCCGATAATTGTTCAGAGTGATCGTACTATTTTATTGGAGGTAGATCATCCGCAATATGCTGAGGCCCGCGATGCGCTGGCACGTTTCGCGGAACTGGAAAAATCGCCTGAACACATTCACACCTATCGTCTCTCTCCGCTCTCTCTCTGGAATGCCGCCGCCGGGGGTATGAATGCTTCCATCATCCTCGAACTCCTGGCACGCTACAGCAAGTATGCCATTCCCAATAACGTTGCCACCGACATCCGCGACTATATCAGCCGTTATGGACGCATCAAACTCGTTCGCGGTGGTGCGCACAGTGATGAATTGTTTCTGGTTTCGGATGATGCGGCTCTGCTGCTGGAGGTACTGCATCACAAGCGCATGCAGCCCTATCTGCTGCGCTCTATCGACAGGCATACATTGCAAATTGACGCAGCTCGTCGTGGGCACGTGAAGCAGGCGCTGATCCATATTGGTTTTCCCGCCGAAGACCTGGCCGGCTATACCGATGGTTCGCCTTTACCCATTCGTCTGCGTGAGACGAGCCGACTGGGCAAAGCGTTCGCGCCGCGCGCCTATCAACAGGCCGCTGCAGATGCCTTCTATGCCGGTGGTGCCCCTGGCGGTGGTAGCGGCGTGGTCGTGCTGCCTTGCGGCGCGGGCAAAACGATTGTTGGCCTGGCGACGATTGCCGAGATTCAACGCGCCACGCTGATCCTGACTCCCAATACAATTGCTGTACGCCAGTGGATCAACGAACTGCTGGATAAGACGGACATCGAGCCTGGTTTAATTGCCGAGTATACCGGTGATCGCAAGGATATTGCCCCGATTACTGTCAGTACCTATCAAATTCTCACCTATCGGCGCACGATCAATAATGAGCAGGAAGAAGCGCTGGAGTTCTATCCACACTTCTCGCTCTTCACCAGTTATGACTGGGGTCTGATTATCTATGACGAGGTTCACCTGCTGCCTGCACCGGTCTTCCGCATCACGGCGGAGATTCAAGCGCGGCGTCGCCTGGGGCTGACTGCCACGCTGGTGCGTGAAGATGGACGTGAGGCCGACGTCTTCAGCCTCATTGGCCCCAAGAAGTACGATGTCCCCTGGCGCGAGCTGGAGCGTCAGGGCTGGATTGCTACGGCGGAATGTCACGAGGTACGTGTCAGTCTGAGCGAAGATGAGCAATTGAACTATGCTACGGCTGAGACGCGCGAGAAATATCGCATTGCCGCCGAAACCCCGGCCAAGCTGCGCGTCGCGCGTTACTTGGCGGAGCGCCATAGTGATGACCAGGTGTTGATTATCGGGCAATATCTCGACCAGCTTAAAATGTTGGCCGAGGAATTGAACGCGCCGTTGCTGACCGGACGTACCTCGACCAATCAGCGTGAAAGGCTGTACGACCAGTTTCGGCGCGGTGAGATCAAGCGTCTGGTGGTCAGTAAAGTAGCGAATTTTGCCATCGATCTGCCCGACGCGAATGTGGCTATTCAGGTTTCCGGCACCTTCGGTTCACGTCAGGAGGAGGCCCAGCGCCTGGGACGCATTTTGCGCCCTAAAACCGATGGTGGCCTGGCCTACTTTTACTCGGTTGTCACCCGCGATACCTGTGACCAGGAATTTTCCGCTAATCGTCAATTATTCCTGACCGAGCAGGGATACCGGTATATCATCGAAGATGCCGAGGCGTTGCTGGCCTGATCGATGAATGGAGGAAATGAGCGCCGAAAAGGGCATAGCAGAGCGAGCGCAAAGTAGCACTCACGCAACAAGGCAACGCATTGCGCTCGCTCTGCTATGTCCTTCTCGGCGCTTGACATTCCGCTCGCAAGGGTGATACCTTGAAAAACAACAAGATCATCGCCGACAGATAGAAGAGGAATTCTATGGCAGATACCTATATATATGTTACCACATCGGACTTTGCTGAGAAGGTGTTGCAAGCGCCTCAAATGGTCATTGTCAATTTCTACGCTGAGCAGAGCAACACTTGCCAGATTCAGGAGCCGGAATTCATCTCCATCAGCAAGGAGTATCAAGATCGGGTGTTGTTTGCGAAGGTGAATGTTGAGGAGCAAGGCGAACTAGTTAAGCAGTGGAATATTGAGGGGGTACCTACGCTAATTTTTTTCAAGGGTGGTCAGGAAATTTATCGCGTTAAAGGGATTGTGATGCGCGATAAATTGCGTCGCCAGATCGAGGGGGCGCTCCTTGCTCGTTAGAATAGAGAGAACGTGCAAGGCACGAAGCAGCAAAATATTTTGGAGGCGTTAGCGTGGAATATTTGTACCCTCTTGCTTTAGAGGCATCGTTGCATGAGACTATCTGGGGAGGACGGCGGCTGGAGCGTGAGCGCTGGAAGCAACTACCCCCCGGTAATGTCGCCATTGGCGAGGCGTGGGAGACGGAAATCAGTACTGTTGTGCGCAATGGGCCTTATGTAGGTCAGACACTGGGCCAGCTTGTAGAACGGTGGGGCGATGCCCTGCTGGGTCAGCAGGCGCTCGCTGTTTTTGGACGGCGTTTTCCCCTGCTGGCCAAGTTCATTGATGCCAATGCACAGCTTTCTGTGCAGGTACACCCTGAAGATACCTATGCCGCTGCCTATGAGAACGGCAAATTGGGGAAGACAGAGTTCTGGTATGTGCTGGCGGCTGAACCAGGGGCGAAGATCGTGCATGGTTTTAAAGCGCCGACCTCGCGCGCAGCAGTAGAGCAGGCTATTCGAACCGTTACGCTCGAAAACTTATTGTATGAAGAGGTGGTGCAAGCCGGGGATGTCATCTTTGTACCGGCTGGTACGGTTCATGCCATTGGCGGCGGTATTTTGCTCTATGAGCTACAAGAATATTCGGATATCACCTACCGTATGTATGATTATGGCCGTCTGTCTGCCGATGGCAAGCCACGTCCACTGCATATCGAACGTTCGCTAGATGTGGCGCGCTATGAGCCGTCGGCGAAGATCAAGGTGACTCCGATTCTGCTTAGCAGTAGCCCCGCCTATGAGGATCGCTGCCTGGCGGCCTGTAAGTATTTCGTGAGCCGTGAGTTGCATCTTGATCCGCACAAACAGGGCCGGGGCGTGTTGAACGACCACAGCGAGGGGAGTTGCATCATTTTATCGTCACTGGGCGCGGAATGTGTCATTCATTATGGCCCATTTTTAAGCCGACATGAGCAACTCTCACGCGGACAAACAATTGTCATTCCAGCCGCGCTGGGAGATTATCGCCTTGAAGGTCAGGGCAAACTGATCTTCTCCTATGTGCCTGCTCCGATGGATGAGGCGTGGCGACAATGGCGTGTGAAAAATGAGTTATAAGCAATGGCACGGGACGCCCTGGAAGGCGAGCTAGCGAGTAAGCCTGAGTGCCCGTGCCGTTTGCTGAATCACCGAGAGCGCGGTGAGGCTACCGTTGGCCACGCCTTTCTCGAAGTCGCCTTCTTGCAAGGCCATTTGATTGGTGATGTGCGCAAAGCAGATGATGGCATAGCCTTTGGCTTCCGCCAGTGCGTAGAGTGCCGCCGCTTCCATCTCAATCGCCAGGAGGCCCTGCGTGCGCCCCCATGCGATCATGGCCTCTGTTTCGCGGAATGGCGCATCAGTCGTCCAGGCGTCTCCCGTGAAGAGTGGCTGGCATGTCTGATCCCAGCCGACCAGAAGATGCTCACGAATGGTCGGGTTGAGTGTACTGTAGTCTGATGGAGAAAGGTAGTGATAACTGGTGCCTTCATCGCGTAACGCACGCTCAATCAGGACAATGTAGGGCGGTTGTGCTACCTCGAAGAGTTGTCCTGCTGAGGTGATGCTGATAAGCAATTGACAACCGGAGGCGAAGAGTTCCTCGGCTACCAGTACAGCGAACGAGGCACCAACGGCTCGCCCGATAATCCCGATCTCGATCCCGTCTTGCTCCCAGGTGAAGAGCGTTGTATGATAGCAAGCCCAGTGCGGATGAGGCCGCGCTTGCCCCGTGGCGCACAAATAGTCTACCAGGTCGCCGTCCGGGTCCAGCACACAGAGCGCGGGGACGGCTCCCTCGGCCAGTCCTTTCTGGCGGCGTGCCTCTCGTAGTAGATTTTCCGGCGTGAAGATGGAAGGCGCGGTATAGTCTTTGCGGGCCAGAAGTGGAAAGGAAGGTGGAGTCTGCTGACGATAGTTCATGCGCGTGCTCCCTCGTATTGTGCCCGTTGTACCTCTCTTGTCATATTTCCTGTAATACTCCCTAATACCAGGCCGTACACCAGGCTTGTTATGAGCCAGAACAGCACGCCATAGGGTGACTGCTGAATATGCCAGAGCAGACCACTGACCAGCAGTACCAACACCCCCCACCAGAGCAGACCGGTGAGCAATCCCACGACGATGAAACGCGCGAGCGTGGTCGGCTGACGGCGCATCACCAGGCCAAAGAAGCCGCCGAAGAGCGCGCCCAACACGATCAAAAGTAGCGCCCCGATTACTTTGCTAAAGGCATTGCCGGAGAGGGCTACCCAATGTGCCTCCGTGTTAAGGTTGGTAGCGGGGCCATAGTCGGCGAAGAAGAGGCCAACCAGCAGCAGGCCGGCCAGCGCTCCGGCGCGCACGCCGAGTTTTACTGTAGACTGCATACGATTCCTTTCTTGAATTCCTTTAGACGAACCATGAGGCAATGCGCGCGAGAGAACTCTTTCGCGCGGTCTGTTGCAGACGCGGCGCGAGCAGTTGATCGATGCCCAGGCGACGCCCGCTGGGAACCGCGATGAGGGTCAGACCCAACAGCACCAGCATGCCATATGTCCAGTACCACTCGCCGGGTGCATAGGCCAGGCCCGCGTAGAGCTGGAAGGCGAGGATCGTTGCCAGCAGCCCGCCGAGGCGGCTGAACAGTCCAAAGAGCAGTAGCAGTCCAACGAGGCACTCGGCGCTCCAGACAAATGTGCCTAAGACGAGAAAGTGGGTCAGAAAAATATTTCTGAGGATAAAGGCATAACCAGGAATGAACGTATATTGTGCCTCTTTGACCACATAGCTGTGCAGCCCGGCAAATGTTGGCGGCATTTTCCAGGCCAGTTGTTGAAACCAGAGTAAGCCGACGAAAATGCGCACGACGGCTATCAGCATAAGGCTGCGCTCACCGAGTACCGGTGGGGCTGAGGTCGCAGTGCTGGCTATCTCGGTGGGTGTATGTATCTCCGGCGACGGTGAGATGCGCATAGAATCTTTTCCTTCCCCACTTTCCTGGATAAGTGGTGCATCTTTCTTGACAGCAGGACCTGTAGCATGGTTCTCTCCTCTTCACACGTTTGTAGAGGGTAATATTTACCGGTCATCACTCCTGGGCGCAACCAGGAGAGCTGTGTCTGGGCGAAGGTTCCGTTCCTATGCCGGATGGACGACGCGCCGCGATGGGAGCGTTTCGTACATGAGGAGTGCCACCACTGCGCCGCTTGCGATCATGATAGCGGCAGAGAACCAGAAGCCAGCCAGCAGACCAAAGGCATCCGCGACAATACCGATGGCGAGCGCGCCGAAAGCATAGCCACTATCACGCCAGAGCCGATAGACCCCTAGTGAGGTGGCCCGCCACTGCGGAGCTGCCACGTCGCTGACGGCAGCCAGCAACGTCGGGTAGAGCAGGGCCATCCCGATGCCCATGATAATCGCTCCGATCACCCACCAGAGGAGCAGCCTCGTTATGGCCACGATAATGATGCCGCCAGCCGCCAGCCACATGCCACAGGCAATAGGCCATTTGCGCCCAAGACGGTCGGTGAGATGACCGGTGTAGATTTGCAAAACAGCCCATGTGCCTGTGTATGCCGCGACAACTGCTCCAATCGCGGCGGGAGAGAGTCCGCGACTGGCGAAGTAGAGCGGAAATAGCCCCCAGGCCAGCGTATCGGTGAATTTTTCGATCAGCCCTGCCTGCGAAGCTGCTGCTAACGCCTGATCTCCCCAGGTCGTCAACGCAAAAATGGTGGCAAAACCAGGGCGTACATTATCCGATAGTGCATACTCTATTTTGGCGCTCGATTGCTGGCGCTGTGTAGGCTGTTGCATTTCCATATGCGTAAAAGGGAGTGTCTCGCGCACAAAGAATTGCGAAGCCAGCAGCATGAGCAGGCTGATGATCAGTACAAAAAGGAAAGGGGCAACGCGCAGGCCAAAGAGACTGCCCAGGTAGCCTCCTACAAACCCTCCCAGCGACACGCCCGCATAGCCGGAGAACTCGTTGATGCCCATTGCCAGACCGCGCTGCTTCGGGCCAACGAGGTCGATCTTACTCGTCACCGTCATCGTCCAGGCCAGTCCCTGATTCATACCGAGCAGCACATTAGCCGCTACCACCCAGCCCCAGGATGGCGCGAAGATGACCAGAAACGGTACCGGTAACACGATCACCCATCCCAGCACAAGCAGCGTTTTACGCCCGATGTGGTCGGCTAGACGGCCTGCAATCAGGTTGAGAGCTGCTTTGACAAAGCCGAAACTGACGATAAAAGCCAGCGTTGCCACGAACGAGGCAATACCAAAGTCATGTTTCGCCAGCACCGGCACGACGACACGCTCGACTCCAACTACCAGCCCCACACCACAGGTGATTGTGGCTAGCAGGCTAAACTGTACCAGATTGGGGCGTAGGCCAAGTTGAATTACCGGTGTTGCAGGTTGAGATAATGAGGGTCTAAGTGATGGCACAGCGATTAGCTCCTGCTTCTAATTCTGTAATATCCTCATCAGGAAGGAACCCTGCTTCGTTGAGTTGCGTAATACGTTCGTAGTTGGGTGGAGTTGGAGGAAGACGCTGTATCAGCGTCTCGACAAACACCGTTCGCCTCACATGTAAGAGATCGACCTGTTCGTCGATCTCGGCAAGTCGCGCGCCAATGGGCACACCATCAAAAGGGACAGGCTGGCTTGTGTGCCCTGGCAGAATGAACGTCTCTGCGGGTAGAGCGAGCAGCTTGTGTAGGCTGTGATAGAGTAGTGCGGCCCGTGCCCGTGCTTCCTGCTCATCAGCGTGCAAGTCGGGACGCCCAACACTGGTGGAAAAGAGTGTGTCACCGGTAAAGAGAAAAGCATGGTTGAGTAGATAGCAGGTACTCTCCAGTGTGTGTCCCGGTGTGTGCAGCGCTGTCAACATCATGTCTTTTGTGACGATGGTGTCGCCATCGTGCAAGGCCGTAAAGGGAAACGATGCCCGTTGTTGGTCGGGCAGCAGGAGTATGGCTCCGCTCCGTTCAGCGAGTTGGCGTGAACGGGAGAGATGGTCGGCATGAATATGCGTGTCGAAGACGCGGGTAATGTGCCAGCCCCGCTTTCTCGCCAGATCGAGATACACCTGCGGGTCGAGGGAGGCATCGATGACGAAGGCTTCTTTCTCTATGCCGATGAGGTAGGAAAGACAGCCTTTGCCCGTGCGCCGCACCTGGATAATATGTACTGGAGCATTGTTGACAGTAATCTCGGCACTACTCCAGGCAAGACTCCAGGCTTTCATGCCACCTTCCAGGGAAAAGGCGTGAAAGCCGTGAGTTGCAAGGAAGTCGGCGGCAATTTGACTGATTTTGCCACTGGCGCACACGGTCACAACAGGCTGATCGGTCGGAAGTTCCACGACAGTTAGCGCCGTTGGATCATGTGCTTTGAGCGCATCATAGGCGTCCACATGGAGACTGCCGGGAATATGCCAGTCAAGAAAGTCTTGCGTTGGGCGTATATCAAGAATAGTGACGGGCGCACCCTTTTCAAGCAAGGCTCGTAGTTCTTCAACGGTGATCGTGGGGGTCATCGCACTTCCTCCTTATTCATGATCGCCTACTGCTTCAGAGTCACCTACTGCTATGGGAAATCCAAGCAAACGCCAATCGGCTGGCCCCTCTTGCAAGCGGCGGGCGCGGTAGCCGTGCTGACGTAAGAGGCTCACGGCCTCATCGGCAAAGACACAGTACGGGCCACGACAATACGCCACAATCTCTTTGTCGGGTGGAAGTTCTGAGAGGCGAGCCGCTAATTCCGTAACGGGGAGCGAGCGCGCCTGTGGAAGATGGCCTGCCCGATATTCCTCGCTCGGACGCACGTCGAGAACTATCACCTCCTCATCCTGCAAGCGCTCGAAGAGTTCCTGGGCGGTGAGAGGATGCAAGTAGTTGCGATGATGTAAATAGGTTTCTACGACCCGATCAATCTCGGCAAGCTGGGCTTCTCCAACTGTGCGTAGCGCGTGCCAGAGTGTCAACACGCTATCATCAGCCAGACGATAGTACATGGACACGCCCTCACGTCTCACCTCTACGAGATGGGCCGCCAGCAGGATGCGCAAGTGCTGCGAGGCATTTGCCACCGAGAGTCCCGTCTCCTGCGCCAGCGCTTCCACGCTGCGTTCACACTGCGCAAGCACGTCAAGCAATTCCAGCCGGTGAGCATTGGCCAGAGCTTTACCAATGCGCGCAAACTGCTCATATAGCTCAAGCTTAAAAGCACGTTTTTCAACGGAGTCCATAGTGTTCTGTTCCTCTTCTGAACATGAAATATGTGAACTGTTTATCGGCAGAGATGTCTCGCATATGTTGAGGAAGGTGAGGCGTGCATGAAAGCTCCCTGGCCTTGCACAAGCTATACAAATATTCCCTTATTCAATAGAATACTTGAATAATTTGCCGTTGTCAAGCCTACCTTGTATACTGATGATCTTTCTGGATTAATTATCCTTATTGTTCTTTGCGTCGCTTTCGGCGTTCTTCTTCCAGGTTCGTGACGGTTCCTTCGACAATGCGCTCTTCTTGTTCTGGTTCTCTAAACGGAGTAAAGGGGCCGTAGGGATTGCGGGCACGTTCTGTGAAGTGTTGCTGCATCTCGTTGATATCGGAGATAGTGCGTGAAACGGTGGTACTTACCTGGATCAGTACCCGTAGAGCATACAAGATGCCCCACACGATGAGTCCGATCAACACGGTGATGATGCCGCTAATGAGGCCGTAGAAGATGCCGCCAATTGCGCTATTGATAACACACTCATAAATGGCCATGATGATAATCGGCACCCAGAAGTAGCGTACCAGGACGATGAGGAGCCACTGCATAAACCAGAAGACCGCTTTGACCGGGTCAGAAGGCATCTCCCAGCGTGGGAACCATTCCCATTCTCGTTTCCCTTTGCCTTTATTTACGCTCATAACTGACCTTCTTTCGAGCCAGCGTAAGGCAGACACGATCTTATGCTGCTACACCCTATCCTTTTACATATAGTATTGTATCAGTGATGTCCAGTTTATGCTAGTGAGTAACTTATGCCAGGGGGAGCAAGCACCCGATAGTTCGTATTTCTTATGGAACTGTGATTGAGAGCTTGCCGGTTGCGCTGGGACGTGGATACCAGGGGGTACTCTGCTCGCTATCTGTCTCCAGATGGAATGGCCCGTAGGTTGGATTCACTGGTGTTTGTACGAAATAGACCGTTTGCAGCGTGACCTCTGTCGGCTGCGCCGCGCCACTCGGCATCCCGAAGGCCGTCACAAGCTGGTCGCCCTGGCGTAGCGAGGTTAGCCCGCACTGCGCTATATGTGTTTGTTTATCTGGCAGGGTGGCGCGAATCTGGTAGTTGTAGCTGGTGCGCAAAGCAGGTGCTGCGCTGCGGAGGATACTCCAGAGTGCTGTGAGATGGGACTGATGTTGGAAGGTGAAAGGTATCAGTGTCCCATTAAGAAGCTGGGCATACTGCGGAAAGCTCTCCTGCGGGTTAGTTTGTGATCTTGCTGGCGTTCGCACAATATAGAGCGAGAATGGTGGGCCACCGAGGCGTGGCAGGTGCCCGACCAGGGTTGCCTCGGCAAAGTGCGAGAGCAAGGCATTGGTTAGGTCGTCATAGGGACCGACGAGCATCACTGCCGGGCCAGCGTCGGGATTAGGCAGGACGAGGCAGTTCGCGCTGAAAAGTGTTGTGGGTGTGTGCATTTGCGCTACCAGATAGTTGAGTGCCGTTTCTGTTGCAGCGTCTGACGTAATGTAGACATGATTGAGATGCTGTTGCTGTGCCAGTTGATCGGCCTGATGGAGCGCGCCGGTTAATGATTGCAAGTCATTGTGATAAGGATAGGGCTGGAAGGCGCGGTCGCTGAAGTTGCCGTGACTAGTATCGTAAACGGCGGCGGCACTTCCGACGAATTGCGTGAGAATAAGTATGACGGCGAAGGCGGTGAATTCAGCCTGCAAGATAGCCGCCAGGGATGGCAGATTGCGCAACAGGTGGCCTATCCACCTGACCAGGGACGAGAAGAACAGCCCAATGAAAATGAATGGGCCGGGCATGAGCAAGAAGAAATATTGGGCGTGCAGATCGACCGAGTGGCGCAGCAGCACCAGCACCGGCCCTATCTGCCAGATAAGCAGTACCAGCAGGCCACAGCGGTAGGGATCGGCCCACAGGGCACGTAGCCAGCGTGGCCAGGGCAGGTGAGTTGGCTCTACTGACCTCTGCCAGCGATTGGCAGGTGGTTTGATGAGGAGGAGCAATGTTGTTAGCAAACCGCCGATCACCAGCATGGGCAAGACGGTCTTCAGCCAGGAAAGATATGGTACGAGGCGTCGCACGACAGAGGTTGGATACGTTGGAGGCGTGCCGAAGGGGCTGAGAAAGAGTTGGTAGAAGGAGAAAACCTGACTATCCAGCTTAGCGTGCTGCTTGCTTAACGTAAAGAGTGTGCGCAGGTCGGCGAATTTCGTGACGTATTCCCACAGGAGATAGGGAAAGAAGAGGACGAGCAATATCACGATAGCGATGAACAGGTCGCGCCAGCGCAATGTACCGGGGGAGAGTAGTAGCGCAAGTATGAATGGGAAGGCGAGCAGGACGGTTGTCGGGTGCATCTGGTATAGGATGCCGAAAAGCACCAGGGCGGGCAACAGCCAGCCTTTGCGCCGTTCGACCACGCCGATGAAGAGCGTGAATATAAAGAGTACGACGAAGGGGGGCATGAGGTTGGGTTGCCAGATGAAACGGGCGTAGTTGAGCGGCTCGGCAGCGGTAGCATAGAGCAGAGCCGCAATCGTGCCAGCCATGCGGCCATAGTAATGGCGTGTGAAGAGGTAGGTGAGCAGGGCAGCGATAGTCGTAAACAGGCCAACAAGCACCGCGCCCCACATCGGGTTTGCCGTCAAGAGCGCAACCGGCATGAAGAGATAGATCACGCCGGGAGGATTAGAGATGCCGATAGAGGCGGCATTGCTGGTGACAGGGAGCAGGCCATGCGCGACCGCGTCATGCGCGAGACGAAAGAGCATCGCCTGATCCTGATCAAACTCGGTGGTGTTGATCTTGTAGAAGCGCAAGGAGCCTGCGACCAGTAAAATAAGATAGGTTTCCCAGCAGAGCCACCAGGGAAGCATGCCCGCCTTTTTCTTTGGGGCGGTGGTATCTGCCGGTGTTGTATGAACTTTCAACACCATTCCTCTTCCTCATGCACACTTACATGTTGTATTCAGTGCCGTCTATGTGTTGCAAAGTAAAGCCGTTGCTTATCCTGTTGCCGTTGAATAGCGTATTGAGCCGAGCGCGATTGAATGTGTCCGGCGAGTGATATATGTCTCCATTGTGATGGGGCCATATACTAGATTATACGGGGAAGACTGGTAGAATTGCCCCCTGAATAGGACAAAAGATACATGTGTCGTTGTTGTCGGCATATTGAAGGCCACAATAAGTTGATCGCCACTACGCGCGGAGTTGAGCATACACGTGGCGGTGTCCTGTCGATGTTGCACGCCATTGGGAGTCTCCTGTAGCTGATATGTGTACGTAGTACGGTACTGTGCCGGGGTCGAACGAAGCATATTCCACAGTGTAGCGTACCACTCGCTATGATCGGCAGAAAACAGCGTCGGCTGGCTCATGGTGGCTAACCGTAAATAGTCGCCGAGGCTACCCACCGTCGCCGTTGTTGGTAATGAGCGCACAATATAGAGCCGGAATGGCGGCCCACCCAGACGCGGCGCTTGGGCCACCTGTCTGGCGACATGAAAGTGTGCCAGCAAACTCTGGGTGAGCGAACTATAGGGATTGACCAGCATGACAGCCGGGCCATCGGTCGGAGCAGGTAATACCATACAATATTCATCATCGAAAAGTGTCGTGGGCGTATGCATCTGCGCCGCTAAGTAGCCCAGTGCCGCCTGCGTTGAGGGGTTTGTTGAAACGTACACGTGATTGAGATGGTTACGTTGAGCTATCTGGTCGGCTAGCGTCATAGCATATTGCAGCGAATGGAGATCGTCATAGTAGGGGTTGCCGATTTGTAGTTCATTATAATAGCCCAGTCCATAATCGAGTACAGAGGAGAAGCTGCCTGCAAATTGCGCGGTCGTAATCAAGATTGTCAGGCAGATGGTCAGCAGGCGCGCAACCTCACCCCAGGTGCCGAAGCGTTCGCACCAATGGACGAGCTGAGCGAACAGAATGCCGATGACGATGAATTGCCCTGGTAGGAAGAAGATGAAGTAGTGGGGATAGAGTTCGGTGGACATATGCGAGAGCAGGAAAAGCGGGATGGCTTGCCACGCCAGTAGAATCAGCAGGCCACAGCGAGCGGGCATTGCAAGCAGATTGAGCCACCATCGTTTCATATAGCCAGGAACTGGTAAACCATCAAACCAGGTTGAAACTCTGTGTGTTGTGTCTTCATGGGAGCGCGTGGCTGATGGAGTATCCAACAATGTTTCCTCAGATGTCGAAGCGCCTGTATCTGCTCTGGCCGCAACCGGCCAGAGCGCGCGTAGCAGGAGAAACAGCATGGCGATGGTATTGAGCCAGTGCATGGTTTGAAAGAGCCAGCTTATCCAGGGTTTGACGACATAGATTGGCGCGTGAAGATTGGCCGGTAGCAAATTTGGGTTGTAGGGACTCAGAAACAATTGATAGTAAAAGGATGCCAGGTTGGGTGTTTTAACGTGTTGCTTGGTAGCGCTGAGCAATATCTGAACGTCATTGAATTTTGTGGCGATTTCCCATAAAAGATAGGGGAAATAAATAAGCAGCAGGCCCAGCAGACCGAGAGCGAGGTCGCGCCAGCGCAACGTGCCCGGCGAGAGGAGTAGCGCGACGAGCAGAGTCGCTGAAAGTAGTACGGTACTGGCATGTAGCTGAATCAGCAGGCCCAGTAGCACTATTGCTGGAAAGAGCCAGCCCTTGCGGCGTTCCACTACGCCCAGGAACAGGCTGAAGATATAGAGCAGGACGAAGAGGGGCAAGAGATTTTGCTGCCAGATAAAGCGCGCATAGAAGACAGCCAGGGTTGCGGTAGCGAACAAGAGGGTGGCGATGGTAGCTGCCAGACGGCCATAGTAGCGGCGCACGAACAGATAGCACAGGCCAACTGCCAGTGTGTTACAGAGTGCGGTAAAGATGGCCCCACCGAGCGGATTGGCGCTAAAGAGCGCGGGCAACATGTAGAGATAGATCACCGCCGGAGGATTGACGATGTGAATGGAGGCGATATTGCTGGTCGCTACCAGCCATCCATGCTGCACAGCGTTATGGGCCATGCCAAAGACGGCGGCCTGATCGTCGTCAAACTCTGTTGTTGGCAGAAGATAGAAACGCAAGAAAGCTGCGATGGCTAGAATGAAATAGAGTTCCCGGCAGGACAATAGAGTTTTTGCAACAGTGCGATAGGTTGATGGGCGTTCATCCCCAGATGGGAATGAACGCTCTTTTGTCAGGGCCAACTTCATAGGCTCAGGACACTCCTGACCGCTTCAAGCGTTGGTTGAACTGTGATGCCACTGCCACTTTGCGGGATGCCCGTTTTGCTGTCCTTCAGCAAGTTCCCTGTCAGGATGCCAACAACGCGCTCATCGCGTTTAATGATACCACGGGCGACCAGTTTGCGTACACCGGCCAGCGTCGCGGCGGAGGCAGGCTCGCAACCGATACCGGCACGGTCGATGACCGCCTTCGCCGCCAGAATCTCCTCGTCGGTCACTTCCTCAACGATGCCATCGGACTCTTCGATAACGCGGCGCGCGCGTGTATAGCTGACGGGGTTGCCAATTTTGATGGCGGTGGCAACCGTGTCGGCATGCACGCTTTCGCGGCGCGCGAAGCCCTGTGTGAAGCTACGATAGAACGGATTCGCGCCCGCCGCCTGAATAGAAGCGATGCGCGGCATGTGCCCGATGAGCGAAAGCTGGTATGCCTGCCGGAAAGCCTTACCGATGGCGGAGGTATTGCCCAGATTGCCAGCGGGCAGCACCAGCCAGTCCGGTGCCTGCCAGTCGAGTTGTTGCAACAACTCGAAACCGATGGCTTTCTGTCCCTCGACGCGGTACGGGTTGAGCGAGTTGAGCAGATAAATGCCCATCTCGTTGCAGACCTGTTCAACCAGAGTCATGGCATCGTCGAAGTCGCCCTCGATCTGCACGGTGGTTGCGCCATAGGCCAGCGATTGTGCCAGTTTGCCGCCCGCCACGTTGCCTGCGGGCAAGAAGACGATGCTGCGCATGCCCGCCTGTGCGGCGTAGGAGGCCAGCGAGGCCGAAGTATTGCCGGTAGAAGCGCAAGCTACCGCTTTTGCGCCCAGCATGCGCGCCATCGTAACACCGACGGTCATGCCGCGATCTTTGAAACTACCGCTGGGATTCTCGCCCTCGTGTTTCAGGAAGAAGCGCTCCAGGCCAGCGTAGAGACCGATCTGGCGATGCCCGATGCGTGTGGGGCCGCAATTCTCTATGCCGACCGGATACAGGCCGGTGTTGCCTTCCGGGCGGCTGACAACGTATTGCTCCGGTGCGGGCAAGATCAGTTCGCGGTAGCGCCAGACGCCGCTGCTGTTGAGCAGCATGGCATCAGAGCCGACCGGCCAGATAGGCGGTGTGGCAGCGCGTTCGTCAAAGAGTTGACGCCAGGCTGCGCCCTCAGTGGGTGGCATGTCTGCTGGTGTCTCCAGGCCCCCCGATAGTCGTTGTCGGTCAGTGGGCATCGCCGTTACCGTGTGGGGATGGTATGGACGCATTTCAACATCCAGGACGCCCCCACACTCGCAACGATAACGCGGCGCAGGCATCCCCGTGTGAGGGTTTGTTTCCCATGCTGAATAGAGTGCTGAGCATTCGACGCAGCGCAACATGGTTGAGGCGAGCGCCTCAACCACTTCTGCGGAACGCTCAGACGAAGGTTTGTTCGCCCTGTTCTCGCCGTCGGCTCCCCGGTCGGTCGGGCGACCAGTAGAATTGATTGCCATAGCGTGCGCTTTCTTCCTTTCGTATGCGGCTGCGCGCGGTATTTAGCACGCGCGCTCCATGCTGATCTGCTCGTAACACCATGCCCGTTCCATCGATTCCGGCGGCGCGAGCGGCTTGCTGCATCGCCTGGAGAACCTCGTGGAAGCGGGAACTGGTGAGTGCAATGAGGGATGAACCTCCACCAGAAAGGCAAGCTCCATACGCTCCGGCTGCTACTGCGGCGTTAATGATGTCGGGCATGGCGGGAAAGAGCGCCTGGCGGTAGGGCTGATGCAGGCGATCCTGCATGGCTTCGCCGATCAGCTCGTAGCGACCTGTCTGCAATGCGGTCAGCAGGAGTGCCACGCGCCCGGTATTAAAGGTGACATCGGCCTTAGAGTAGGTGGCGGGCAGCAACTTTCGCCCCTCAACGGTGTCCATTGGGAAGGAGGGGGTAAAAATGACTGCTCTCAGGTCGTTGGGGAAGGGCGTTTTAATCGCGTGCGTTTTTCCTTCGACATTGGTGGTGGCAACCAGTCCACCGAGCAGTGCGGGTGCAACATTGTCTGGATGATTTCCGGCCTCGGCCTCGACAGCCAGATCGAGTAGTTCTTCTTTCGGCACTGCTAACTGGTGGAGACGCAACCATTCATTGGCGGCTACCAGCCCTCCCACCACTGCGGTCGCGCTGCTACCCAGGCCACACCCTGGGGGAATATTGATGGACATACGAATACGCACAGCAGGAAGTTCCACCTGTCTGCGCTCAAAAAGTAGGGCAAAGGCCCGGAAGAATAAGTTGTCGGAACCTGTAGAGAGGCTTGCGCCCAACGCACCCTCTATCTCGATAAGGGGTTGCAGTGGATCACCATTCCACTCCTCTACCTCGAAGCGATTATAGAGTTGTAATGCCAGCCCAAGGCTATCGAAGCCGGGGCCAAGATTAGCCGACGTTGCGGGTGTGCGAACTGTGACGGAGACAGGTAATACCAGTGCCATCGCCGGCTACCTGCCTTTCTGATGAACCGTGCATCTTGTAATCCTTTCATTAAGCAAAACTATTGTACCATATTTTCCAACAAACACAACCATCCGAGGGACATGATGACGAACCTCCCCCATCATCACGCCCTGTTGGTGCCCCATCTCGTACCCGTGAAGCATCTCGACCGATGTGGGTGTTGTTCCGCGAGAGTCACACATACCACATGCGCGACGGACAGGGCACCATTTATGAATTTTTTGCCCCGAAACCGGCAATGGTATCATGCCATCTGGCGTGATGCATCATGCCCTGAGAGCGGCGCGACGGACGAGCAGGGCGTCATGAATGACGCCCCTACGAGATGGCCCATGTCGATGGTGAAAATTCATCATCATGCCCATATGGTTGTTTGTTAAATCGCCGCCGGAGTCTCCTCAAGGCTCTGCACGATGAGAAGCAGGTCGTCGTCGGTGACGTGTTTCTTTTCATCGGCAATGGCGACGAAGCGTTTATAGGCGGCCTTCAGGTTTTCGGCGTTGAGGCGATAGCCAAGCTGGCGCAGACGCGCATCCAGGCCGTGCCGACCGGAATGCTTACCGAGAACCAGTTTGGTATCTTTCCAACCGACCGATTGTGGAGTCATGATCTCATAGGTCAGGCGATTTTTCAAGACGCCATCCTGGTGGATGCCAGCTTCGTGCGCGAAGGCGTTTGCGCCGACGACGGCCTTGTTGGGCTGTACCGGAATGCTCGTGAGACGACTGACAAGCTGGCTGGTCGCCAGGAACTCCTGGGCGTTGATGCGCGTATCGGCCCCGAAGACTTCTGGACGGGTGCGCAGGGCCATAACGACCTCTTCCATCGCGGTGTTACCGGCGCGCTCGCCAATGCCGTTGATTGTGACCTCGACCTGACGCACTCCGGCCTTAATGGCCGCCAGCGTATTGGCGGTTGCCATGCCCAGGTCGTTGTGGCAGTGAGCGCTCATCGTCACCTCTTCCATACCCGGCACGCGCTCACGCACATAGCGGAAGAGTGCCTCGTACTCGTTGGGCGTGGTATAGCCGACAGTATCGGGCAGATTGATGGTCGTGGCCCCGGCTTTGACCGCAGCTTCGACGATGCGGCACAGATAATCCCAGTCGCTGCGCGTGGCATCTTCAGCAGAGAACTCGATGGTCGGGCAGAGGTTGCGCGCGTAGGCGACCATTGATGTGGCCTGCTCAAGCGCCTCTTCGCGGCTCAGCTTGAGTTTGTACTGGAGGTGAATATCAGAGGTGGCAAGAAACACATGGATTGCCGGTCGCTCGGCCTCGCGTACAGCTTCCCAGACGGCATCAATGTCGCTGGTATTGGCGCGCGCAAGGCCAATAATGGTCGGCCCCTTTGTTCGACGGGCGATCTCCTTGACGGCGGCCAGGTCGCCGGGGGAGGCGGCAGGAAAACCGGCCTCGATGATGTCTACGTTCAGGCGTACAAGTTGCTCAGCGACTAGCAGTTTCTCTTCGAGCGTCATCGTTGCTCCGGGTGACTGTTCGCCATCACGCAGGGTCGTGTCAAAAATTTTTACTACCGCAGGGTCTCCCATGGTTTTGTCTCCTCCTTAAAAGTGTATCAATGTCACTTCGTTGCTTTGGCGTTGGCATCGGCCTCGTTGCTGCCGGGTTGTGTCGTGACTGGATTCAGCCAGGGCATCATCGCGCGCAGTTCGCGTCCAACCTGTTCAATCTGATGTTCGGCGGCGCGGCGGCGCATCGCCAGGAAGCTGGGACGCCCAGCTTTGTTTTCGAGAATCCAGCGATTGGCAAATGTACCATCCTGAATCTCGCTCAGAACTTTGCGCATTGTCTCGCGCACGTGTTCGTCAATGATGCGTGGGCCGGATATGTAGTCGCCAAATTCGGCTGTGTCGCTGACCGAGTAGCGCATGTAGCTCATGCCGCCCTGATACATCAGGTCTACAATCAGCTTCATCTCGTGCATGCACTCGAAATACGCCAGTTCCGGCTGGTAGCCAGCTTCGACCAGAGTCTCAAAAGCGTTGCGGATGAGCGATGTGATGCCACCGCATAGCACCGTCTGTTCGCCAAACAGGTCGGTTTCGGTCTCTTCGCCAATCGTAGTGCGTAGTACACCGGCGCGGGTGCAGCCAATGGCACGCGCGTAGGAGAGCGTCAGCGCCTGGGCATTGCCGGTGGCATCCTGGTGTACCGCCCACAGCGCGGGCACGCCGACGCCTTCGACATAGAGGCGGCGCAGCATGTGACCGGGACTCTTGGGCGCAACCATCGCCACATCGATATCGGCGGGCGGGACGATTTGTGCAAAGTGCAGGCTGAAGCCGTGCGCCGTCATCAGCATCTTGCCGGGGGCCAGGCCTGGGCGAATATCGCGCTCGTAGACATCGTGGTGATGCTGGTCGGGAATGAGGATCATGATGACGTCGGCCTGCTCGGCGGCGTCTGCCGGGGTCATGACGCGCAGTCCATCGGCCTCGGCCTTCGCGCGACTGCGGCTCGTTTTGGGCAGGCCCACTACGACATCACAGCCGCTATCGCGCATGTTCAGCGCGTGGGCATGCCCCTGGCTCCCGTAGCCGATGACC
The DNA here is from genome assembly GCA_034436045.1 of Ktedonobacteraceae bacterium. Lineage (GTDB taxonomy): Bacteria > Chloroflexota > Ktedonobacteria > Ktedonobacterales > Ktedonobacteraceae > H111-94. Next base: position 8,364 of record DAOTVZ010000048.1, on the reverse strand, counting down.
GCGACCCGTTTGTGCTGAATAAGTTCAAGGTTTGCGTCTGCATCGTAATAGATAGTTGCCATAAATCCGTTAACTCCTTACTATAATTGTTGAGATGTGTTAGTTCTGTTCGTTCCCGCGTGCTATCGAGACGTGGCCGGAACGCGCAATCTCTCGAATGCCATACGCTTGCAGGCGTTCGATGAGTTTCTCGACGTTCTCGACGCTGCCTGCGATCTCTAACGTGACGGTTTCCGGCGTGACATCGACCGTGTGCGCTCCGAAGAGCAGACCACAGGCGATGATGTCGTTGAAATTGGCGTCATCCTTGCTAACTTTGATCAAGGCCAGTTCGCGGGTGATGGCCTGTTCCGCCGTCAGAGAGATGACCTCTTGTATATCGACGACCTTGCGCAACTGCTCAACCAGGTGGTGAATGCCCACCTCCGAGTCGTTGACGATGATGGAGAGACGTACCACTGCCGGGGTGATACTCTGGCTCATCACCAGGGTTTGCATGTTGGCGCGGCGACGGCGCATGAGGCCGACCACGCGATCAACAGCCCCTGGTCGATCATTGACCAGCATAATCAAGATATAGTTGCGTGCTATATCCGGCGGAATATTGGAATGTCCTGCTCGCTCTATTGTTGTACTCATCTGCATGTTTCCCATTGTGCTTCCCTTGTATTTCCTGCTGCGCTTTTATTGGACTATGCCTCTTCAATCATGTTCGTAATGGCAGCGCCAGGAGCGACCATCGGGTACACGTTGATTTCCGGCTCGATCACAAAGTCAATAATCACGGTACCTTCTGTTTCAATCGCCTTCTGAATCGCGGCTGGCACGTCGGCGCGGCTCGTAATGCGCATGCCAGTCAGGCCGTAGGCGTCGGCCAGTTTGACATAATCCGGTCCCGTGATGGGTGTCTCGGAATAGTTGTGGTTGTGGAAGAACTGTTGCCACTGGCGCACCATGCCAAGATAGCCGTTGTTCATAATGGCGATTTTGAGCGTAACACCTTCCTGCTGGAGTGTTGCCAGTTCCTGAATATTCATCTGGAAACCGCCGTCACCGGCAACCACCCAGACCGGCGTGTCGGGTAGCCCCATCTTCACGCCCATCGCAGCAGGGAGTGCGAAGCCCATGGTACCCAGGCCACCGGAGGTAATATGGCTGTTGCGCTTCGTCCACTTGTAGAAACGTGCCGTCCACATCTGGTGCTGGCCCACATCTGAGACGATGATAGCCTCATCACCTGCGGCCTCACGAATGGCCTCCAGAATGCTCACGGGGTCGGGATAGTTATCGTTGCGTCTGATGCTGCTCTGGCGTTCTCTATCTTTCGCCTCCCAGGAGCGAATCTCCGCCAGCCATGCGCTCTTATCTGTCGGCTCGACAGCTTTGTTCAGCGCAGTTAAAGCGACTTTAGCGTCGGAGACAATCGGCACAGCGGCCACTTTGACCTTGTTGACCTCAGCGGCGTCGATGTCGATATGAATGAATTTAGCATGAGGGGCGAACTGGCTGACGTTGCCGGTCACGCGGTCGTCGAAGCGCAAGCCGATGCCAATAATCAGATCGGCGGCACCAATCGCGCGGTTGACGTGTGCGGGGCCATGCATGCCCGGCATACCGATATGCAAGGGATGAGTGTCGGGGAAGGCACTCAGGCCCAGCAGGGTGGTGATAACCGGAATATTGGTCTTTTCCGCGAGCGTGCGCAGTTCATTATAAGCGCCCGACAGGATGATACCGTGACCGGCCATAATTAGCGGACGTTGCGCTTGCGCAATCAGGTGAGCGGCCTGCGCGATGAGATAAGTGGGAGGCGGCGTGGGCTGCTGGCTACGCAGATACTCTTCTGAATTCATGACCACTGGACGATACTGAGCCTTAGCGAACTGTACATCTTTCGGAATGTCGATCAGTACAGGGCCGGGGCGACCGCTGCGCGCGATATAGAAAGCTTTATGAATAATTTCGGCAATTTCATCTGCGTTGCGCACCAGAAAATTGTGCTTGGTAATGGGCTGTGTGACGCCGAGTACGTCGGTCTCCTGAAAGGCGTCGCGCCCAATGAAAGGATTTGCCACCTGGCCTGTGATCGCCACCACTGGCACCGAGTCCATAAATGCAGTTGCCAGCCCGGTAACGAGATTGGTCGCTCCTGGCCCACTGGTCGCCACACACACGCCGACCTTGCCGGTGGCGCGCGCGTAGCCATCAGCGGCGTGTGCGGCAGCCTGCTCATGCCGTACCAGGACATGGTGCAACGAAGGATACCCAGTTAGCGCATCATAGAAGGGCATGATTGCTCCACCAGGATAGCCATAAAGCAGTTCTACCCCTTCGCGTTCAAGGGCTTCACAGATAATCTGGCTGCCTGTCAGTTCTCGTGCTGGTATGTCGGGCGAAGTGGTGGGGTATGCTTCTGCTGTACCCGTCTGCTGAATCATCTTTGCTGCGATTGCCATAATTCCTCCTGGTAAACCGAAAATCATGATAAAAGGAAAGGGCCTCCCGATTTAGGGAGGCCCTCAATGAGGAAACCTTCTTTGGATTAGGGGCGCTTCGTTGCTCCCGTTACTCTCCCTGCATCACCTGTATGTATGTTGTGGCTGCCTCGTTTGTAAGCCCTACCAGACTCTCAAGCCCTACAAGTCCGGTAAGGCCGGTAAGGATGAGGCTAATAAGTACCACGAGTACTACAAGGAGAAGAAGAGTAATAAGGCTAATGAGGGTGGCGGTTACAAAAGAAGAAACCGACGTGATTACGCCGGTTTCTAAGAGGATGGTGTTTGCCGCCGCTGCTGCTGCCATGCACATAGCAGGCATGGACATGGAAAAAGGCATACGCTGAGTACGGTCCTGTGCAGCTTCCATTGCTGCGTTTCTAATCGGACTGTACATTTTCGACATATGCCTTGCTCCAAAGTAGTCTACAAAATTCTGTCGTTTTCACGCGAATGAAGACAGAGGCTACAACAGCAACTTCGCCGGAACGCTCTGTCATGAGTGGTTACGTTGTTATGGAGGATACACCACCAACCAAATGTTTGTCAACCCCGTTTTATGACGTTTTTAGCTGCTCGCTGAAAACTGGGAAAAGCATACACGGCGGTAGGAATACGTATGTACAAATGTGCCATAGCGCCGAGCGTTAGTTGACACTATTCTCCCCAATACAACTCGACTTTGCCAAAGCGTACCACGTCGCCGACCTGCACACCGGCCTCTTCGAGAGCTTTCGTCACACCCATCTTTTCGAGCGTGACCTGCAAACGATCCATGCTCTCTTCATTCTCCAGGTCGGTCATGCTCACGATGCGCTCGATACGCTTGCCGCGCACGACAAATTCGCCATTTTCCTTTGTGATGGTGAACGCATCCTCCGGCTGTGGCCTCAGCACTGGCCCTTGTGGCGCAACGGCCATCTGTTCGACCTGCTCGCTCTCTTGCCGTTTGATCTCTTGCAGGCGACGCGCAGTGTAGCGCATCAGTTCTTCTGTCCCTTGATGCGCCGCAGCCGAAATGGCGAAGACCGGATAGCCTGCTGCCTCTGCCATCGCTTTGAAGGCGGGCCAGCGCTCTTGCGCCTCCGGCACGTCGATCTTGTTAAACACCGCCACCTGTGGACGCGAAGCCAGGTGCGGGTCATACTCGTCCAATTCTTTGTTGATGGCGAGAAAATCCTGCCAGGGATCACGTTCCAGAGCGGCACCGTCTACCAGGTGCAGCAGCAGGCGGGTGCGTTGTATGTGGCGTAAAAATTCATGGCCCAGCCCGACACCCTGGGCCGCTCCTTCGATCAGGCCCGGAATGTCGGCCAACACGAAGCCAAAGCCGTCGCCGCGACTGACATCGCCGACCTCGACGACGCCCAGGTTCGGTACCAGCGTGGTGAATGGATAATCCGCGATTTTGGGGCGGGCCGCCGTAACTGCCGCAAGCAAGGTTGATTTACCGGCATTGGGATAACCAACCAGCCCCACATCGGCGATCAGGCGTAGCTCCAACGTGATCCAGCGTTCCTCGCCCGGCTCGCCCTTCTGGGCCTCTCTGGGGGCCTGGTGGGTAGCGGTGGCGAAATGGGTGTTGCCCAGGCCGCCACGTCCGCCGCGTGCGACCATGACGCGCTGGCCATCTTCCACCAGGTCGGCCAGCAGTTCTCCTGTCTCGGCGTCGCGCACAATAGTGCCGCAAGGAACGAGCAACACCACATCTTCTCCCTTCGCACCGTGCATTTTCTGACGCATACCTGCCTCGCCATTACCGGCCTTAAAATGATGGCGGTAGCGATAATCAATCAGCGTATTTATATTGCTGGTGGCTTCCAGATAGACGCTGCCACCGCGTCCACCATCCCCGCCATCGGGGCCACCAAAGGGCGTGAATTTCTCGCGGCGAAAGTGCGCAGAGCCGTCCCCCCCATCGCCCGCCTTCACATAAATTTTGGTATGATCGTAAAACGTAGTCATTGCCTGTCTCTATGTCCTCTTGCACTTGAAATTTTTAGTAACAGTGACGTGCATTATAGCATATTGCAACTGGCTCTGCTACGAGGAATATCAGCTTGTGACTCATGCGCGGGTATCATGGTATGGACAGTATTGGCATTTGAAGCTCGTCATAGGCCGATGCAGGGGCTGACACCGGCCTATGACCAGGGGATGTTAGGGCTTGCTCTGCCCATCGCCCAGCACAAGTGGAGTATCAACAAGGTGCTGAGAGATGAACCACAGGTGCATCTCGTGGGTACGCAATATATCAGACATGAGCATATCATTGGTGCCGTAGTCTTTATTTTGATTCGTGACCTCAATCGCCTCACGTATCTCACTAATAAGTGTAGCATGCGCATTAGCGGTGCGTGCCAGCATGGCCGGAATATCTTCCTCGCCTTTGGGTGGGCGTTCGATTCTGGTCATCTCCACCACATCGAAGGGCATGCTGATAGAGACGCCACCGAGCATCTGGATACGCTCCGCGAGCAGGTCTATTGTCTTCTCAATCTCCTCGGCATGTTTGTCGAGCAAGAGGTGAAGTTGATAGAAGGTCGGCCCGGCAACCTGCCAGTGATGCTTCTTGTACAGGTTGTAGAGGGTGATCGAATCGGCAAGTAGCTGATTCAATAGGGCAACATTCCTCTGCACGGTCTCTGCGGGGAGACCAAGTGGCACAAAATGTTGCTGACCGTAGGCTTGAATTTCATAGGAGCGTTGCTGAAACTGTGGCTGTCCCTCGATACGTTCATGAGGACGTGTCTGAGTCGCTGTTTGCGTGCGTGCCTGCTTTTCGTTTCTTGGTGCTTGCATTGCTCTTCTCCCACCTTGCTATTGGGTGTTGCTAGTAGTGAATATGCGTTATATACTCCACACGCTTTGCCTGTAGCAGAAGTTTCAGTATGTTACCCACGCGGCTCGCTTGATAGTATGACACGTTCTTTCTCCGCTTTTGTTGGTTCGGTGTGCTGACACGATTCAAAGGTGATGAGACGTGCGCCACGCTGGAAGGTTAGATAAGCCCAGGCCCACTGAAACATGACCACTACGCGATTGCGGAAACCAATCAGGAAGAAGATGTGAACGGTGAGCCAGATGCACCAGCCAATAAAGCCATACAGGCGCAAGAAACCAAAGTCGGCGATGCCGAACGAGCGTCCGACTGTGGCGAGGTTCCCTTTGTTGATGTAGTGGAAAGGAGCCGGTTGGGCTTTACCTTCCACGCTGGCCCGAATCAATCTGGCGACGTAACGTCCCTCTTGCATGGCGACGGGCGCGACACCCGGTAATGGCTTACCGTTCTGGTTGACGCTGGCGGTGTCGCCGATGACAAACACGTTGGGGTGCCCTGGCAGCGCCAGATGGTCGTCAACTTTCACGCGCCCGGCCCGGTCAATCTCTGCATGTAGCCATTGTCCGGCGGGTGAAGCGGCGACGCCTGCCGTCCAGATGACAGTTTTTGCCGCAATGTGCTGCTCACCTATCGTCACTCCTTCATCATCAATCCTGGTGACAGGGCTACCCGTCAATATCTCTACACCCAGGTCGGTGAGAGCTTTGCGGGCTTTGCGAACCAGCGATGCGGGGAATGTGGCCAGAATTCTGGGCATTGCCTCAATTAATATGATGCGTGCCGATGTTGGATCGATGTTTCTGAAATCGGAAGCCAGCGCTTTATGAGCCAGTTCGGCAATGGCACCGGCCATTTCAACGCCGGTTGGCCCTGCTCCCACCAGCACAAAGGTGAGCAGCGCCTTTCGCCGCTCCGCGTCACTCTCTACTTCGGCCTGCTCAAAGGCAAGTAGAATCTTGCGGCGAATGGCAGTGGCGTCAACTATCGATTTGAGGCCGGGCGCGTAAGGTGCCCATTCGTCATGCCCGAAGTAACTGTGGCTGGCACCGGTTGCCACAATGAGATAGTCATACGGTATCACGCGATCTCGCAACTGAACTGTCTGTTGTTGTGTGTCGATCCCGATGACTGTACCCATCATGACGGATGTGTTCTGCTGCTTGTGTAGAATATGGCGAATGGGTGACGAGATGTCGGCTGGTGAGAGGCCAGCCGTTGCCACCTGGTAGAGTAACGGCTGGAACAGATGATGGTTGTTGCGATCAATCACTGTGACTATAACGGGTGCAGTACGCAAAGCGCGTGCTGCCTCAAGACCACCAAAACCGGCCCCAAGAATGACCACATGCGGCTTTTTATGTTCATTGGGTGTCTGTGTACCCATGTTAGCAGAGAGATGTGGCATGTCTCTTTTCCTTCCCTGCCTTAGCAGAGATATATTTTCTGTTCCATGCTAAACGATGCATAACTTTCATTTGCCCCTTCTATTGTAGAAAACGAGAGGGGAACATGCCATATTCCACGTTTTTCTAGGACTGTGGCGTTGCAATTGATGTCATTTTTCCTTAAGAGAGATACTTATTCTGTTACTCCATTGACCACCCGCATTGCGAAAGGTTTGTACTGGATGTACCGCTTTGTCTTGCTGGTGGGTCTATCACACGTACCAGAAGAGAAGTTGTTGTATTAAGGTAGCATCTATGTGAGCAAAATGGTTATTGAGCAACATCATGGTCAGGTGGGAGTGCAAAGTATGCCTGGGTCAGACCCGATTTTCTGGTTTACCTTGCCTGCTGTGCAGTATACATATACATTATGAAGGGTGAAGAGTGGGCCCAGCAGGATTCGAACCTGCGACCAAGGAGTTATGAGCTCCCTGCTCTAACCACTGAGCTATGGGCCCTTGCGAAGCGCATTGTACCATATTGTGTGTGGTCTGTGAAGAGGGTGGGAAGAGTTTGGATGACCAATTTCTGATTTGATTTTGCAATCTTCGCTAAAAAACGCATTTTTCCTATCTCCACAATGGTCGGTGTGTGATATAATATGGGCAGTTACGTGCATAGCCCTGTTCAGTGTTTTCAAATGAAGGGCAAGGCGGAAGATTGAGGTAATGAAGCGAAGTGAGATGTCGTAGAAGGGAAAAGTTATATATCTGTTTATGGGAGGAATTGAGACGACCCTTAGACATGTCTACCGCGTTCCAACGACAAGGAAGGACAGCACTTTTTTCTGAAATGTTCTCCTCCTCAATATTTCGGGTTGCACATAGAAGGCCGCGCTACCAGGTCTATAATGCGCGGTTTTAACTTTTTTCAGGGAGCATTCAATGGAGAATGAAGTAACGATTCGCATTGGAGGTGAGTCTGGTGAAGGTGTCATCTCCGGTGGCGATATTCTCGCCCAGGCTGCGGCGCGCTGGGGCTACCAGGTCTATACGTTCCGCACCTTCCCGGCTGAAATCCTCGGTGGCCCCTGTATGTTTCAGGTGCGTATCAGTGACCAGCCGGTGAGATCGATGGGCGACTATGCAGATGTGTTGATCTGCTTAAACAAAGAGGCATATGATCGCAATATCAAGGAACTACGACATGGGGGGGTCCTTGTCTATGATCCGTCTGATTTCACGCCAGAGGCGGGCGATTATATTGCCTACGCAATTCCGTTCAACGAGATTGCGCGTAAACAGGTGCAGCTCTTCCAGACGAAGAATATGGTCATGCTGGGCGCGATCTCCGGTCTGTTTGGCCCTCCATTAGAGGCCATCGTGCAACTGGTGCAGTCCAAGCTTTCCCGCTCGCGCAAAGCCAACGAGACGCTGATGGAGAAGAATGGCCTGGCGCTCAATATCGCTTATACCTATGTCAAAGAGCAGATAAAGAAGCGCGACCCGTATCATCTGGGTGCGGTCGAGAAGGCAGACCGTGTGGTTCTGAACGGTAATCAGGCGCTTGTTGCCGGTGCGTTGGCGGCGGGTTGCGGCTACTTTGCAGGCTATCCGATCACTCCGGCCAGCGATATTATGGA
>DAOTVZ010000047.1:0-44572 GCA_034436045.1 Ktedonobacteraceae bacterium | reverse complement strand
GGCGTCATGAATGACGCCCCTACGGCATGACGCCTTTGCCGGTCTCAGGGGAAAATTTCTTCATCACGCCCTGCTGGCCCGCCGCTCCCTTCTCAGGGCGTCATGAATGACGCCCCTACGCCATGATGCCTTTGCCGGTTTCAGGGGAAAAATCCTTCATCACGCCCTGCTCGCCCGTCGAGTCGCTCTCAGGGCGTCATGAATGACGCCCCTACGGCATGACGCCTTTGCCGGTCTCAGGGGAAAATTTCTTCATCACGCCCTGCTTGGTCGCCGAACCGCTCTCAGGGCGTTTTTAACCATCGACCTCGGCTCCGTAGGGGCGTGATTCATCACGCCCTGCTCGCCCGCCGCTCCCTTCTCAGGGCGTCATGAATGACGCCCCTACGGCATGATGCCTTTGCCGGTTTCAGGGGAAAAATCCTTCATCACGCCCTGCTTGGTCGCCGAACCGCTCTCAGGGCGTCATGAATGACGCCCCTACGGCATGATGCCTTTGCCGGTTTCAGGGGAAAATTTCTTCATCACGCCTTGCCTGGTCGCCGAGTCTCTCTCAGGGCGTCATGAATGACGCCCCTACGCGATGCCCGGCTTTTCTAAAACATTTCGAGGTAGGCAACATTTGGTATAATACAGATGCATTGCAGGATGCTGTGTCAGACAAACAACAACGCCTCTGGCGGGCAGGAAGGCAGGAGGAGAGATGAACCACCGCACAAACGAACCGGAGCCGAATGGCACACATATCTGGCTGCGCTACGCCACACAGTTTAGCGTAGGTGAACGCACCTATACGGTTGAAATGGGTGTGCCCATGCCTGTGGGAGCCAGCGCTGAGCAGCGCGAAAAGTTGTTGCGCGAAGCCGAGATGGGCATGGGGCAATTAACCCAGGTTGTCGAGAAGCGTGTCGCACAGATGTTACGTCAGTCGCCAGCCGCACAGGTGCCCTCTTCTACCGTTGTGACGGGAAGTGGGACGACGGCGAAAGCGGCATCTACGCTGCCGCCGCGCTCGACGCAGCGGCCCGTACCCACCTCTTCCGTGCAGCCTGCCGCCACTCCATCACCGCCGACTATCGAGACGCCTGCTCACGTCATCAATCCCAGAAGACGCGGCGAGACTGAGGAGCATCGTATAACCGCTCCGCGCGCCACCACAGGCAATACCACCACCATGCCCATTATACCGCGTCCCTCCGTCGGCTCAGAGGTCAACATTCCCTTGCGAGATTTCCTCGCGGCGATCCGTGAGAATCTCAACCTGACGCCTAAGCAGGCAATGGATATGCTCAAGGTCAAATCACTCAACGGCTTAAATTTGCGCGAGGCATTAGATAATTTGCAGGCGATGGTTGCCGGGGGCTTTAGCGATATCGATCAACTGAAGGCCGCTCACCCGGAGTTGCAAAATGCTGCCAATCGCATCGCGCCCGCTGCCAGAGATGCGGAGCCGCCTGAACCTGAGCCTGAATTGGAAATAGTCAAAACCCCTTCGCGCCCTCTGCAGCATCAGGAGCCGGGGAGCAACAACCAGGCGCAGTCTCATCAACGGATCGAGCCGGTGAGTACACAGGTGCGTGAACAGCCGGTCGTACTCAACCGCTTCGACGAGGAGATTGGCCCGGATGAAGATGAGCAATCAGAAGATGATGAACTGCTAGACCTGGACGAGATAGAGGAGGAGGAGGAGGAAGAAGACGGACTGAGCGCAAATGACCGGCTGCGTGCCGGAGAGATTCTGGATGAATTGCGCGCGATACGCGGCTCCCATAACGTCAGCACCGAGCGACTCAAAGTGCTGAACCGCCTGGTCTTGCAGCAGATTGAGGCGGCGCAATTAAGAGATTTGCTGCAAGGTGTGTGGGGAGTAACCACGCCCGCGAAGCTAAAGGTAGAGCAGGCTGAACAGATTATTAACTGGGCCAAGCAGGACGATTTTGTGAGCGAGGTTGAGGCCGTCCTGCAACTGCTAGGGGAGGAAAATTATGCGCGTGGTAACAGGTGAGGCCAAAGGGCGCAAGCTGAAGGCCCCTAAGACGATGGGGACACGTCCCATCATAGATCGTGTCAAGACGGCCCTTTTCGATATTCTCTCGACCGAGGTTGAGGATGCGCGTTTCCTGGACCTCTTTGGCGGGACGGGCAGCGTGGGCATTGAGGCGCTGAGTCGCGGGGCCGCCCACGCCACCTTTATCGAGATGAACTATAAAGTACTCCAGTTGCTGCGTGAAAATTTGCAGATCACGCGCCTGGCCGACCGCGCTGAAACCCTGCACGGCGACGCTTTCAAGTTTTTACAGAGCGCGCAAGGGCGTGCGTATGATATTATCTACGTAGCCCCCCCGCAATATCATGAGATGGCGGCGCGGGCACTGCAATTGTTAGATGGCTCCCCACTGGTCGCGCCGGGGGGACTGGTGATTGTGCAGATACATCCCAAAGAGCGCGTCGGCGTGACCGCCGTGCCGTGTACACATTTGCGGCTGGAGGATGAGCGGCGCTATGGCAGCACGCTCTTGATGTTTTATCGAGCAACGACGGAGAATCCTGAGCATGGAGATACAGTTCAAGAAACCTGATTATATAGTCATTTATGTGAGTGATATGGCACGTTCTACGGCCTTCTACCGCGACGTGCTGGGCTTGCCGCTGAGGTTTACCTCGCCGGGCTGGACGGAGTTCGCTACCGGTGATGTGACGCTGGCCCTACACCTGGGCGGCGCACCCGGAGATGAATCCACCGAGCGACGCCCACCCGCCGGTCGTGCACAACTGGCCTTTGTGGTCGATGATATTCACAGCGCCTATGAAGTGCTGAAGGCCAGAGGCGCGCATTTCTCGATGCCACCGGAGAAACAGGTGACAGGGCGCACGCTGGCAACATTGCGCGATCCCGACGGCTTTGGTATCACGCTGCAAGAACGCTAGATTACAAGCTAAATTGCAAGGTTGCAAGGACGAGAGGGTAAAGATATGGCAAATAAGCCGGGAGGCGGGCGTTTCGCCTTTATCGACGCGAGTGAGGCGGCGCGACGCCTGGGCGTTGACCGTATCACCATCGATCAATGGATCAAAGATGGGCGTATGAAGGCGTATCGTGCCGGGCCGAGCGTGTTTGTGCGCGTCAACGAGGTTGAAGCCATCTATAAAGAGCTTCATCCCGATGAGGGCATGGAACAGGCGGTGGCTGCCGACGAGAGTGAAAGCGCCGCCGGAACAGCCGGGGTTAAACCCATCGGCCTGCTCAAACGTCAGCAGGACCCGCAGATGCGCGTCTATCTGCGCTTACAGGCCGATACCAAGTGGTACGACATCTCCGACGACGACATTCGCGCCTGGTTCCAACTGCTCGACCCCGAAGGCTACGAGCGTCACCGCCGCAATGCCGAACACACCATCAAAAAGTTACAATTCATCATCGATTTGATCGACCAGGCGAAACAACGACAATAAATTCCTTTCCAATCGAAATCGGTACCGTAGGGGCGTCATGAATCACGCCCCTACGGCATGGTTTCTTTATCTGCCCTGCTCGCCCGCCCGTCGCTCCGCTCTCAGGGCGTCATGAATCACGCCCTGTGAGTCCATCACGCCCTCCATCACGCCCTGCGCATCCATCACTCCTTGCTGGCCCGTCCGTCGCTCCGCTCTCAGGGCGTGATGAATCACGCCCCTACGGCATGGTTTCTTTATCTGCCCTGCTCGCCCGTCGAGCCGCTCTCAGGGCGTCATGAATGACGCCCCTACGCATGATGCCTTTGCCGGTTTCGGGGAAAAATCCTTCATCACGCCTTGCTTGGTCGCCGAGTCGCTCTCAGGGCGTCATGAATGACACCCCTACGGGAGCGCCGATATCGCCGGTGAAAATCCTTCATCACGCCCGACGAGACCACCGATGTCGCTGGTGAAAAATCATCATCACGCCCTCTTGGCGCGTCCGTCGCTCCGCTCTCAGGGCACGATGATGATTTTTTCACCCCAAACCGGCAATGACCTCATCCCGTAGGGGCGTGATTCATCACGCCCTGCGAGTCCATCACGCCCTGCGCATCCATCACTCCTTGCTGGCCCGTCCGTCGCTCCGCTCTCAGGGCGTCATTCATGACGCCCCTACGGCATGGTTTCTTTACCTGCCCTGCTCGCCCGTCGAGCCGCTCTCAGGGCGTCATGAATCACGCCCCTACGGCATGGTTTCTTTATCTGCCCTACTCGTCCGTCGCTCCGCTCTCAGGGCGTCATGAATCACGCCCCTACAGGATAGGTGAAGTATGGGATATAATATGCTGATGTTTGCCGTTTCCTTTTCGTGTGGGAACAGCAAAAGGAAGGTGCTAATCGCATTGTAGTGAAAGGAGTTTGTTACATGGCAATTGCCCCAGGTACAACCATTGCGGATTATCTTATCCCCGCGCGCGCCAACCGCACTCAGGCGCTGGTGCGTGACGGGTTATTAGTCATTGGAACCAGCATCTTATTTATTCTCTCAGCGCGCGTCAGCATCCCGCTCGGCTTCACACCGGTGCCAATCACGCTGCAAACGTTGGTCGTGATGCTGGCGGGGGCGGCGCTCGGCAGTCGGCGCGGCGCACTGGCGGCCCTGCTCTATCTGGCGGAAGGCGCGAGCGGTCTGCCGGTTTTTGCTACCGGCGGTGGTCTGCTCTATCTACTGCTGGCTCCAACGGCAGGCTACCTGTGGTCTTATCCTATCGCGGCCTTCGTCGTCGGCTGGCTCTGTGAACGCGGCCTGGATCGCAGTTTCGCCACCTCTCTGCTGGCGATGCTCCCTGGCTCGATCATCATTTATCTCATCGGCGTGCCCTGGCTGGCTGTGGTCACGCATATGAGCGCGGCCCAGGCTCTGGTTGCCGGCTTCTTACCTTTCATCCCTGGCGACACCATCAAAGTTCTCATCGCGGCTGCTCTCCTGCCCACCGCCTGGACGATTGTAAGGCGCGTTGAGGCCAGAAAATAACCTGCAACAAATAAATCAGTAGGGGTATCCTTCATGACGCTTTGTGTGCAGATCGAAGAGGTTCGAGAACGTCATGAAGGACGTCCCCACCGATTTTATTCATGCTCATCATGGATAGATTCTTGTCCAGAACGGCTATACCCCGTGTGAACTGCGCGCTAGATGCCATTTTTCAGTTAATACTATTCATTTAGCAGCATGGGTTTTCTGCATCAGGGCGCGTACTTCGTCGGGAGTAAGGTAGCGCCAGGAGCCGACGGGCAGTCCTTTGAGAGTGAGTGGGCCGACGGCAACGCGCACCAGTTGGTGTACAGGATGGCCAACCACCTCCAGCATGCGCCTGACCTGGCGTTTATGCCCCTCGTGAATGATCAGTTCCAGCCAGCTCTCGCCACCTACATGGCGCAGTACACGTACCTGTGCGGGTGAGGTGCGAAACATGCGGCCATCATCCTCTGTAATTGACACCCCCTCGCGTAAGGCGCGAAGGGCCTGGGCTGAGGGATGGCCTTTGATCAGGGCCTCGTAGCGCTTCTCTGTGGCATAACGGGGGTGCGTCATGCGCAAGGCGAACTCGCCGTCGTTGGTGAGCAGCAGTAGACCGCTGGTATCGAGATCGAGGCGACCGACAGGATAGAGACGCAGACGGCGCAGCTCCTCCGGTACGAGGTCCAAGACGGTGGGACGCCGCTGCTGGTCGGTGACGGTTGAGACATAGCCGGTGGGCTTGTGGAGCATGATGTAGACGTGCTGTGTCGCCAACTGCACCGGTTGAGCATCGACAGTCACGCGGTCCCGTTGAGGGTCGATGCGCGTCCCTGGTGTTATCACCGTTGCGCCATTGACCTGCACGCGCCCCTCACTGATCAGCTTCTCGGCATGACGACGCGAAGCCACCCCGGCGTGTGCCAGGAAGCGCACCAGACGCTCACCCTCCTGCATATGCTGTCCTTCGGCTTGTTCCTGTCCTTGCCGTGTGTCATCGGCGTTCATAGGCTATCTCTCCCGGCAATGCAGACCGCGCAGCGTTTGTCGCGGCATGTTTGTTGATAGATATAATGCAACCCCTGCTGTTGACAACTACCTTTTGGCTCGCGCTCCAATCTTAGCTGGGCGCTCATCATGCGAGTGATAGCGTTAGAAGGCAGGCCAGGATGCGTGCGGTAGAGCCATTCCGCCTGTGCCAGTAGCGCAGTGTCGTGTTCCAGCAGGGCTATCGCCGCCGCAAAGGGTAACACGACGTTGCAAATCAGTATATCAGAGCGCGCAAGGCTCAGGTCCGTCTCACGAAAGAAGGTGCGCAGGCGAGCGAGCGTGGTGGAAGCAGGCTGCGCACATAGATGCTCGCGCAGGACTGACCAGAGCGCAGGTAGATAGGCAAGCAACGAACGCATGCTATGCAGGCGATGGGCATCCAGCGGCGGCGGGTCAAACCCATGCCCCAGCGGCTCTGGCAGCTTCAGCGATAGTCCGAGTAGTCTAGCGCCAGCCGCGCGAAAGAAGGCACGATCACGCCCATAGGCCAATCCTTCGGCCAGCGCGAGAAAGAGACAGTATTCATAACCGGTTTGCTGTTCCGACATCCCCAGAGCATGCAATTGCTCGATGAAAGCAGCAGTTTTCTGTTCAAAGCGTAGCAGTCCCGCCTGTGTAAGCAGATGTTCGCGCGCAGTTGCGCTCATAGACGGTAACACCTGCTGGCAAGGCCAGGGAGACGGTGCAAGCGCTTCGGCCTTGAATAGCGGCAGATCGGCGAGCGAACAGACGGGGACGATGTTGCCATCCTGGCGCAGCGTTGGTTGAAAATCGTCGCAGACCAGCACAACATGTAGCATGACCTGATTATAACGTGCATCGTGTTGATGACCGTGTTGTCGCCACTCGCTGGCGGCGCTGTGAAACTCGACATCGCCCACCATGCGCGTCCCGCTGGCGGGTACGAGCAGGACGGCATCACGCACATCGGGTCCGACAGCACCGCCAGGGCGTCCGGCATAGAGCAATCGATAGTGACCACCCTCGCTGAGCGGCAAGTCGCACGGCACCACCAGTCGCCACCAGCGGCGCGCCACCTCGCGCTCATCGGGTATCTCTTGCCAGCGTTCATGGATGGCCTTCGCTGGCTCACGCACCCTGCACATAGCGCTTCAAGCCGTTTCTCCAGGCTGAACCGCTTGCATACGCCTTACACCCGGCAGCTTGAGCGTTTCCATCTCTTCCTCGTCGGCAGCGATCTCCTCAACCGTGTCGAGGTCGTTGAACAACGTGGAGCGCAGAACCTGAGACTGCTCTATCTCGCGGCTATGGGCTTCGGCGGCAAAGGCCATGCCTTCGGCGACCTGAGCTTCGGCCTCGGCATTGATAGCTACCTCGCGCGCGCGTACCTCGGCGGCCTCCGCATTCGTCAGCGCTTCCTGGGCGGAGACGACATCCTGCTCCGCTTCCAGCAACGCCTGTTGTGCCGTCGCTCCACTAAGGACATTGCTCTCAACCAGTGTCATCACCTGCTGCAACACGGCCTCGGCCTGCGCGGTATGGCGGCGGGCCTCGCGTGTGCGGGCTGCGCAGGACTCGGCATAAGCCTCGGCCTGCGCAGCAGCTTCGGCGGCGGCATCGGCCACCAGCAGCGATGTGACCGTCTCCACCGCCGTCTCCTCTTCCTCAATCTGCTCGATGGCTGCTGAGGCAACAACGGATGAGGTATCTGTCTGTTGTTGTATCGGCCACAAACCGATGGGGCGCGGATGCGGCGCGTAGCTACGCGGCGACTCCATCATGGCTCGCTCATACTGATTCAACAGTGGTGGTGCAGGCATATCGAAATCGGCAATCAAGACGGGCGGGGCATGTTCCAGTTCGTCGCGCTCCAGCGGCTCGCCGATATCCTCGCGCTCCTCATCTTCATCCTCTTCATGGATCTCAAGTATATCGTCCTCTTCTTCCACGTCATCCTCTTCCTCTAAACGTTCGCTATCTTCATCCTCGCGTCCTCTATCCGGCCCTTGCATCTCTGCAAGACTTGACGATGGGGCGGATTGAAGACGCTGCTCAACTGCTTGCGCGATGTGTACTTTTTCCTGCGCCAGCGCACTCAAGCGCTCGGCCTCTTCCTGAAGCTGGTTGGCCTCTTGCAAGAGATGATGCGCCTCACCGCCGCTCACCTGCACCTGTTCGAGCGAGCGCAGGGCCTGAGCTGCGCGTTCGGCGGCCAGACGGGCAGCACGCTCGGCAGCTTCGGCAGCGGCGCGCGCCTGCATAGCCGAAGTGCCTTCATCCACTGAGACGACCGTCTCCTCTGTCATCTCCATCACCGACGTTGCCGCCTCCTCAAAGTCTTCAGAGGGGATCACCTCCACCCCTGTGGATGGGGTAAGCGGAATATGAGATGGGGCAAAGACTTCGTTCACCGACAGCGTTTCTTCGGGGAGCCGCTCGCCGATGATCTCAACGGCATCGAGAAGCTGAGTTAGCTCGTCTTCGCGCTGCTCCTCCTCGTCTTCACGCGCAGTCACCCCCTCTTCACGCGGGGGCATTGTCGGCGGGGATGGCTCCGCGCTCGTGGTGGCCTGAGAGGCAAGGGCTGTTTCATCCACAGCGGCCTGCGCCGCCTGCTTCTGCTGCTCCGTCTCTATAGGGGGGGTCGGCGGGGCGACAGGAGTAGCAGTGGTGGCGCTGGCGGCGGTGATGGCCGCCAGTTGCTGATGCACGAGGGTCAAGCGGGCCTCAAGGCGCTGCACGCGGGCGACGCGCTTCTGAACGCGCATCTCGGCTCGCCGCAGCCGCTCAAGGGCCTCTTCACGCTCGCTGAGAGCCTGCTGTAGTTTTTCATTTAATCTTCGTTCACGCTTACGAAGCTTCTTTTCGCTCTCTATCATTTCTTCGTGCAGAGAAGACATATCCTGGTTCGTCATCGTAACCTACCTACCCTTCAAAGGCAAGAAAAGGTTGCCTTGCTTACCCTTTACGCTCTTTATCGTCCGCTCGTTCTATTGCATAGGGACAGAGATAATACCACGACGCCGGGGCCATTCCCAACCATTGTTACTCTTATTGTACCAGAAAATGGCCCGGTTCTCAGCATAGAATAGCCCCATAATCACCACGCTTTATAAGCCAGATGGGATACCCCTATCCCACTTGCTCTTCATCCGGTGATTTGTTACACTGGTGGAAAGAAATCATGGTCATGGAATTATATCAGGAGCTGTCTATGCGCATGATTGATGATAGCCGTCCCAAGTACGCCGCTGTTCTTAAAGTGTTGCAGGCGTGGAAACAATTGCCAGAAAGCGACGTAGCGCGCATGGTGCGCCAATACTATCTCATCACCGACGACTTTCGAGAAATGGAAGATCAGGGTTTGCTCACCATGACCTTCGTTGGTGATGAATATATGCTGGCCTCCACGCTGCTGGGACGCATCTGGCTGGAAGAATATAGCAAGGAGTAAAAAGTAATGCCCTACGATGACGACGAGGAACAATTTCCTTATACCACGATTGGCACCGACGATGCGAAACGCATGATTGAGGCAGGTACCCGTATCATTGACGTGCGTCAGCAGGCGGAATGGAATCGCGGCCATATCGCCGAGGCCGAACTGGTGCCGATCAGTGGTATTTACTCATTTGGGAAAGCCCTGCAAGAACTGCATATTGCGCCGGATGAAGAGGTTATTTTTGTGTGCGCGGTAGGACAGCGTAGTGCGATGGCGGCGGAGATCGCCTCTCTGCTCGGCTTGCGCAAGGTCTATAATCTGGCAAACGGCATGAATGGCTGGGTCAATCGCGGCTATCCCATCGAGCGCTAGGAGACCGTGTAAGGACAGATTTACCGTGTTCAAGGGGCAGGATTATGACCAGCCTGATTTTCTGTGAGCGAGCATCTTAGAATAAGGAGTGTGTTGTATGCCATTACTAGAAGGCAAGAAGGCGCTGATCTTCGGCGTTGCCAATCACCGTTCTATCGCCTGGGCCATTGCGCAGGCGCTATCCGCCGAGGGGGCACAGTTGGCGCTGGCGTATCAGGAGCGCATGGAGAAGTACGTGCGGGACCTGGCGGCCAAGATTCCCAACACGCCGGTGGTACCGTGTGACGTGCAGAGTGATGAGGAACTCGACGCCGCCTTCGCTAAGGTCGGCGAGTTATTTGGCGGCAAGCTAGACATTCTCATCCACAGTGTAGCCTACGCGCCACCCGCCGAACTGGAGAATCCATTTATCCAGACCAGCCGCGCCGGTTTCCACACGGCCCTCGACATCAGCGCCTACTCGCTGATCGCCATGGCGCGACGCGCGCAACCGATGATGCAGGCCAGCGGCGGCGGCAGCATTCTCACGCTGACCTACATGGCGAGCGAGCGTGTGATGCCCAAATATAATGTAATGGCGGTTGCCAAAGCAGCGCTGGAATGCAGTGTGCGCTACCTGGCCTATGAAATGGGCGAGCATAATATTCGCGTCAATGCTATTTCCGCTGGCCCGCTCAACACGCTGGCGGCACGCGGCGTCTCCGGCTTCACGACCTTCCGCGAGCAGATGGGGCACGTTGCCCCCTTGCGCCGCAATATCGAGCAAGCCGAGGTGGGCGATGCCGCGCTCTTCCTGTGCAGTCCTCTGGCCCGCGCCATCACCGGCGAGATACTGTTCGTAGATGCCGGTTATAATATTATGGGCGCGTAAACCATAGTGCAAAAGAAGCGAAACAGCTGCAAAGAGTGCGGCTGTTTCGCTTCTTTTGCACTTTCGTATTTACATTACATCATGCCGCCCATACCGCCCATACCGCCCATACCTGCACCGGCAGCAGCAGGAGCAGTCTCTTCGGGCACATCGGTAATCAGCGTGTCGGTGGAAAGAACCATACCGGCAACGCTGGCAGCGTTTTGCAAGGCAGAGCGCGTCACCTTGACCGGATCGATGATACCGGCTTTGAACATATCCACGTACTCGCCCGTCAGCGCGTCAAAGCCCTGGCCACGCGGCAGCTTACGCACATTCTCGACGACGACCGAGCCATCTTTACCGGCATTGAAGGCGATCTGGCGCAACGGCTCCTCCAGGGCGCGACGCAGGATGTTGAGACCGGTGGCTTCATCGCCGGGGGCCACCTGCACTTTATCCAGCGCGGAGATGGCGGCAATCAGGGTCGCGCCACCGCCGGGGATGATGCCCTCTTCAATCGCGGCGCGTGTCGCGGAGAGTGCATCTTCAACGCGATGCTTTTTCTCCTTCATCTCGACATCGGTCGCGGCCCCAACCTTGATGACACCGACACCACCGGCCAGTTTCGCCAGGCGCTCTTGCAGTTTCTCGCGGTCATAGTCGCTGGTGGTTTCCTGAATCTGTGCGCGAATCTGGCGAATACGCGCCTGAATCGCCTGTGGTGAGCCAGCGCCCTCGACGATGGTAGTGTTATCTTTGGTTGCCCTGACGGTGCGAGCGCTACCAAGATCGCGCAGCGTGGTGCTTTCCAGCTTCAGGCCACGCTTCTCGGTGATGACGGTTGCGCCGGTTAGAATGGCGATATCTTCCAGCATGGCCTCGCGGCGATCACCGAAACCGGGAGCTTTGATGGCGACCACGTTAAAGGCACCGCGCAGCTTGTTGACGACCAGGGTCGCCAGTGCCTCACCATCGACATCTTCCGCGATAATGACGAAGTTCTTGTTGCCGGTCTGCAAGACGCGCTCCAGCACGGGCAGAATGTCGGCTACCGCGCTGATCTTCTTGTCGGTGACGAGGATGTAGGGATTCGACAGTTCAGCCTCGTTGCCCTCCTGGTTGGTGGCCATGTAGGGCGAGATGTAGCCGCGGTCGAATTGCATACCCTCGGTATACTCTTTCTCCATTTCAATGCTGCGGCCCTCTTCCACCGTGATAACGCCATCCTTGCCGACCTTCTCCATAACTTCGGCGATTAGATCACCGATGGCGGGGTCGGCGGCGGAGATGGCGGCCACCTGGGCAATCTGCTCGCGCGTCTCCACCGGCTTGCTCATGGCCTTGATCTCCTCGATCACTGCCTCCACGCCTTTCTCCAGGCCACGACGCAGGATCATAGGATTGGCACCGGCGGCCACGTTCTTCAGGCCCTCGTTGACGATAGCCTGCGCCAGCACGGTCGCGGTGGTTGTGCCATCACCGGCGACATCGTTGGTCTTGGTCGCCACCTCTTTGAGCAGTTGCGCGCCCATATTCTCAAAGGCATCGGGCAACTCTATCTCACGCGCAATAGTCACACCGTCGTTGGTAACGGTCGGCGCGCCAAACTTCTTATCCAACACCACGTTGCGACCCTTTGGCCCCAGCGTGACTTTGACTGCGCCCGCTACAGCATCAATACCCTTCTTGAGGGAGTAGCGAGCCTGGTCCTCAAACTGCAATCGTTTTGCCACGAAACATCAACTCCTATTCAACAATACCCATAACATCGCTTTCGCGCAGGATTAAATACTCCTCGCCGTCGATCTTCACCTCTGTTCCGGCATATTTGGCAAACAGAACGCGCTCCCCGACTTTGATCTCCATGTTGGAGCGCTTGCCGTTATCCAGCACCTTGCCGGGACCGACCGCCAGCACTTCACCCTCCTGAGGCTTTTCTTTCGCAGTATCCGGTAGCACAATGCCACTCTTCGTGACGGTTTCACGTGCGAGCGGCTTGACAACGAGACGATCACCCATTGGTCGTAGCTTCACACTGACTGCTGCCATACTAAATTCCTCCCAATTTGTTCTCTATTGTATAGAAGGTGAGAGCCAATCTATGCGACTGTTAGCACTCTCACCTTGAGAGTGCAAACCGTCAATTATAATACAACATTGTTAGCCCGTGCGCAAGGGGGTGAAAATGTTTGAGCAAGAGAACAGAGCGAGTGCAAGCACCGCCCCTATCCTACACGGTATTGCCATGCAGGATAGGGGCGGTGCCGTGCACACGTCCTGCCTACTGTATCTATTAGCGCATGGCTGCTGGTAGCAGGAAGTAATAGAGCAGGCCGACGATGATCAGCCAGGCCAGCAGGATCAGTGTCCAGCCCATGTTATGGCGAATAACTGACAGAACAAAGGATTCAAGCCATCTTTATGGCATTGCCAGCAACAATCGGGTCATTATCATGGCCCTCTATATGCTGGCAATCTATATCGAAAAAGAAGTACCTATGACAAATCAGTAAGTTCGTAGGATAGCCATCCACCTCCGTCCAGAAGCAAGAGATTACTATTGTTGACCAACTATGGCCCTACTATATTACCGGGGTCTAGTTGCCAGGTGTAGTGGAGAAGCCCAGAATCGCAGCCTGTCACCCACGTGTTCGGATTGCCATATTCAGCTCCAGCTAAATCCTGTCCATAAGTATTTGGGTTATAGTAAATATCTGTACCCCCACAGAAGGGAGTATTGTGCATATGGTTATAAGATTCGCCATAACACCAATTACCGTCGCCTCCAGAGGCCAAGCGATCACTAACCTCGATCCATCCCGAGTAGGTGTACCATTCACGTTTATCACCTATATCACTAAATAAACAGCTTGATGGGTCTCCAATACAAGTTGTTACGGCAGATACATTAATCCCTGCAGGGTCCCACCATGTTGTATAGATTTCATTATATCCGTAGCACCCAGCGCCGGATGTAGCGAAGCCATAGTTGGACAATGGATGTAGTCTGCTCTGGAGTCCTGAACCATATCCCTCACGAACGAGATCACTGCAAGTCGCAGGATTATACGCGATTTGCTGAATAATCAGGGGAGCCTTGCTAGATCGATTCTGCATCTGGACGACATGATGGCAGACTCCATTGACTACCTTACCTTTAATCCACACGGTCGTAAATTGAGAGAGGCCAGCTTGGGCGGGGCTGACATTATAGTAAATCACGCCTCTACTCACGTCTACACCACTGGCGGCAGTCGCAGTTCCCACCCAGGACGCGACGCACAAAGTTACAAGTACAACAATCATTACTCCCCATCTGATAGATTTGATGAGTGCAACTTTACACATTGGGAACTCATCTCCTTTTCTTCTATAGCACTGTTGTACCCTGTTCTTAATTATGCCTTAGTTCCCTCAGTTTGTCAACCTATCCTCAACCAATATATCTACATAACTCCGAGGCAGTAAAAAGATTTTGGGGCTAGTTCGTATGTACTCTAGTTCTCAATTGGCTCACAAAATGTAAAATACACTTGACTTACATATATATAAGCTAGCTAACCGGCATATTAAGTAAGTATCAGAATTGCGTCATGCCCTGTCCATTGTTGACAGAACTTATGACTATTTCGTACAATCCAGAAGATGCCACTTTACAAACTTTAGCTCTCTATTTCTTTTTCGAGCGATGCGACAGACCATTATGAACGAGCAAGAGAGGCGTGATGCCGCAGATGCCCAGTACGCACTCGGTAGGCGCTACAGCACCACTGCTGAGGGGGATCAGCAAGACAACTTGCAACGGGCCATTCGCTGTTTTCAGGCCGCCCTGGAGGGCTATCGGCTCGATACGGCTCCCATCGATTGGGCTAAAACTCATCAGGCGCTCGGCATTGCCTATCGGTACCTGCTTAAAGGGGATCGCCAGCAGAATTTGTGCAAGAGCCTCTCGCACCTGCAAATCTCGCTGGAAATCACAACGCGCGAGCTGTTCGCGCCGATCTGGGCCGAGATGCAGTATCAACTCGGCCTGACCTGCCTGGAAATCTGCCAGGAAACCTCCCTACATTCCAGATCGGGCATAGAGGCGGATATGACCTATGTCGCCAAAGCCTTGCACTATCTTCAGGCCGCGCTCGAAGTCTATACCTTTGAAGCCTATCCCGAAGAGTGGGGCCGTGTGCAGAGCAGCATGGCCGATGTCTACACCTTCTGGATCGACGAGGATTTCCACAAACATTTAGAGCAGGCCATTGCCTGTTATCGCAACTCACTGCTCATCTTTACTCCCGATAAAGAGCCGGTGTTGTGGGGCCGCACCCAGAAGTTGCTGGGCAGGCTCTATGCGCTGCTCCCCCCTGGCGAGGCCAACGAGAATCTCTACCACTCGCTGGACTGCTATCAGGCCGCACTGCGAATCCTCACGCAGACGCGCTATCCTTTGCTGTGGGCAGACATCAAGCAACATATGGGTACAGTTTATCGTACACTGGCGCAGAACGAGGCACCCGGCTATCTCACAAAGGCCATCGCCTGCTATGAAGAGAGCCTGCTGGTCTATACCCGTGAAGAAACGCCGCTGCTCTGGGCTAATGTGCAGAGCAACCTGGGGTATGCTTGCAGTCTGCTCAGCATTGGCGATCAGCAGAGCAATCTCAGGCGCGCCATCGCCTGTTTTCAAAATGCGCTCACCGTCTACCAGCGCGAAACGACGCCGATAGAATGGGCCAAGACATATAACATGCTCGGTCTGACCTATCTCGACCTGCCCGATGACGAGCAACAATCGTCTTTACAGCAAGCTATCGCCTGTCTGGAACAGGCTCTGCTGGTCTACACACAGCAAGAATTTCCGCTCGGTTGGGCCGCGCTGCATCAGCATCTGGGCAATGCCTACCAAAATCTCATGCAGGGTGAGCGCGACGCGAACCTGCAACGGGCCATCATGCACCATCAACAGGCCCTGCAGGTCTACAACCGCAAGGCTTACCCGCGCTACTGGGCCACCATCCAGTATAACCTGGGTCAGGCGTATGTTGCTCTCACCACGGGCGACCGTCAGGCCCATCTGAAAAGGGCCATTGCAGCTTTCCGCGCTGCCCTGCTGGTCTTCAGTCAAGAGGAACCATCGGCGGCCTGGGCCGCACTTCAGTTCAGCCTGGGCGACGCCTACCACAATTTGCAGGAAGGCGACCGACAGGGACATCTGGAAGCGGCTATTGCCTGCTATCGAGAGGCGGCGCGCTTTTATGTGCCCGACCGTTTTCCACTGGAATGGGCGGCTTGCCTGAACAATTGCGGTAACGCCTATTGCAGCCTGCCTGATGGCGATATTCGTCAGCACCTGACCTCGGCCATCGCCTGTTACGAGGCCGCGCTGGAAGTGCTACAGCTTCTGTATCCCCACGACGCGCAAACAAAACATATTCAGGAAAATCTGCACAGGGTTCGCCAGACCCTGCGCCGCTTGAATACTTGAGCAAAGCAAACAGAGCACCTGTGCGGCAAGGCAAGCACTCGCCCAGTCAACAGTTTACAGCATTTGACAATTCCCCCCGTCTAAGGCTATCATGCTCTATAAAGAGCGACACTTCTCTCAGCAAACATTCTCTAGCCTCGCGCAAGAGCGAAGGAGCAACATCTCATGTCTGAACCCACAGCGACCGGAACTGTGTTTCATACGTATCGTTTAGCCAATGGCTTGCAAATTGTGGCGCAGCCCATGCCAGATTTTGAGTCGGTGGCTGTTTCGTATTATGTGCGCACAGGATCGCGCGACGAATATGATCCGAGCATCGCGGGCGTCTCACACTTTCTGGAACATATGATGTTTAAGGGCACGCAGACGCTCAACTGGCAACAGATCACTCTGGAGTTTAACAAGATCGGCGCGGAACTCAACGCTTTTACCTCACACGAATCCACCGTCTACTATGCACGTGTGCTGGGCGAGTATCTGGATCGCGCGCTGGCACTGCTCAGCGACATGATGTATCCACGTCTGGACGAACACGACTTTGAGACGGAGAAAGAGGTGATCATCAACGAGATCGCACGTTCAGAGGATCAACCCTATAACACGGCCTATCGCCGCCTGATGCAGACCTACTTTGGCAACCATCCACTGGGCCATGATGTGTTGGGGACGCCGGAGAGCATTCGCGGCATGAAGATTGAGCAGATGCGCGATTATTGGAAGCGCCGTTATGCCGCCAACAACCTCGTTCTGGCAGTGGCCGGCAAGTTCGACTGGCCGCATGTGCTTGAACTGGCGGAGCAACATTGCAGCAACTGGCGCGTCGGCGAGAGCGGACGCGATGTCTCTCACTACGAGCCAGCACATCCCATTAATAATGTCATTGTGGATAAAAAGCTCAAGCAGCAGATCATGCTCATCGCTATGCCCGCCGTTGATGTGAAAGACCCTGACTACTATGCGGCCGCCCTTGGCGGCAGCATCCTGGGCGATAGTGACGGCTCGCGCCTCTACTGGAACATCTATCAGAAGGGATTGGCCGAGTCGGCCAGTGCCGGTATCTGGGCTATGGAGGGCACGGGCATCATGCTGATGGAGGCCAACTCAACGCCGGAAATGGCCCCGCGCGTGCTGAAGCTCCTACACGCCGAACTGGATAGCCTGCTCAACGACGGTATCTATGAAGATGAACTGCAACGCGCCAAAGACAAGTGGATTAGCTCGATGGTGCTGAGCAGCGAATCAACCTTCTCGCGCATGCGCACCATCGCCAACGATTGGGTAACAGAGGGCCGCCTGCTTACCGTTGAGGAAGAGATCGAGCGCGTGGAAAAGGTGACGACCACCGATGTGATGCGTGCTCTGCGCCGCTTCCCCATGCGCGAAAAAAAGGTTCTCACTGCGCTCGGTCCTCTCACCGAAGCAGAGCTACTGGCCTGACCCTTCTTATCCGAAAAGCTGTCGGGATAGGATTGATTGCACTGTGAACCCGATCAATCCTATCCCGACGATAGATTACAGACTCTGGTCGGCTTGCTCGAAACGGCTGGCGGTCTCCTGCAGGTGTCGCCCGATGGATTCTCCCCAGTTCGTCAGGCTCATCACCGAAGAGCGCCACTGCATGAGCAAGGTATCAAAATGCTGGCGGCTGACACCGAGCCAATCTCCTTCCAGTTGCGCCACTGCATGCTGAATCTGTGGCTCCAACTGATTTTCGATCTGTTCGTTCAACTGCACAAACAGTGTGCCAAGCTGACGCATCAGATCGGTATTGACATGAATGCTCCCCATTCTATGCTGCTCCTTCTCCATATCACCGGGCAACGCGCTGGCAGAGTGAGACCTGCCAACGCGCACCACAGGATAACGTTAAAGACTCTGGTCGGCCTGCTCGAAGAGTTGAGCCGTGTTCTGGATATGAAGCGCCAGTTGCTCGCCAAGCTGCACAACCTGGTTGGTAGCATTGCGCCAGTCCTGGTAGAGCTGGTCGTAATGCTGACGGCTGACACCCTGCCAGTCACCCTCAACCTGGCTAGTATAGCCCTGAATCTGCGCCTCGATGCTGTTCTGAATCTGATCGTTGAGTTGATAAAAGACCTGACCCAACTGGCGTAGCAAATCAGTATTAATATGGATCGTACCCATGAAAACGCCTCCTTAATAGGTGGTGTGTGCATACAGTTTTTCAACACTATCCGTCGGTAACGCGATGGACAGTTTCGATAACACGTTTCTGTCTCTCGCCTCACCTGTTACCAGTATGCCTCTTCGCTAAACAGAAGAAGATCAATCCACCGGTAAAGCGAAGCTGAAGCATCGTTTCTCTTTTGTCCGGCTGATCCGTGTGATAAATATAACTAGAAGAGATATATACAACTACGTCTGGGAGAAAAACGATGGAATACGAAAAGTCGGATATACAAGAGGTCACGCCACAGGAGCCATCTCGCCCAACGCCAGCGCAAAATACAGCCGAACATAAGATAATTCAACAAGAGTCGGTTCGCCCACAAGACACCACCGAACACGAGGCCAGTCATCAGGAGCCAGAAGAGCGGCAACGGACGCAGAAGCTCAAGGCACCAGGGGGCAATAGCTCGCACGAGCTTCCGCCGTTCGCGTTGCAAGATAGCATTATCACAATTGGACGTCTGTCCGATAACATGCTCGTGTTAGATTCTCAGCAGGTATCGGGTCATCATGCGCGCCTGGAACGAATCAACGGCACCTATCGTCTCGTCGATCTACACAGCACCAATCATGTCTATGTCAATGGGCGTCGTATCAAGCGCAAAGAACTGGTGCCGGGCGACCAGATACGTATCGGGCCGTTTCAGCTCACCTACACCGGCACGCACCTGTTGCCCAAAGACGAGAGCATGGGCATCCAGGTCGATGCGATCCATCTCAAACAGGTGGGGCCACGACGAACGCTCTTGCTGAATGATATTTCGCTCGATATTCCCGCGCGCTCGTTCGTCGCAATCGTCGGTGGTTCCGGTACCGGCAAGACCACGTTGCTCAACGCGCTGAGCGGCCTGAAACCTGCCAGCGAAGGGCAGGTTCTTTATAATGGACAGGACTATTACCATAACCTGGAAGTTTTCAACACACAACTGGGCTACGTGCCACAGGACGATATTATCCACAGCAACCTGACGGTCAGACGTGCACTCTATTACGCCGCGCGCCTGCGCCTGCCCAAAGACCTGACCTACACGCAAATCAGGCGGCGCATCAACGAGGTGCTAGAAGATGTAGAGATGGCGCATCGCCAGCACACGCTGGTTAGAAAGCTCTCCGGCGGCGAGCGCAAGCGTGTCTCCATTGCCCTGGAACTGCTTGCCAATCCCAGTATCTTCTTTCTGGACGAACCAACGTCCGGTCTCGACCCCGGCTTAGACCGTAAAATGATGCTACTGCTGCGCAAACTGGCCGATAAAGGGCACACCATTGTGCTGATCACACACACTACGCTAAATATTCAGGTCTGCAACTACGTATGTTTTCTGGCACGCGGCGGTCGCCTGGCCTATTATGGGCCACCTGAAGAAGCCAAAGACTATTTTCATACGCGCGATTTTGCTGAAATTTACATGGCACTGGAGCCAACCGAGGAACAGCCCGACGTGGCACGTGAAGCCGAGGAACGTTTTAAACGCTCTGACTACTATCAAAAATATGTCGCGCAACCGCTGACCGAAGGCCCTGCCGCGCGTGCTGTCTTGCTAGCACCATCTGAACCGATTACGTTGCCGAGACACGGTCATCCCTGGCACCAGTTTCTCCTGCTCTCTCAGCGCTATCTGGCCCTGCTCAAAAATGACCTGGGCAACCTGCTCCTGCTGCTCTTGCAAGCACCGGTCATTGCTTTGATTCTGTGGTTTCTGACCAGCAGCACTACCTTCACACCAACCAGTATTGCTACCTGCCCGACACGCGCCAACATCCTGGCTAGCTCCGGCCCCATCGTCTCTATTAACTGTTCTCGCGTAGTTGACATTCTGAAAAGTCCGTTGGGGAATCTGATAGCACAACAGCTGCATATGTCGAAGGTGCAGGTTTTGCAATCCTTCATTATCCCCGGCTCCGGTGCGGACGCCCAGACGATCCTCTTCATTATGGGCTTTGCTGCCATCATGTTCGGTTGCATTAACGGTGCGCGCGAAATCGTCAAAGAGGCCCCTATCTATCGCCGCGAGCGCATGGTCAATCTGGGTATCGGGCCTTATATTATGTCAAAGGTGGTCGTGCTGGGTATACTCTGTCTACTGCAAAGCGCCATTCTGGTCTACCTGGTCAATCTTAAGGCCCCTCTGCACCAGGGCATCTTCTTGCCTGTGCAGCTCGAAATCTACATCACGCTGGCGCTGGCCTCACTGGCCGGATTGATGCTGGGCCTGACTATCTCGACCATCGCGCCCAATACCGACCGCGCCATGAGCTTCGTCCCTCTGGTACTGATCCCACAGGTCATCTTCTCCGGCATGCTGTTCGAGTTGAGTTCGCCCGCGCTCCAGATTATCGGCGCAATCTTTCCTATGCGCTGGGCAATGGCCGGTATGGGTTCCTCGATTGGCTTACATCCCGATAAACTCGGTGTAGACAGTTTCTCCTATCAGGGTACGCTATACGTCTCTCTTAACCCTGCAACGGCTGTGCCGGGAGCCATCACACATCTGCTGCTAGTCTGGGGCATTCTCCTGGCTATTATCATCTTACTCTTCAGTTCAACAGTGTTCTTCCTGCGGCGCAAGGATGTGCGAAGAGCGTGAAACATAAGGGTGGGAAGCAGGGTACCCTGGACGTTGCTCCATACGCCCTCACCCTGTCCCAAATGGCTATTCTATATAGTCCAACATTCCTACTATGCTATAATAAATGGGATTGCTACCGATAGCTCTAATCAGAAGGAAAAAATAGTATGCCTGAAGCAGAAGAAGCGAAGGAGCAGATGCCTATTGTCGCCTGCATCACCGTTGGCCCTTTCCAGGAGAACTGCTACCTGTATGCCTGCCCACAGACACATGAGGCGGTCATTATCGATCCGGGAGATGAGCCGGAGGAGATTCTGAGCACCATTCGGGAATTGCAGCTTATACCCAAATATATCATTAATACGCACGGTCATATCGACCACATCTGCGCCATCGATGCTGTCAGCGCGGTCTATCCTGTACCCCTGGCTATCCATCCCGCCGATGTACCCATGTATACGGATGAGCTAGCTGCACGTATGTTCGGGCGCAGTGCCCCACTGGTAAAGCGGAAACCGGACATCCTACTCAAAGAGGGCGACCGGATTAGCTTCGGCACGCTCACGCTGGAGGTGTTGCATACTCCTGGCCATACCCCTGGCGGCATTTGCCTGCTCAGTCAGCCATACTGCATTTTCAGCGGTGATACGCTCTTCCGTCGCAGCATCGGGCGCACGGATTTACCAGGGGGCAACTATCAACAACTTGTCACGTCTATTAGAACAAAATTATACCCGTTGGATGAGGATTTGATGGTCTTTGCCGGTCATGGCGAGCCAACAACCATAGGGGAAGAAAAATATGAAAATCCCTTTGTCACAGTAGAGGAGTAACGAGAGTGTCAATCATCTGCGTTATTGGTACAGGCTATGTGGGACTGGTCACGGGCACCTGCCTGGCCGATATGGGCAACCAGGTCACTTGCGTCGATATCGTCAGCGAGAAGATTGAGCGCCTCAAACGGGGCGTTCTGCCTATTTACGAGCCGGGCCTGGAGGAGATGGTCGAGCGCAACGTGCATGCCGGTCGCCTGCGCTTCACGACCAGCTATAGCGAGGGCCTGGACAACTGCGAGTTTATCTTCATCGCCGTCAATACTCCCACCGATAATCACCAGGGCGGTGCGGATATGCGCTACGTAGAGAGCGCGGCACGCAGTATTGCCGAGGAACTCGATCACTACGCTATCATTATCAATAAAAGCACGGTGCCGGTCGGCAGCGGCGACGTGGTTTCGCGTGTCGTCCGCAAGAATTTAAAGCGGCCCGATGTCAACTTCGCCGTCGTCTCTAACCCCGAATTTCTGCGCGAAGGCTCCGCCGTCTACGATTTCCAGCATCCCGACCGCGTGGTGCTGGGTTCCTCTGACCAGGAAGCGGCCTATAAAGTGGCGCGGCTCTATATGCCTCTGCGCTGCCCCTTCGTGATTACCGATCTGTATACCGCCGAAATGATCAAATACGCTTCCAACGCCTTCCTCGCCACCAAAATCTCGTTCATCAACGAGATCGCACAGATCTGCGAGCGCCTGGGCGCAGATGTCAAAGAGGTAGCCGTTGGCATGGGCTATGATAAGCGCATTGGGCATGCATTTCTGGATGCGGGCCTCGGTTACGGGGGGAGTTGTTTCGAGGCTGATGAGACGGTCTTCACGCTCAATAGCCCCAACGTGGCGGCGGAACGCTTTGATACGCTCTTCGCTAAGGGTGGGACGTCCCTGCGCGGCGATGTGGTAGAATTGGTGCAGCCAGAACATCAGCGTGTGCTGGCCTTTGATCTGGAGACGGGGAAACCGACGCTGGCCGATGTCAAAGCTATCACGCGCCGTTCCTACACAGGCAAAATGGTCAAGATCAATACCAGTATGGGTCGTGTTCTCAATGTCACCGCCGATCATCCTGTGATTGTCTATAAAGATCAGCAATTCAATATCTTGCAGGCTGAAGCCGTTGTGCCGGGTGACCAGTTGCTGGCCCTTTGTACACTGCCTGTGGTCAAGCAAGCTACCAGCCTTAACCTGCTAGAACTGCTACACGGCACAGCATTAGAATCCGATGTCTATGTGCAACCCGTTGATAACACATTTAGCGAACAATACGAGCAATTTGCTACTGCAATCCCGGTGGAGATGCTCAAATATCCCTACGAGATCAAGCGTCACAATCGTATGTCGCTACGGCTGTTCCGCTACCTGAGCGAGCGCAATCTGCTGAATGCGCCTGCCGAGAAGTTGCGCCTGTATACCGCCAAAGGCGCGGCTACCATGATTAACGCCGTGATCCCCGTTGATGCAGACCTGCTGCGTCTGTGCGGTTATTATCTGGCTGAAGGCTATATCGCACAAGACACAGGGCGGGCCGGTGCGGTGCGCGAGCGCGTCGGGTTTACCTTCCACGAACAAGAGCTGGAATATATCGCCGATGTGCAGCGCATCCTGGGCCGCTGGGGCCTCAAGTTCATTGAACGCAACACCACTCATGCCCTGACCACGCTGGTTTCCTCACGCATCTTCGCCTGGCTTATACGTGATGTGCTGCGCTGTGGTACCCGCTCAGAAGATAAGGCATTGCCGCGCCTGGTCTTTAACGTGCCGATAGAGCTACGCCTGGAACTGATTCGCGGCGCGTTCAGCGGTGATGGCGCTGTCACCACCGTACAGAACGGGCAGAACGTGATACTGGAATATGCGATCGTCAGCAAGGCGCTGGCCGACGGTATGACGTTGCTCCTGCAAACGGTCGGTGTTATTCCCTCTATCCACACCCGTATGATGAACAAATCGACTCGCATGGCTTACATTTTGCGCCTGAGCGGTTATGAACAGATAACCGTGCTGAAAGACGCCTTTGGCGGCAAACGCCGCGCGCAGATAGACAGCATCCTGAACGGTTATCGACGCCATATCCAGCCGCACGGTTATCAGCGCTTTGATGGATTTGCCACACTGGCTGTGCGCTCCGTCGAGCATAAAGACGTTGAGACGACAGTGTATAGCATGGAGACCAGCACGGGAACCCTGATCGCGTCATCGGGCCTGATCAGCCACAACTGTTTTCCCAAAGATGTTCGTGCCTTAGCACACATGGCGGCTGAAGCCGGTTTACATCCACAACTGCTGCATGCGGTTATGGAGATTAACCACGATCAGCGTCACCTGGTCGTGACCAAACTCACTAATATTCTTGGTTCGCTGCGTGGTACCACGATTGGCATACTGGGCCTGGCCTTTAAGCCCGATACCGATGATATGCGTGAGGCTCCCTCGGTTGACATCATTCGCTGGGTGACAAGCCAGGGTGCGCAGGTGCGTGTCTATGATCCTGTAGCGCGCGAAACCGGACGCGCCGCGCTGGAGAGCGCCGGTACACGCATGGAGCAGGTGACATTCTGCGATGATGCCTATGCGGTGGCCGAAAATGCCGATGCTCTCGTGGTCGTAACGCAATGGAATGAGTTCAAGGCGCTCAATATGCAACAGATTCGGGCGCGGATGCACCGTCCGGTGCTGATCGATGGACGGAATATCTATGACCCCGCAGAGATGAACCGGCTTGGCTTTGTCTATCGTGCGATGGGCCGTGGCACGGGACCGGCCCCCTCAGTGCTGCCCGCCAGCGATACCAACGGTCACATGGCCGCCATTTCAGGAGAGGCATAAATGCATGGATGAAGACCGACCATTGCTCTTTACCCCGCTCGTTCGGCAAGCAGGCGAACCGTTACCGGACTGGCTTTTTGGCCCGGCGGGCATGGCCGGTCTTCCTGCGCCACTGCTGCCGCCACAGGGCGTCAACATCGCCGTTGGCGTCGATATTATCGAGGTTGAGCGCGTGCGCAGGGTCTACGAGCGGCACGGCGAACGTTTCCTTCAGCGCATCTTCACCGAGCTGGAGGTACGCCAGTGCCGGGGCAAGGTGACGCGCATGGCAGGTCGTTTCGCCGCCAAAGAGGCCATCAGCAAGGCGCTGGGCACCGGTCTACACGGCGTCGCCTGGCGCGAGATGGAGATCGTGCAATTACGCAGCGGTCGTCCCACCGTGCGCCTGCATGGCAAGGCGAAAGCGCGCGCCGCACAACTCGGCATCAGTGCCTTTGATGTCAGCATGGCCGACCTGGCCCAGTTTTCCATTGCCGTCGCCGTCGCCGTTCAGACGGAGCGTAAACAATAAATACCGCCTGAGCATCACGCCCGGCGAGCTACAGGGGCGCGTTAGCAGCATCACCCGTCTGATCCTCTTCAGCTTTCTTTCCCCCCGCTCTTCTGTCGTCGGCGTGAACATCAGAACTCTCGGCATTACCGTGACACCGGCGTTGCTCTGGTGCAATCTGCGTATCCTTTTCCTGCTGCTGCTCCGTAACCGCCGGTTGTGCCGTGTTGCGTACTGATGCTACAGATATCTCTTTACGCCTGCGCAGATAACGCATCAGCAAATACCAGAAGATAAGGATGTTAATTATAACAGTCAGAACTTTCGCGACGGAGAATGCGCGCACCAGTTCCCAGCCGTCAAGAGGGAACAAAGCGGCAGTCTCAACCACAATCAGCACTTCCACCCAGAAAAAACCACGCCAGAGTCCCCAGGCTTCAATCGCCTCAAGGAGCGCATACACAATTGAACCCAGCGCAAGCAGCAGTTCCGTCTTCAAGGAGATGGTCGGGAACAAACGGATGAGCGTGGTGGCGACCAGGTCATCCGGGTCCTCAGCCAGTTCCCGTGCAAATAACCTCTGTAGAGGGTTGGTGATATGATGTGTATAGAGGAACAGCAGCAAGACCGCCATTACAAGCAACACGCCGCCCCAGAGAGCTTTCTGGAAGACAATCAGGCTGATGCCCAGCGGACGACCAAACAGCGTCCTCTGCTTCCTCGCCGTCCAAAGTTCGGTCACAGTTTTATACATAGAAACTCTCCTAATTGCAGGGATGCCTGGGTGGTTTGGTAACATCAGTTTACCAGATACTTACCATTCATATCCTACCTATGCTATTATAATCACAATCTACCTTTGAGAGGAGAAAATCATGCCAACATTTGCAGAGTTTTTTGCCGGAATAGGGTTAGAAGAATAGCAAGCTATTTTTTGTTTGACACCGCAGTTGGGAGCGCAAGAGAGATGTTCGACGGAGTATTTGATAGCGAGAATAGATCAGCCATGCCCGCCATGCTGGATATATGTACGGGAGCAGGTGGTGAGGCACTG
Source organism: Ktedonobacteraceae bacterium (assembly GCA_034436045.1). Classification (GTDB taxonomy): domain Bacteria; phylum Chloroflexota; class Ktedonobacteria; order Ktedonobacterales; family Ktedonobacteraceae; genus H111-94. The sequence goes on along the minus strand of DAOTVZ010000047.1, from coordinate 18,502 downwards.
GGTCTTGAAAGGGCCGGGTTCCAGACCGAAGCTGCCGTCGAGATTGATGCTGATGCGTGTCAGACACTGCGCGTCAACCGTCCATCCTGGCGTATCATAGAAGGCGATATACGCGACCTCAATGGCCTGGACTATCGCGGGATTGATCTGCTTGCAGGCGGCGTGCCATGTCCCCCATTCACCATTGCAGGCAAGCAGCTAGGCGCTGATGACGAACGCGACCTCTTTCCCGAAGCTTTGCGCCTGCTGGAACAGGCCCGGCCCACTGCTGTTATGCTAGAGAACGTGCCAGGTTTTGCCAGTACCAGATTCGCGGCCTACCGCAATGACCTCATCATGAAGATTACGCGCCTGGGCTATGCAGTGGATTGGCGCATTCTTAACGCCTCATACTACGGCGTAGCTCAATTACGCCCACGTTTCATCCTCGTCGCACTCCGGCCATATTATTTTGAGCGTTTTGTCTGGCCACAGCCACAACGCAGCCTGGCAACTGTTAGCCTCTCCATAGGTGATCTGATGGCGGAGCGCAACTGGCCTGGTGTTCCGCGCTGGCATCGACAAGCCAATGGTATTGCGCCAACACTGGTTGGCGGCTCTAAAAAGCATGGTGGCCCTGATCTCGGCCCCACACGTGCGCGCAAACAATGGGAACTACTTGGCGTTGATGGACGCGGCATCGCCGACAGGCCACCTGGGCCAGATTTTCCCGTCGACGGCTTGCCCCGCCTGACTTTGCGTATGGTTGCACGCCTGCAAGCGTTTCCCGACGACTGGATATTTACCGGCTGCAAAACCGCCGCCTATCGTCAGATTGGCAATGCGCTTCCCCCCCCCGTTGCGCAAGCCGTCGGATGTTCTCTCCTGGCCGCATTATCAGGAAGGCAGTCAGCACAGATGTCGGCCCAGACACGTTTTTATCAACCTACCCTCCTGTAAGTCCCCGTAATAAGGATGAGTTTATGACGGAAAGAAAAGGTTCCCGACAGCGTATTCTTGAATTTCTGCTTGCTAATATCGGGCGTGTCATAGAAGGCGACGAGATACGCGAAGCTTCTGGCAACGTCTCTGAATGGGCCAGGCGAGTACGCGAGCTGCGCGATGAAGAGGGCTACCAGATACTAACCCATCGAGATCGACGTGACTTGAAACCTGGACAGTATCTCCTTGAAACGCCCAGACGCTTGCCCAGCTTCGCCCGCTCGATTTCCAAAGAGACACGCGCTTACGTGCTGGAACGCAACGGCTATACCTGCCAGATGTGTGGCCTCGCTGCTGGTGATCCTGATCCATTTGATCCAAGTAGAACGGTGCGGCTCACAATGGGTCATATCATTGATAAATCGAAGGGTGGGAGTGATACACCCAACAATCTGCGAGCGATTTGCACTAATTGCAATGAAGGATTACAAAATATTGCCCCGCCCAAACCAGATCGCATCCACTTATTAGCGCAGGTACGCCGTGCCACTATCGATGATCAGCTTTATTTATTGGAGTGGTTGGAACGGAAATTTAATAAGAGTCGAACAAAGTTACCCGATTAGAGCGCTCGTCTGGTACTTCATCGGGCGCAATAAGTATTCTCACACCGTCATGCCAATTGTCTTTGCCGTGATCGCGCTGGCAATCAAGGTGCTGGGGCTGGTTCTCGAATTTAGCGATGCCAATGATCGCGGCGACGAATTTGGCGCGCTCGTCCTCTTCGTGTCCCTTATCATCCTGCTGGTCTGGCAATATGTCGCCACCCGCCGCCTGACGCAGCAGGCACAGGCGACCGAGCAGGTTGCGGATACCGTGCGGGCCAGATAGCTGGAACGCGGCTCATTACCCCTCATATAGCCAGACACGCATCTCCCCCGGTTGACGCTGATCCCAGGCGTAATACGGGATGGCGACGAGTGGATATGGACGAGATGCGGGCGGCGTGGTACGATAGAGCATATCTGACCAGTCCGCCACTTCGAGAGCGAGCGCGGTGGTGCGTAGGAGCATAACACCGTTCAGCAAGGTCGGTTCAAAATGGCTCTCAAGGGTGGTGCTGGTGGGCAAACGCAAGCGGTGTAGGGGCAGTATCACGTCCGCATTAGCATTATCCGTTTGCTCGACGCAATAGACCAGGGGGCCGCGTTGCAAGGCGACTTGCCCACAGTCCGCCCGCACATCCGGGTGGGTATAGACACGCTCAACGGGCATGGCTAGCTCCAGCGTCACCACATCGCCGGTGCGCCACTCGCGCTCGATGCGCACATAGCCTTGATGGAGATTGGGCGCGATTGCCAGTTCCTCACCGTTGATGCTGAGCGTGGCGTGTCGGCACCAGCCAGGAATGCGCAGGTGTAGTCCGAAGCGTAGCGGTTGCTCCATAGCAAGCTCAAGCTCGATGTGGCCGTGCCAGGGATAGTCGGTGTGCTGCTTGAGCGTAATGCTCTGTCCCGCGATTGGAATATGTGCGCTGCTACCAGCGTAAAGATGCACGAATAGCTCTGACGTGTTGACGCTGTAGAGATAGCTACCGAGGGAGGCCAGCAAACGGGCGATGTTGGGCGGGCAGCAAGCACACGAGAACCAGGGCTGGCGATGATGCGTACCGTGACTCTCTAACGGGTTGACATAAAAGAACTCGCGGCCATCCAGTGACAGGCCACTGAGGACGCCGTTATAGAGCGCGCGCTCAAGCACGTCCGCATACTGACGGTCGGGTGTAAGCTGAAGCATACGTTGGCTCCAGAAAACCAGGCCGATAGAGGCACAGGTTTCCGCATAGGCATCGGCATTGGGCAGGTCGTAGTCGGCGGTCAAGCCCTCGTTGGAGGCAGAAGACCCCAGGCCGCCTGTGATATAGAGGCGTTTAGAGGTGAGATGCCGCCAGAGACGTTCGCAAGCCTGAAGAAGTTCTATGTCTTGCAATTCTCTTGCCAGGTCGGCCATCGCGCAATACAGGTACATTGCCCGCACGGCATGACCGACCACCTCGGTTTGCTGGCGCGGCGGCAGGTGCGACTGATTATATTCATAGGTTCTGGCCCAGAAGTTTGCCGGGTCCTCGCCGCGCGCTCGCGCCTCGCTATCGAAATAATGCGGTTGTCGTCCCCTTTCTTCGACAAAATACTGGCTTAAACGCAGGTAGCGCGCCTCGCCGGTGGCGTGATAAAGCTTGATCAGCGCTAACTCGATCTCCTCGTGGCCGCTATAGCCGCGCCGCTTGCCACGCTCTGTACCGAAAGTGGCATCGATATAGTCGGCATAGTGGCAAGCGGCATCGAACAACACGCGCTTGCCGGTGGCCTGAAAATGGGCGACGGCGGCCTCGATCAAGTGCCCGGCGCAGTAGAGTTCGTGCCAGTCGCGCAGATTCGTCCAGCGCTTCTGCGGCTCAACCTGCGTGAACCAGAGGTTGAGATAGCCATCAGGCTGTTGCAGGGAGACGAGGAAGGCGATGGCCTGATCAACCAGGGCCTCAAGCCTGGCATCGAGATGAGTTGCCAGACTGTAGCTGGCCGCTTCTATCCACTTGGAAATATCGGATTCCCAGAAAACATAGGGGAATGGTGACATACCCGCGTGCCAGTGTTGTAGAAAGCCGCCGAAATGCCCGTCCTGCTCCATCTGTTGATAGATCGCTGGCAAGGTGCGTTCGTGTAACAGTTGCAGACGTGGTACCCAGAAAGTGTCCTCAAAAGTTACGGCTGTATATGGTACAGGAGTGGTACGAATAACGTCGCCAGTCTGTTCTTGTGCGTGAGAAGAGCCTGATGTCGTCATATAATAAAATCCTTACAACAGTTTTGGCATCGGGGGAAGCGAACCAGTTCTCCGACATGGAAACACTATCGCCACCTCATCCGTATCCCATTATGAGCTTCCTTAAACCATCAAGAAGCCTGAAGTAAAGTATAGCACAACATGGGACGGATGGAACTAACCTTTGCTCTGCTCAGCATACCTCATGCACAAATGTGACGCCCACCCATGTGAAACAGATCACAGGCAAGGCTGCCACAAGTGAGGTATACTAGGGACATTAGTATCGGTTTGTCTGACACAGGGATGGCGCTTGAAGAGATAGAAGCATGAGTTGTATTGGTACGGCGGGTCACGTCGATCATGGAAAATCCACGCTGGTGAAGGCATTGACGGGCATTGACCCTGATCGCCTGACGGAAGAGAAAGAGCGGGGCATGACAATTGACCTCGGTTTTGCCTGGCTGACATTGCCGAGCGGGCGCGAGGTCAGCATTGTTGATGTGCCCGGCCATGAGAGCTTCATCAAAAACATGCTGGCCGGTGTGGGCGGCATTGATGCCGCGCTACTGGTGGTTGCCGCCGATGAGGGGGTGATGCCGCAGACGCGCGAACATCTGGCGATTCTTGACCTGCTGCGCGTACCGCGTGGCGTCGTTGCCTTGACGAAGGCCGACCTGGTCGATGACGAGTGGCTGGAACTGGTGCGCGAAGAGGTAGAAACGCTGCTCAAGCCGACTACGCTGGCACATGCCACCATCTTGCCCGTCTCGGCCTATAGCGGCCTGGGCCTGAAAGAACTGGTGCAGCACCTGGATCGCCTGCTGCAAGAGGCCGAGGAGCGGCAAAATATCGGGCGTCCGCGCCTGCCGGTGGATCGTGTTTTTACTATGACCGGCTTCGGCACCATTGTGACCGGCACGCTGCTGGATGGCACCTTTAAGGTGGGGCAAGAGGTCGAACTGTTGCCCAGTGGTATCAGGACGCGCATCCGTAATCTGCAAACGCATCGGCAGCAGATCGAGCTTGCGCAGCCGGGGAGTCGGGTAGCCATCAATCTGGCCAATGTGGCTCGTAGCGATATTAAGCGTGGAGATGTGGTGACGTTGCCGGGACAATTGCATCCTACGATGCTGTTCGACGCGCGTATCCAGTTGCTGGCCGATGCGCCGCATCCGTTACAGCACAATACGCAGGTGGATATGTATAGCGGCGCACAGGAGATTTCGGCCCGCGTGCGTTTACTTGATAGAGAGGAGTTGCAGCCGGGTCAGAGCGCGTGGGCACAGTTGCGCCTGAGCCAGCCCGCCGTAGTGGCCCGCCGTGATCGTTTTATTTTGCGCATTCCCTCGCCGAGTCTGACAATTGGCGGCGGTGAGGTCATCGATGTGCAGCCACGCTACCATCGACGCCACCAGGTAGCCGTGCTAGAGAATCTTGAGCGACTCGCGCAGGGCACGCCGGAAGAACTGATTCTGGCGGCGCTGGATCGGCGCGGCGGCCCGAAAACGTCTACACGCTTCCAGGGTTATACTATTGCTGAGATAGCTAAACAATGTAATCTGGCTATCGACGTGACACAGCACACGTTGACGACGTTATTATTAGAGGGAAGAGTCCGACAGATCGGTGCCGGGGGGGGTGAGGAAAGCAAAGACAACAAGGGCCACGAAGGCGTATGGTTCGCGCAGTCCGTCTGGGAGCAGATCGTTGCCGAAACCACGCGCATGCTGAGTGATTATCACCGGCAGTATCCCTTGCGTGGTGGACTCTCGAAAGAGGAATGGCGTACTCGCCTGGGCCTCTCGGCTAAGATGGCCACGCTAATTTTTTCAGCGCTACAGGCTGAGGGTTACGTGGAATCGGTGACAGGCAGTAATGCCCCCTTCCTGTATGTCACCGCTGTCCAGAGCGCCGGTGGGAGTCTTATTCGTCTACCCGATTTCACGCCGCGCTTCACAGGCGAGCAACAAAAACAGGTTGAGCTGCTGCTACAGCGCTTCGCGGAGAACCCGTTCTCCCCGCCAGGGCGAGCAGAGGCAGAGGCGATGACCGATGGGGAGATCGTGGCGGCACTGATTGAGCAGGGACGTCTGGTCAAACTGAATGAGCAAATACTCTTGCTCAGAGAAACCTGTGCAGAGGCCATTACGAAACTGGTGCATTACTTACGCATACATAGGACGATGACAGCAGCAGAGGCCCGCGACGAGCTGGGTGCGACGCGCAAAACCGTCCTACCTTTGTTAGAATATATGGATACGTTACGTATTACCAGGAGAGTCGGTGACGAACGTGTGCTTGGAATTGCCGCCGAGAAGATAGAGTAAGACTTGCTGGTGCTGCTATAAGCAAGTGCCAGAATGAGAGTGATATAAAGACACGGATGGCGGTAGGATTGATGAAACCGTATACTAGCTATGTAGTGTAAGGTGTTCCGTTCTGTAACAAAATGCGTTAGAATAGAGTCGCAAGGGCGAAGAGAATTAAATTGAAAGTCGCCTGTAAGTGCGGAGAATTATGCAAATCGAAGTTTTGGGTGAGCGATACCAGTTACAGGATACCATAGGTCGCGGCGGAATGGCCGTGATCTATCGTGGTCGTGATTTGCGCATGGATCGCCCCGTTGCCATAAAGGTGCTGCGCGAGGCTTATAGCACGGACCCCAAGTTTGTGACCCGCTTTCAGCTTGAGGCGAAGGCGGCTTCGTCTTTGCAGCACCCCAATATTGTGCAGGTCTATGATTACGGTTACACCGATGGCAGCTACTTCATCGTGATGGAACTGGTCGATGGCTCTGACCTGCGCCGCTACTTGCGCTCTCGCCGTGTTCTGGATGTGGAGCGCGCCATGATTATCGCCCACGATGTTGCGATGGGACTGGGCGCGGCCCACCGTCGCAATATTGTCCACCGCGATGTGAAGCCGCAAAACATTCTGATCGGGCGCGATGGCTCCATCAAACTCACCGACTTCGGCATCGCCAGCGTCTATAACGACATGAACGCGGAGCGTCTGACCACCACCGGCATGACGCTCGGCACGGTGCAATATTACGCGCCGGAGCAAGCCCAGGGCGAGATTGTCACGCCCGCCGCCGATGTCTACGCACTGGGTATTGTGATGTACGAGATGCTGACGGGCCGCACGCCCTTCGAGGGTGACACGCCCGTCGCCGTCGCCATGCAGCACCTGCAAGACGCGCCTCTGCCGCCCAGCAATATTAACCCGAACATTCCGGCACCGCTGGAAGATGTCATCCTGCGCTGCCTGGAGAAAGTGCCGGAGATGCGCTTCCGCGACGGCAACGTGCTGGCAAAGACGCTGGAGCAGCTTGGCGAAATGCAGACCGGACGCGGTTTGCCGCCAACAATTAGTTCCAGCGGGTCGCCCAGTGGCGTGAATCAGTCTCCCATTCCCCCCCGGCCCAACATTTCCCGGCCAGATCGTAGCAGTGGGGGACAGGGCGCGCTCTCATCATCGCCCAATCACCAGTTTCCGCCCTCACCGGCAACCTTTAACCCACCCGGCAACGGAACCTACGCCGCCCCAACCATTGCTGAGGTCAGTGCGCCGGTTGAGCCGGGCCAGCCCTATGCGGGCTATCCTCTTGCCCCCGATAGTGTCGGGAGCGGCTCAACACGCCCGTTCGACCGGGGCACGCTGGCCCGCTCCGGGGTGGTACAGGAGCAGCGCGAGTCGCGCTTCGCCAGTATCATTACCGTACTTATTCTGCTGGCTACCTTGCTCCTGCTGGGCTTCAGCATTTATCTCGCCTATATGCTTGGCTTTCTTAGCTTTGGCAGTCACTCACCCACGCCAAATGCGAATACCGTCGTGGTGCCCAACCTGATCGGTGACACAAAAAGTCAGGCTCTAGCAACAGCGCATAACCACCAGTTGAACATTAATTTTGTCAATCAGGGCGATTGTGTCATTCAGCAGGGTACTAAGCCGGGCGACATAGAACAGGCGGGCAGTTACATCTCTGTAACCCTCGGTTCATGCTCAACCGCAACACCAACTGTGCAACCGACCATGCCCGATCTAACAAATCAACCGTTGAGTAACGCCCTCACTACTCTGCAAAAACTGGGTATTACTAGCGAGGTATACAAGGATGCTGGCTCTAATGGGGCATTAGGCCCGAATACCGTTATCCGCACAGACCCAGCAGCAGGCGCGTCTCTCCAGACTGGTCAGACGGTGACGCTCTATATCGCTAACTGTTCTGCCTCTGTGTGCCTGGTCAATGGGGTAACACCAACGGTAACGCCGACGAAGACCGCGCCTTCGCCCACGCCGACCAGTACGCCGCCAACACCCACACCAACCAGCGCGCCGCCGACGCCGACGCCGACTAACCCGCCGCCAACACCGACGCCGACTAACCCGCCGCCAACACCGACGCCGACAAGCATCCTGCCGGTGCCCAGCCCGACGTAATAGAGAGCCGGCGGGGCAACCGGCTCCTAACAATGAAAACAGGCGTAGTGCATAATAAATTTTGACCCTCAAAACCAACAATGGTACCATCCCGTAGGGGCGTGATTCATCACGCCCTGAGCGTGGAGAGACGAGCAGGCCGGGCCGGGCGTGATCAATCACGCCCCTACGAGAGGGCCGCAGGTCGATGCGCAGGTTGGGCGTCATCAATCACGCCCCTACGAGAGGGCCGCAGGTCGATGCGCAGGCAGGCAGGGCGTCATCAATAGGTCGATGGTGAAAATTCATTCTCGTGTCATTGTAGAAGCGTGCCCTGGCGGTCGCCATGCCCATTGCTTGCTCATTTCCTTGCCGTTTTGGCCCACGAGACAAAAAAATATGCTATACTATTAAGTAGGCAGCATCTCTTGTAAGTGTTCTGACGTTTATCAGGCGTAGTGCCTCTAGTGTAAACGAGGAAAGCTTATGGGTATTGCCCTCTTCAAGAGAGTCAACAGATAGGGGCGCGGCTGGCCACACTCAGTACCGATCAGGGGGTGCGACCAGCCGCGCCTTCATTTTTTCTTCACTAATGAATTTCAACCTCGTAGAGAACCGCGCCCTCCGCGCGATTTATCGCCTGTTCGCCGTTCATGTTCCATCCTCGTGCGTAACTAATCTCTCTCATTTCTGCAGGGATAGATGGTCATACGTTCACAGATGATAAATCGCGCAGTGAATGCGATTAAAAATTTCCTACACCTGCACATATGGGGCGTAATAACCGCGTAGTGAGCGCGGAATACGGCCCGCGATATAGGTGCCACTAAGCTGATGTTCCTCGCAATCCACGTGGCCACGCCGATGGAAGAGTTCTACCAGTTCGCCACGATTGAAAGGAATCGTTACCTGCATGCCGATCATGTTCTCCGCCAGCACGCGCGCGATCATCGCACATAGCTCTGTCAGACCGCGCTGATGCAGTGCCGAGATGGGCACGGCGTTGGGATAGAGCGTAGTATCCAGCTCGTCGGGATCATCGAGCAGGTCAATCTTGTTAAGGGCGGTGACGCGCGGTTTTTCGGCGGCTCCCAGCTCCTGTAATACGTTATTGACCGTCTCGCTCTGTTCGATGGCATTGACGTGACTGACATCGACCACCTCAAGCAGCAGATCAGCATCGACCACCTCTTCCAGCGTGGCGTGGAAGGCAGCGACCAGTTTGGTGGGCAACTTCTGAATAAAGCCGACCGTATCGGTGAGTAGCACCTCCTGGTTGCCGTTCAGATGCAGATGGCGTGTGACGGGATCGAGCGTGGCGAAGAGTTTGTTTTCTGCCAGCACTGCCGCCTCGGTGAGTGCGTTGAAGAGGGTCGATTTGCCCGCGTTGGTATAGCCGACCACTGCAACCACCGGGATGGCCTGGGCCATGCGTCGCTGACGGTGCAGCATGCGCTGCAAACGCACCTCGTCGATGTCCTCTTTTAGTTCCGAGATGCGGCTTCTGATGCGGCGGCGGTCAATTTCCAGTTTTGTTTCACCGGGACCGCGTACACCGATGGCTCCGCCCGCGCCCGCACTGGCTCCGCGCGAACCACCGGCCTGGCGCGAGAAATCGGCTCCCTGGCCGATTAGGCGCGGCAGGCGATACTCCAACTGGGCCAGTTCAACCTGCAAACGGCCCTCACGGGTATGGGCATGTTGAGCAAAAATGTCGAGGATTAAGGCCGTGCGATCAACGACGCGCGTGCCAAGCAGTTGTTCCAGGCTGCGTTGCTGGGTGGGAGTTAATTCGTCGTCGAAGATCACCAGTTCCAATTGCAGATGCTTTACCAGGTCGCTCAACTCCTGCGCTCTGCCTTTACCGATATAAGTCAGTGCGTCAGGGTGGGGGAGATGCTGGATCATTGCTCCCAGCACCGTCGCTCCAGCGGTATGGGCCAGCGCCTCCAGTTCGCTTACCGAATCCTCGCTACTCCAAATGGTTTCATCATTATCGGTATCGACGGCGACCAGGTAAGCGCGTTCCGGCCCCTTATGGACGCCAGTATCAAAGAGACGAGCTTGTTTGACCGTGGTTTCCTCCCCTATATATTGCAAACAACAGACACCTCTACTCATAATTGTACGGACGTACCAGGCCAATTGCAAGGGTCAGAACCCGCAACTATTGGGGCAATTTTGGCAGACCATGCAGGTTCTGGTTGAAGATACTGTTGACCTTCGCAAACAAACTGTTCGTGACCGCCTGATTATAGAAGTCATGCCAGCTTTTGAGCTGATCGAAGGATATCTTCACACCGGGGATGATGCTGGCGGATTGCTGAATAGCATTGACATTGGCTTGCAGCGTAGCCAGGAAGGTGCCCAGCGCGATTAGCAGCACCAGCCAGAGCAGCCAGGCCTCGCCAAAGCCGATGATGCCACCAAGCAGGGCATCGCCAAAGCCGATCACCGGTATCTTCTGAATGAAGCCGCGTACCGCCGTTGCGACAATATGCAGAATCAGCACTACACCGAAGAACAGGACTGCATAGGAGATCAGCGGTGTAGCGGGTAGGCCGTTCGCAGCCAACAGGGCGGTAAAGCGTGGCCCATAGTAATAGGCCACCCCGAAAGCTATCGGAATGCTGAGCAGGTTGATCAGGCTAAACACCGCGCCATTGCGCAGGCCATTAAAAACCAGCAGCGCAACCGTAATCAGAAACAATATATCGATCAAACTGAGTGACATTTGTTTTCTCCACACTCATGTCAGATTAACTCTATCGTTGAGTTATTATCCTACTCCTAAAGACGTGGAATCAAGCAGCAATGTAACAATGATAATGTGGTCAATGTCACAATCTAGGCCACCAGTTGCGTAAGCAGGTCGTTCTGGATGGCGATGGCTGAGCGGCAGAGTTCGGTAAAGGCCTCGGCCCCCATCTTTTGCTCCACCGCCGCCATGAACCGTTCAACTCCGCTGACGGTGGGATCATGCAGCGAGCGGCGCAGTTGGATGGCCGCGATCAGGAGCGCGATGGCCTCTTGATGCTGCTTCTGCTCGTAGAGCAACATGCCCAGGTTGGTTAGAATGAGGCCCACCTGGCTGCTCATGCTAGTGGACTTGCCGTGTGTCAGGGGGCCGGTTGCCAGACTATAGGCCTGACGCAGTGCTTGCAGGTAGTATTCGCGCGCAGTAGCGTAATCCTTGACGCTGTGATAGAGTAGTCCGATATTGTGCAGTAGCACGCAACGCAGGCGCGGGTCAGGGCGTTGCTGATCGAGCAGCAGCGCCTGCTCGAAGTTTGCCCGTGCCTGCTCCAGATTGCCGGAGAGGCGGAAGATCTCGCCCTGGTTGGTCAGGGTCACGGCTTCCGCATGCGTGTCACCCATGTTGTGTTGGATGGCGAGCGCCTTCTGATAATAGAACTGGCTTTGCTGATATTCGCCGGTACGCCCGTAAAGCATAGCCAGGTGACTCATGACCAGCGCCTCGTCACGTTGTTCTAGCTTACCGAAGGGGGGCAGCATGGCAGTATATAAGCCAATCAATGTGCCCAGCGCTCCCCACTGTACCAGGCTCTCGTGCAATCGCTCCTCGAAAATGGTGTTGCAAGCCAGTTGCCAGCGCCGTCCCAGACAGAGGTGACGCACCACGGAAATCAGCGGCCCCACCTCTTGTAAACTGTGACGTTGTCCGCGCGGCGGCATCTCGCGCTGAACAACCAGGCGGTAATAGTTGGCAATATGCAGGTGCGCGGTGGCAATAGCGGCCTCTCGCGCCTCAATCTCCTCTTTGCTATCGCCACCTTCCAGAAAATGCTCCAGCACATACTGGCGCAGCAGGGAATGCAACGTATAATATCTGATGCCCTGCTCCGTCACCTCCTGCACCAGCGAAAGCTGCACCAGCATGTGCAACGCCTGCTCGAACACGAGGACGCGCTGCCGTTCCTGAACGTCCAGCGCGCTGTTGCCCAGGATAGCTATTGCGATACCGGCAAACGGCACCAGTTCATGGAAGAGGCTGAGCATACGCACGATGGCATTCTGCGTCGGATTAAGATGCTGGTAAACGCGCGCGCACAGATTGAAGGCCACTTCCCCATTCCACAAGGTTTGATTTTCCGGTGCCTCCAATAGCTGAGCAAGAGAGAGGTTGCCCAGGTGTAAGAGTGCGTGTACCAGGGTGAGCGCGAAGACGTGACCGGCGCACCGTTGCCAGACTAATGATAGGGCTTCGGGCGACCCCTCCACGCCGCGCTGTTGCAGCAGCATCTCCCCTTCGGGCATCGTGATGCGCGAAACCAGGTAGGAGCGCACGCGCGACTCGGTCATCTCTTCATTGTAGGGCGAGTTATAGCTGGTCAATATCAGGCGACTCCCGCCCAGATCGGTTTGCAGCATTTGCAAGAACAGGGGCAAGGAACCGCGTCCGGCTGCGCCTTGCTGCGTCTCAGGGTGCAGCAGGAGTTCAAACTGGTCGATGACTACCAGCGCGTTCTCGTTGCGCCTCCGCAGCGCGCGCAAGAGCGTGGAAATCTGTTGCTCCGGTGTCAACAGGAACAGGGCAGGCTCCTCAGCCTTGATGCCTTTGAGAATGGCCGCGATCAGGTCAGGGAGCGTAGTGTAGGTATCGAGCGTGAGCCAGACCAGGTGACGTGGCGCGGGCATCCCGGCCTGCTGGGCCAGCAGCAGGCGTTGATAGAGCAGGGCGGCCAGTGTTGATTTGCCCACACCCGGATTACCGATCAGCAAAACTGCGCTGGTGTTGCGTTGTATCAGCATGCGCAAGACGGCATTGACCTCATCGGCACGTTGCGCAATGACTCGCTGGTCGGTGAGGGGCGGCGTAGTGGCGAAAATGCCGAACGTAACCTTTTTATGGGCAAAGGCCCCTCCCTTATCCGGGCGTGGCGGGATTACCGTCGCTGACGCGGGCGGAGTTGAGGGTTCGGGGCGGGTATCTGGTCTGGTAAGCTGAATGGTGCGCTCTGGCTCCATGGGTTCTATACTCCACTAACAACGGCCCACTCAGGGCTATCCGGCTCAACGCTTGTGTTTTTGTCGTCAAATAATAAACGGATAGTGCTGAGGTTTTGTTGATCGATAGCCTGAATATGCTATGTCCGGGAGTGGAGTTGGCCCGTTGTTTGCGCCAGCTTGCGCAGGCGATGCTGCTCGGCCAGTTCGTATTTATTGTTAAACATGCGGTTGCCGCAGTAGATGTTACGGCGTGCAAATGGCTCTGGGGTTTGCTCCATAAGATATGCTTGTACCTCCGGTTTGTGAGCCATAGGCGCATCGAACCAGGGTTCAGAAAGCATATAGAGAGGATTATAAACCCAGGCAGGGCAAGGAACAGCGTAGCGCGTACAGAGGTATTCGACAGAGGCGGCACAAAAGACGGCCCAACGAAACTGTTCTTCTGTCGGTTTTTCCGGCAATGCGATGGGTGTCTTCACCAGTTCCGCACGACGATCTTTAGCATAGTCGAACCAGTCATTCATGAAATTGCCTAATGCCACCCAGGGTCGCTCTCCCTGGCAAATCTCCTGGTAAGTAAAAGCCATCGTTTGTAAATGACCTATTGTTTTCATCACAATCCTCGCTACTGCTGTTTGTCTTCCCTGGTAGAATTGTACCATATTCCTCTATGGGAACAGGATACCTAATGTCTTGTCAAGATTGTTGATTTGTTGAACTTGCTTGTCAGGAATGTAACGATCAACTACTTGCTGAGCATGAATACGCGTATTAATGTGTAACTGCTGACAAAGTAGCTGAATATCTTCTTTATCTTTCTGACGACCTGCCAGTAGTTTAAGAGCTAGAATATAATCCGCTTCAGGAATATAGACCTGAAGCAACCCGTAGGTGCGCCACAATGTCCCTTGTGGTATTTTGCTAACATCGCGCAGGAAATCTCCAATAACATCGTTAATCCAGGTGAGTGGGATGTTATTTTGTCGAGCGACAATGCGTGCGGCCATTTTAAAGGTCTGGTAAAGCGGCGACGTTGTTGGATCATCGATGTCACTGAGCAATACATCAATATCGTTTGTTACACGGTTGCTACTCATTTGAGTGAGCATGAACGCGCCGCCAATGAGCAGGATTCGTACCGGTTCTTGCACTCCCTGTTGCTCTAAAGCTTGCCCAAGCTCTGCCAGATATTGCTCCATCTCCTGTCTCTGCATGGCTTATTCCCCTCTATTGCCGTTCTGCTTTGTATAATGTAGCATATATACCGAAAACATAGTGCTATTCTCAAGGAGTATTCCTGATGGATATGGAAATACAGCCGGGCACGACCACAACAGAGACGGCGGTGCTGGACGAGGGACGGCAGCAGAAGGCGCGGGAGTATGCGCGTATTCGGCGGCGACTCACATTTGTCAACCTGGGCTTTGGCGCGCTGTGCATCGTCGTGATGCTGGGCTTCGGCCTGGATCACTGGCTGCGCAACCTGCTCGCTCCCCTGGGCGCGTGGCAGCCGGTGCAGGGCTGGCAACCCTTGCAAATCTTGCTCTACTTTGTCATTCTGATTGTAATCTACGAAATTCTTACCTTGCCGCTGAGCTACTATAGCGGCTACATTTTGCCGCATCGCTACGGCCTCTCAACTATGAAGCTCTCCGGTTGGATCGCTGATCTGCTGAAAGGTTTCGGGCTGAGCCTGGTCTTAGAGGCGTGCGCGCTGGAACTGATCTATCTACTTCTGGCGGTGCAGCCGCAGACGTGGTGGCTGTGGGTGGCGCTGGTCATGCTCTTCTTCTCGGTGATTATGGCCAACCTGGCCCCCATTCTGATTTTCCCCCTGTTCTATAAGTTCAAGCCTCTGCCGGAAGGTGAACTGACCACCCGGCTGATGGCGCTGGCGCAAAAGGCCAGCACGAGGGTACGCGGCGTCTACTCAATGGAGATGAGCAGCAAAACTACAGCCGCCAACGCTGCCCTGATGGGCCTGGGCAACACGCGCCGTATCGTGCTGGGCGACACCATGCTCGACCGCTATAGCACCGACGAGATCGAGGTGGTGCTGGCACACGAACTGGGTCATCATGTACATCGAGATATCTGGAAGCTGATTATTAGCCAGGCCATTCTTACACTGGTCGGCCTGTATATCGTCAATCTTCTGCTGCACTGGGTCGTGAACTCGCTACATCACTACCAGGCCCTGACCGATCCAGCAACCATGCCCTTCCTCTTCCTGCTGATGGGCCTGTATGGTCTGATCGTCATGCCTATCGGCAACAGCTACACGCGCCATGTCGAGTACCAGGCCGACGAGTATGCCCTGGAAACCACACGCAAGGTTGAGGCATTCAAAAGCGCCATGACGCGCCTGGCGAACCAGAATCTCGCCGACGCCGATCCCTCGCCGCTCGTCGAATTTCTCTTCCTCGACCATCCCTCCATCAAAAATCGCCTGCGTCACGCCGACACCTTCGCGCAAAAACATGGATTAGTAAATTCGATGCAATAATGTATTTGGCTCACATTATTGCATCGAATTGATTACGCTTTCAGCGCATCCATCAAGGCTGAGAGCTTCGCGGCAGCCTCATCGATGCTGCCGCCGGGCATACTAATCAAGGGTTGATCGACACCGGCTTCGGCCCAGGCGTCGAGGCGAGCTACCATCTGTCCGGGTGTGCCGATAATCGAGGTCATGTCGAGCAGACGCGGGCTGACGGCAGCGACCGCGCTGCGCAGTCCCTGTTTATTGGCCTCGATGATAGCCTGCACATCCTCGCCAAAGCCGTTGCGCGTCAGCATCTCGGCGTAATAGACGCCCATGCGCGCGACATAGTAGGCCAGCGGCTCGGCGGCCTTGAGACGTGCCCTGGCGCGTGTTTCATCGTCGGCGTTTTCGTCCAGGATAATAGTTGTGATGTAGGGAGCAATCAGAGCGCTATGCAGCGGGCGACCGGCCTTTTGCGAACCCTCGTCCAGTTGCGCGCGCAGTTCGCTCCATTTATTGCCAGGCCAGTAGACCGGCAGGATGCCATCGGCGATCTCTCCTGATTGAATGACATTCTTTGGCCCCATCGCGGCGATATAGATCGGCAGATCGGCGCGCAGTGGCTTGAAGCGTAATTTGAAGCCACGCTCAAGGTTGAAGAATTCGCCATGATAGATGAGCTTCTCCTCGCGCAGAATCATGCGGATGATCTCGACGTATTCGCGCGTGCGCTTGAGCGGTTTCTCGAACTTGACGCCGTGCCAGTGTTCAATGACGTTAGCACCAGAGGGGCCAAGGCCAAGAATAATGCGCCCGCCGGAGCGTTCGTCCAGCGTAGCGGCGGTGCTCGCGATCAGGGCCGGCGTGCGCGAGAAAATATTGGCGATGCCCGCGCCGATTTTAATGCGTTTCGTGGCGCGTGCGAGATCGCCCATCGAGGTAAAGAGTTCATAGCCCCAGGACTCGCCCAGCCACACGGAGTCAAAGCCCAGTTCGTCAGCGACCTTGACCTTCTCGATAACGGTATTCCATTCCGAGGGGAAATTGGGCGAATCGGCCACCAGACCAATGCGCGCGCGATAGGCTTTCTGCGCTGTACTATTTTGTTTTGGGTCTATTGTCATACGTTGACCTGTCCTTCCAGCAGTGGTTGAAAGTATCGACATGCCCTATTATAGCACCACAGTATGCCGGTCAGGCACGCACAGATGGCAGGCGCTTGAGGATAAAGCGCAGACTGAAACCCTGTACGAGTAGCGAGAAGAGAATGACGGCATAGGTAGAAAAGACCAGCAGATCACGTCTCGGCAAACTGAGCGGTAGCGCCAGCACCAGGGCCAGCGAGAGCGCGCCGCGCAGTCCACTCCAGAAGAGGACGAAGCGCCAGGAAGAGACTTGCATGCCTTCCTTTTTAGGTAAGGAACGCGGCAGCAGCAACACAACCAGTAGTCGAGCCAGCAGCACTAGCAGGATGGTGACGCCAGCCGCGACTAAGAGCGCCGGTGGATTAGGGGTAGAGAGAAAATAGAAAGGATCAAGCTGGAAGCCGACCAGCAGAAAGAGCAGCGCATTAGCCACGAAGGCAACAGTACTCCAGAACGTTTCGACGGCCTGTTGCGAGCGCTCTGACATACCGGTTTCTCGCCCATAGCTGCCGAGGATCAGACCAGCGATGACAACGGCGACAATGCCGGAAGTGTGCAGGGCATCGGCGAGCAAATAGGTTCCATAGGCAGTCACAATGGTCATCGTCGTTTCAATTAAAGCGTCATCCACGCCGCGCAACATACGACTCACGGCCAAACCAATGGCAGCGCCCAGGAGTGTACCGCCCCCGGCCTCTAACAGAAAAATACCGGCTCCCTGCAGCCACGGCTGGATGGCAGATTGTGCAGAGGAAGACGAGGTTGTGAGCAGGAGCAATGTCAGAAAGACCTGATACAAAGAACCGGCAACACCATCATTGAACAGGCTTTCACCCTCGATAATCGCGGCAAGCTGCGCATGCACACGCAGTTGCCGAAACAGACCCAGCACCGCTATCGGGTCGGTTGGCGTGAGGATAGCGCTGAGCAGGAGAGCGGTGAGCCAGCGCAGGCCGAAGAAAAAATGCAGAGGTAGCGCGATAAAGAGCAGTTCCAGCAGCAGGCCAGGGCCGATCAGGATAGTAATGGCCAACCAGTTGCGCCGTAGCTGGGGTACTGAGATAGACCAGGCACCCTCAAAAATTAAAGGGGGTAAGAAGACGAAAAGGACGAGGTTAGGAGCAAGGGTAAAACTTATATTGAAATAGGTGCCGAAAAAGCTGATGAGCAGTCCCACCATGACCAGGCCCAGTGTATAGGGTACGGAGAGGCGACGCATCAACAGAATAGTGACTAACGCGATCAGCAGTAAAATAGTGATAATACGAACGACTGTGGTGATGTCAGGCATATGTCTCCTTTTTAAACACGATGAGACGCTTTCACTACAGGTCATTGTACCACCTTCGCTGCTCAGCCTGATTGCTTTGCAGCAGACGATCTGTTAAACGGTCGTCTGCTGCTGTTTCTGAACATACCCCTGCTAGTGCTGTTGATAGGCTTCATACTGCTACCAATACGCAAACACCTTTGATCGTCTCTCTATGTCATTCTGCCCCTCTATATGGTCTGAGCAGGCATATACCTGATATTCTAATCTAGCCTTTCGCCTTGCTCTCCTGCCCGTTCTGGAACAGCGGGAGCGCGCCGATCATGTACTCGATGCCGGAGAAGGCCGTCCAGATCACGGCGACGATCAGCAGGATATCGGCGATGAGCTGGAGGATGTTGCTGAAGGTGACGGTGTGGCTGTTGAAGGTCAGTGCTAGAGGGAAGAGCGAGAGACCGCCCG
>DAOTVZ010000046.1:0-2651 GCA_034436045.1 Ktedonobacteraceae bacterium | reverse complement strand
TGTAAGGAATGGGAGAGGCGGAGAGCAGCGGCCAGTTTCCCTTGCGTAGTGGTCGATCCAGTCCACTACGACGGGGCCGTGTCGAGCCGCGTCTACCGGCATGGCAGAGTTCCAGGCCAATGCAGATGTTACCGTGTGAATGCATAGTGGCAACGAAGCGGCTCCAGACCTGTTGCTGCTCCTCTGTATAGAGGCCGCAACTACCGCTTGTGATGCGTCCATCGGCACTGGGAGCGACCTCGCCGATCATCACCAGTGCTGCTCCGCTCTGTGCTAACTGATAGAGGCGCTCGCCTTCGTCGATATCAGGCTGGCCGTCCAGTGCGCTATCTGTGCTGCGCGGGGCAAGTACCACGCGGTTGGAGAGGCACTGAGAGCGCAGACGCAACGGAGCGAAGAGCGGCGCGGGCGCAATAATGGTGGGAGCAGCAACCGGCGTATGTTCAGTAGGGGCGTTGCGGCTGGCGGCGTGACGCGCGAACCAGCGATCTACAGCTTCCCCGAAGCGAATGTCGCGTAAGCGCAGATCATCGTAGGAGATGCGTCCACTGCGCGTGAGTAGTTGGAAGGCAAACTGCATGGGTTCGAGTCGCAAATAGCGTTTGATTGTTTCAAAATAGCTCTGGCTCTCGCGCGCGGCCTGCTGGAACGTCTCGACCACCGGCTTGCGCTCAAGCTCGTAAGCGTTCAGAGCCGCTTCCAGTTCCGGGTGTTCTTCCAGCGCACCCGCCAGCGCGATGGCATCTTCCATCGCCAGTTTGGTACCGGAGCCAATGGAGAAGTGCGCAGTATGCACAGCATCGCCGAGCAACACAATATTCTTATAGTGCCAGTTTTGTGTGCTGAGCGTGGGAAAGTTGATCCAGCGCGAATTGTTGGAGAGCAGTGCTGCACCGGCCAGTTCAGATGCGAAAAGCTGCTCGCAATAGCGCAGGCTCTCTTCCTCACTGGCCTGATCCAGTCCTGCGCTCCGCCATGATGACTCATCGCACTCGACAATAAAGGTGCTGGTGGTGCCACTGGATGGATAGGCGTGTACCTGAAAGAGGCCATGTTCGTTCTCGCGGAAGATAAAGGTGAAGGCATTCAGTATTTTATCGGCCCCCAACCAGATGTAGCGCGCGCGCCCATATGTGATCTTCGGCTTGAAGACTTCCGTGTAGCTGCGACGTACCACACTGTTAATGCCATCGGCGGCGATCAGCAGGTCGTATTCTGGCAGTTCGGAGAGATCATGAATGGTTTGTCCAAAGATCAGCGTGATGCCCAGTTCCTGGCAGCGGCGTTGCAAGATATTGAGCAGCGTGCGACGTGCGATACTGGCAATAATATGACCACCGCAACGGATGGTTTCGCCGCAATACAAAACGTCGATGGCATCCCAGATCACAAATTGCTCGGTAAGCTGTTCGTAGGTCTTGTAATCGGCGCGTTGGAACGAGGCGAGTGTACGATCAGAGAAGACAACGCCCCAGCCATAGGTCACATCGGCGGGGTTGCGCTCAATAATGACAATTTCGTGCAGGGGGTGTGCCTTTTTGATGAGTAAGCCGCAGTATAGACCGGCGGGGCCAGCGCCGAGAATGACGATTCTCATAGACTGTCCCTGCCCGTTCCAGGAGTGTGTATGGCGCTAGTACTGCTAGTAGATATGCCTGCTTGCCAGCCCGGCGTGTAGCGACCCAGCGTCATCAGCACCTCGGCCAGCCGCTCAAGCTGCGCGATGTCGGGAACCGTCGGGAAAAGCACCAGTTCGTCGCAGCCTGCCTCCTCGTAGCCGCGAATAAACTGTGCAATGGCCTGTGGCGTAGTTAGCAGTCCGGCGACGATTTTCTCGGCAAAGGGGCCGGTGAAGGCATAGTAGTCGCGCAGGTAGCGTGCGCCGACTTCGACGCTCTGCTTGCCAAGCGCGAAATAGCCCTGCGCCCACAGTTGGGGCCGACCCGGACGCCCGGCGTCGCTCCAGGCCGCGCGTACTTTATCGGCGGCGCGGGCGAAGGCTCTGGGCGGGCCACCGCCATGGACGTAACCATCGGCATACCGTGCCACACGCGCGAAGCTCTGGTCGCTCAGTCCGCCCACCAGCAGTTCCGGCCCGGAAGGGCGTGCCTCTGTGGGCGATAGATCACCCTCTTCCCATAGCGTGCGTAGCGTTGCTAGTTGTTCCGTCAGCACTTTGCCGCGCGTATGGTAATTAACCCCGGCAGCATCATAATCATCCTTGCGCGCTCCCACCGAGACGCCCAGTACCAGCCGTCCGCCTGCAAGTGCGTCCAGCGAGGCTGCCGTCTTCGCCAGCAACGCCGTGTTGCGCAAGGGGCTGATCACAATCGTCGTTGCCAGCCGCACACGTCGCGTCACCGCCGCCGCTGCTGCTAAAGCTGTAAACGCTTCATAACTATCATATACCAGCCGATCCAGCACGGCCAGACTGGAAAACGGCCCCTGATCGGCTCTAGTGGCCCATTCAACAATCAACTGCCCACTGCTATCCGGTACCGTGCTGGGCAGTCCGACTCCAATGTGCATACGCAACCCCCTTGTTGCCTGCTACTCGGCAGAAAAGAACGTTCAAATTCTATCCCAAAGTATGTCTCAGGGATGGGCAAATGGCAAGAGGAGTCCTGTACAAGTCGGCTAATGCAGATGAG
>DAOTVZ010000045.1:0-31782 GCA_034436045.1 Ktedonobacteraceae bacterium | reverse complement strand
CTGCGCCTGCAAGCGCTGCAAGGCTGTTGTATTCGCTAGCGATTGGGCTTTGAGACGCATTTCGACATTGCGCGCGAAGACAACCGCTATAACATAAGCTGGACAGCGACCGTGTGGCGGATTTTGCCCATCTGAGAGCGGTGTAGCATCAGGACTCAAGCGCCAAAAGCGAGCTGCGAAGAGATCACTTTGCAGCCACGGCCTGTTGAGAGAGACCGTTGTGTACTCGAAGGAGAGGGTGTCGATATCGAGATCAATTGCGCTGGGGTCCAGGCGATCCTTGAGTTGCTGAGGAGCACTGGCGATAAGCTGTGTCACTTCGTTGCCAGTCAGGGTGAAGCTCTGCCATGTCGGGGCATCAATAGCATCGGATGGTGAGAAGCCAGTGATGAAGACGGCCTGACCGCTACTATCAGTCAGTGTATCGATATGTGGATTGTACTGACTCTGCCATTGATCCCATATCTGGCCGGGCGATTTGGCTCCCAGACGCGCAAATGTACTCCTTGCATCCTCAACCTGTTGCTTATAACCATTATTGACCCAATCGTTAAGAAGCTGTTGCATCTGAGCCTGTAACGCTGGCTCGTCGATATCTTGCCAGTGCTGCTTGACCGCGGGATCGTTAGAGAGGTCAGCAGCAACCTTGCGACTGTTGTAGTCCTGTTGTAAGGCCAGTGAGGCATCACGATACTGGTTGTAAGCTTTGACCTGGGATGTATCTTCCCAGGTACCATCATCGTGAACGATATGCAGATACTTGAAGGCTGCCTGATAAGCTGCCTCTTCGTCTGGTGTACGATTCGACTGCGCGAGCTGGGCTGATGTGAGGACGTCATTATATATATCCCAGAGATAGGGACCACCGGTTGGCAACCAGACCAGTTCGCCTGGAATCAGGTTCACCATGCGCGTAAATTCAGCGAACCCGTTGAGCGAGTTGCCGCTTACTGTGCCGCCCGCGATGAAACTGAGCCTCTCTTTGGTGAAGGGTAGCGGTACAAGGGGAAAGCTCAGAAAATTATCATCGTTCCCGAAGATGGCCTGAGCCTTCGCCATAAGGGCTAATGCAACTGGCGAATCCATTGTTCTACTCCAATCACGCATGTAGCAATGCTGAATTTTCACCATCAAAATTGGGAAAGGTTTAGGTGTCTATTGATAGCGCGTTCAGGGTGTCCAGGTGCCGACCGGCAGCCTTACGTACCATCACTCTATTTTGGCGAGAGGTGGGGCAAGGTTCCCTCTCAGGTGTATTATCAATAGACTCCTAAATGTTTCTCGATTTTAGAGGATAGGCTAGACTAAATCGGACGGATTGAGGCCTGGGAAGAGATTGGGAGCTTTGCCGATCAGGTGATTGACGAAGCCGATAATCTGCATTCCGGGAACGGTGAGCGTCTCGTTGGTACTCTGGCTAGAGAAACTGTCTCCGCTGTCGGAATGATGATAGTTGCCACTCAGGGTAAACGGGCCATAACCCACGCTGACACCACCACCAACGCTGTTGCTATACTGCTGGTAGGCCGAGACAAAATCTGACGACTCGATGACGATGTTGCGTGCAAACAGTGCTGTAGTTGGATAGCCGATGTAGAGTCCTTTCGGCTCATCTTTGCCATTAGGAGGCTGACCATCAGATGGCATATCGTCGAAGAACCAGCCATTGCCTGGGAGCAGCGTCCAACCGCGGTTCATGAAGAACTCAGGATAGCACCATGCACGCACAATTGTAACCGGAGCCAGTTCAAAGCTCAGCTTGAAGCTGGCGATAGAATAGTTTTGAGAGTATCTGTCAAACTCACCACTCGCATTCACTCCAACACTCCAAAAGCCGAAGTTGACGCCGCCAGAAACGCCGAAAGAGTTGGATTCTTTGTGCGTGGTCGAGTTAACGGTTTCGTGGTTCATGCTGAAGCCAGTCCAGCCTGTGCTGGTCGCGAAATCGCCAGGAACAAGCGTGGTGAGGTAGAAGGTCTGGCCCGGACCCAGAGCAGACATCTTCCCATCTTCGTACTGCTGCCTCAAGCCTGCTATCCACATTACCATATCGTGCCCTGTTACCTGATCGATATAGTCGCGAATCTCCTGTACCTCGTTGCGATAACCGCTATCCACCCAATCCTGCTCGGCATCTGTGACCTGCTGACGATAGAGCGACGCATTGGTCTCCCAATCCAGCACTGCCTGCTTGCCATCTGGCCCGCTGGCAGTCTCGGCGGCTATGCGCTTGTTATTATAATTGAGCGCGGCAGCCAGATATACCTGCTCCTTCGCTTTATATGCCTTGAGCATCGGGCCATCCTCAACCACCGTTTTCTGCTCGCCAGTGACGATATCCGTGACAGTTTTGGTGACATGCAGCAGATCGCGAAACTTTTGTAGTTTGGCCTTCTGATCATCGGTCAGTTCGCTATGTACGACTTTGGCGGCCCGCAGAATCTCGCCATACATCTCGCTCAGGCGCGCCTGCGATGTCCGGTAGACGGTTTCTTGATGGTTGTGATTGTAGAAGCCGCTTGGGTCGGGAATGAAATCGATGAGCTGGGCGAAGTTATATGCCTGCATGAGTATCTGCTTCTCGGCCTCAGCGGTAGCCCCAGAGCCGAAGCCTTGCGCACTAAACTGGAAATCATCAGGGCTGAAAGGGATGCCAGGGGTACACCAGGATATAAAGTTATCCGTTGCTGCTGGCACTGTCGGGTCGCCTCCGGTCACAATCTGGTACAGTTGAGCCAGCAGAGTTTGACCAAGATCATTGAGCGTAGTAGCCATAGGTGTATTATCTCCTTAGAGTGCTAGAATGACATCATCTTTAGACGGTGCGCGATTATGTCTAAAGGTATGAGAGTTGGAGGCTCGCCTCCTTCATAGGGTGTGTGGCGAACACATAGTCCGAGGCCGCACTACAATTGACCAGAGTTCAGTAACTCCTACACATAGGCAAACTCGGCAGCGGTATCAGGTGCGTTGGTGCCTTGCGGAGTGATAACGCTGACGGGCACATTACCACTGCCGTCTGGAACTGTGACGGTGATCTGAGAATCGGAATCGACATTCATAGTTAGGCACAGAAACATCGCCAAAGCCGACCGAAATGGCGCTGGTAAAGCCCTGACCGGCAATAACGACTGTATCGCCTGAGCTGCTTTTAAAAGAACTTTTATTCCATGCTCTGCTACTCTTTATCTTGTCTGTCTGTTAAACGCAAGGAACACTTTTTTTTGTGTATGAGTATGCTGAGGATTTTTCGCAATCAGGCAGCAAACTGGGGGGTCTCCTCGCGCAGTGCAGTCACAAGATGCCATCGAACATAAGCTAGTGTAAGGCATGCCTGGCTGCAAGCACGACTATCCTTCAGTTGTCGTATAATGAACCAGAACTTTCACAGGATGAATGATACCGCGACTCATCTGCTCAAACGTATCGATCAGGTGATTCGCGGTGATTTCATAGTCAAATAGTTTTACAAGCAGGTGGCCTTGCTCTGGTACCACATGATTGAAGAACCAGTGGGCGTGCTGTTGATAGTCAAGGCCATCGCTTGAGGCGATGATGGTCAGTTCCTTTTCGTGGAAGGCTGGTGCGAGCGTGAGCGGTTCGCTATTGCCATCGGAGAGGACACAGAGTCGTCCGTGCGCGTTTAACTTTTCCTGTAGCAACTGGAAAGCACTGTTGTAACTTGAACATTCAAAGCCTACAGGATAGTGCGTTGCATCTTCTTGTGCTTCTGTGGGAGTCAGGACTCTTCGCGCACCAAAAAGTGTTGCTAGCTCGCGTCGCTGTGCCCCTGGCTCAACGATATCAACGTCCAGTATGGCTCTGGCTTTCAGCATTGAAAGTGTCAACAGGCCAATCGCGCCTGCACCGGTAATGAGGATTGCTTCATCTGACCGAGGTGCAAGCTTGCCAATACCTTTGCTGACGTCACAGGTGAGAATGCTTAGAAGAGCTAGTGCATCCGAGATATGCTCTGGTATGGCAATGGCTCTGGCGGCAGGTACAATGGAGTGAGTGCGGTGCCCGTAAAAGGACACGATACGCGCTCCGACGTGAAGCTGTGGGTGTGATACAGCTTCGCCCATTGTCAGAATGATACCAACGCTTTCGTAGCCCGTCATGCGCGGGAAATGGGCCGCGTGACGGCCTCGATAGGTGCCACGATATTCTGCCAGTTCCGCGCCAATACTGATGGCACCGGTCGTGGTCTGCACGAGAAGCTCGTCGGACTGCGGTGCAGGCAGCGTCTCTGTGTGCCATTGAAGTTGCCGGGGTGCAGTAAGAAGCAATGAGCGGGTCTGCACTCGTGTGTCCTTTAGCTTAGCTTAGAAGGAATGCTCGCAATGCCTGATAGGTCTCTTCGGGAGCTTCTTCCGGCAAGAAGTGGCCGCAAGGGAGGGCCTGTCCGCTGACCTGCTCGGCCCGTTCGCGCCACACGGATAGCACATCGTACTTGCGCCCGACGAAGCCGCGCTCGCCCCAGAGAACGAGGAGCGGACAGCGCATCTTTTGCTGCATGTCCTCTTCATCGTGTTGCAGGTCAATGGTGGCAGAAGCGCGGTAATCCTCGCAGGTGGCATGGATAGTGGCCGGGTCGCTAAAACAACGGATATACTCCTCGACTACCTGTGGATGGAAAACATCGGGCGTGCCGCTCCAGCGTTTGAGAGCCGTTTCGACGAAGTAGTCAGGAGCATTTTCCAGCAGCTTCTCCGGCAAGTCATAGGGCTGAATCAGGAAAAACCAGTGAAAGTAGACGGTGGCGAAGAGGCGGTCTGCCGTCTGATACATCATGTAGGTGGGTGCAATATCGAGCAGCGCCAGCTTCTGCACGCTTTGTGGATGGTCGAGCGTCATGCGATGAGCGACGCGCGCGCCGCGATCATGGCCCACGACGAAAAATTTGTTATAGCCGAGTTGAGCCATCACGTCGATCATGTCCTGAGCCATCGCGCGTTTAGAGTAGGTACTGTGGTCATCTTTGCCGAAGGGCTTGGAGCTATCGCCATAGCCACGCAGGTCGGGCGCAACGACGGTGAATTCCTGTGCGAAGCGCGATGCAACAGCGTGCCACATCAGGTGTGTTTCGGGATAGCCATGTAGCAGCAGGAGGGGAGGGCCATCGCCGCCTTTTGCCAGGTGGATGGTGACTTCATTTGTTGCAATGTCCATTGTCGTGAAATGGTCGAACACTTGAAAACCTCCTCATCCTGCTGCGCAGGGCGTTGGTTTAGAGCTTGCAGGCCGTTGTATCGGCGGCTCGCTGTGCCCACAACTGTTGGGCGCGTCTCTGTTCGTGTGCAAGAGCCTGTGACCAGTGGCCTTGCTGTATCTCAACGTGTTGTACACTCAGTTTGATAGCCCGTTTGGCACCTGCTAGCAATTGTACCATGTCTACAGGCACCTCGGCTATATCCATGACCTCAGCGTGTCCAGAAATACAGACGACGCACTGCTGCGTATAATCGGGGATGAGCAGAGTCGCAACCCCGGTCTCCAGGATGTTGCCAATGGCTTCAAAGGCACCATTGCCTTCATAATCTGGCAGTAGTACGATACCGCTGGAGGCACCAGGGTAGGGAGGAAGCGAGACAAGAAAACCAGGTGCCCCGCCTCTATGGTTGATGGCGCATTGTCCCTCCTGACTGACGGTGCAGAGGAAGCAGAGGCTTTGCCGCTGAATAAAATGGTGGATGGCCGGTGTAAGAAGCGTTTGTGCCTCTTGAGACCGCAGTTTAGCACTAACTGTTGAGCTGTTGGCCGGTACTGTCAATCCTGGAACATGGGTTTTGATGTATTTGGCGCAGTGAAAGAAGGCTTCATGAACACTGAGCTGGAGGGTCGTTGCAGGGCGTATCTGTAGAAAGGAGAAGAGACCGCGTCTACCGGGGAGAAGATGAGCCGGGCCTTGCACGCAAAGGCGCTCCCGTGTGGCGTGTGAGATAAAGAAGAGTCCCAGCCGTGTCTCCTGCCCTTCTCGTAATTGTTGATCGAGTGCGCTGATGAGGCAAGAGGCCGCAGCTTGTTGGTCGAGGTGG
This sequence comes from Ktedonobacteraceae bacterium, assembly GCA_034436045.1. Lineage (GTDB taxonomy): Bacteria > Chloroflexota > Ktedonobacteria > Ktedonobacterales > Ktedonobacteraceae > H111-94. The sequence goes on along the minus strand of DAOTVZ010000045.1, from coordinate 25,744 downwards.
AGCAGGCAGGTATGTGAGTCGGGAGCATGAGCGAAGCCAGGCAGTCCGAAAGTCAGTGTACCGCAGAGTTCGTGCTGTAAACCGGGGCCAGCAATAACGCAAAGGGTCTGCTGGGCAATAAAGTGTTGCATTGGCTCGGTCAGAACGCTGGTTTTTTTCTTGTCAAAAGCTGCACCACTGTCATGAGTGTTCCAGCGCGTCCGTGCCCATTGTCTACCTGTAGATGTTACTATTGAGAGCTTCATGGGCTACCTTTCTATTCTCCAAAGTATTCTGATGGCCTGCTGATTAGATTACAAGAGAATCGCGTATATAAGATACTCTTCCTTTACAAAGAGGTACTTTTATCCTATACAAGCACAGCAATTAGCTTGTCAAAAGCGAACATTCGTGCTATTCTCGCACTAACACTGTCATTGGCCCTTAGTTATGACGGAAAATGAATGATATGAAGCAAGAGGATAGCGGCGAAATCCCGCAAAGGGGAACACTTTTGCGTCGCGCTCACGCTCTGTTGGAGAGCCGGGGTGAGGCAACGCCGGAGTCGCTGCTGATACAGTATCTTTTTGGAGCTGGGGATAAGCCACAACCCTTCTGGACGCTGCTGTTGCGACAAACGCTAAACAGCTCTGCATTATTTGAAAGTACAGGCGAAACTGGTGGGGGTGGTGAACAACTCTGGGCGTTGAAACAATGGCGCAACACGCGACAATTGCTGACTGACGTGGAGTTTGTGGTGCTGGATACCGAGACGACGGGCTTGCGTCCGGGGCCGGACCGCGTAATCGAGATTGCCGGCGTGCTGGTGCGTGGCGGCGAGATCAGGGACACCTTTCAGAGCCTGATCAATCCAGAGCGCCGCATTCCTCTCTTTATTAGCCAGTTTACCGGCATTTCGCAAGAGATGGTCAGCAGTGCACCAACAGCGAAAGAGGTGTTGCCCTTATTTCTGGACTTTATCGATGGCACGACGGTAGTCGGGCATAACATCGGTTTCGATGCCGGTTTTCTAGCGTATGAAGCAAAATTGCTTGGTACAACCTTTCCTCTTGACGGGTTGGATACCATTCCACTGGCGCGGCGTTTCCTGCCTGATCTCAAACGTTTCAAGCTAGCGTTGGTAGCGGAGCATCTCGGTATTCCGACGAAGAACAGGCATCGCGCCCTGGGCGATGCCGAAGTGACCGCACAGGTCTTCTTGCGTATCCTCGAAAGAGCGCAGCAGGAGGGCATCCTGACGCTCGAACATCTGCGAAAACGCCTGCTGCTACCGGTGGCCTGGAGTGGCGATATTGAGCAGGCGACCGTTGTTGGGGGCGGAAAACGCACCGGCGGCGTGGATGGCAAACTGGCGGACGCGGCCATCATGACCCGCCCGACGGGTAGCCTGTTTCTCAATCCTGCCTGGCGGCGCGATTTTCCTGCCCGCCCTGGCGTCTATTTGATGAAGGATGCCTCTGGACAGGTGATCTATGTCGGCAAGGCCAGGTGCTTGAAAGATCGCCTGGCCTCGTATTATAATCAGCCGCTGGGCTATACGCGCAAAATGGACGGGCTGTTGCAGAACGTCAAGGAGATTGAAACGCGCGTATTGGGATCAGAGTTGGAGGCGCTCTTGGTTGAGTCGCAACTGATCAAAGAATTGCAACCAGTTTATAATGTGCAGTTGCGCAACTATGAACTGTATCCTTTTATCAAGATTGATGTACAGCACCCCTTTCCCCGCGTCTATGCCACGCGCGAGGTTACAGGTGATGGTGCGCGTTATTTCGGCCCCTTCCGCAGTCGTCGCATCGTCGATCTGACGATTGAACTGGTGCAGAAGGTTTTTCCCATTCGCACCTGCACACGTTCGCTGCCCCCGCAGGCTAAGCCCTCGCAACCCTGTCTGCGTCTGCATCTCGGTCGCTGTCCCGCACCCTGTCTCGGTACCGCCGACGCTGAGGCGTATCGCAAGACGATTGAGGAGGTGTGCGCCTTTCTAGGCGGTGAGCGTGAAGACCTGATGGCTCGTCTGCGTCGCCAGATGTACGAGGCCGCGCAACAACTGAATTTCGAGCGTGCCGCCTGGTTCCGCGATGTCATTCGCAGCGCTGACGAGGTATTGATTGGTCAGCAACTGATTACCGGCGCGGTCGAGTCAAATAACCTGCTAATTGTCTACCCTTCGGCCTACGAGGGCTGCAACGAACTGTTCCTGATTCGACATGGACGCTTAGTGGAGCAGTGTTCTGTAGCACATGAGGTGAGGCAGATGCGTCGCGCGGTCTATGAATTGCTCGCAAAAGCGGCGGCATTGGGTGAGCCGCCGAGCATTGTGGGCAAGGCAGAGGTCGATCAGATCAACATTATCAGTCGCTGGATTCACCGCCATAGCGATGATCGTGCCTTCTTCCCTTTTCAGCAAGCGCTCACCGATGAAAGAGCCGCCCAACGCTTCTTTGACCATCTCTGGCAAGAGGTTGACGCGATCCGTTCCTTGCCATTTGATCTAAGCGAAGGCGAGGTGGATGAGTGCGACGAAGCGTAGGCGGCAAAGCCCCTGACCTTCCTATTCTTTGCGTCGTAGTAGTCCAGATACGCTATAATAGAGACGTTTTATAGTATGGGTGTGAAGTATCATGCCCATCGTGTTAATCGGCATCATAGAGAGGGCGACCATGTTATTATCTGACAAGCGTATTCTGGAGGAGTTGAAGCGCGGCAATATTGTGATTGAGCCGTTCGATGAACGTCACCTGGGGACGAATTCGTATGATTGCCGTCTGGGCGAATGGTATTTTCAGGGCGATGCCAATGTTGAGGTGATGCACCTGGATGATCCTGAAGAGATTCGTCGTTATTGGGGGCAGCCGCGACGGGCGCATAATACGATCTCGATACGCCCCGGCACGACTATTCTGGCGCATACGCAGGAGATCATCGGCGGGCACAATGGCTACTTAGGCAAGATGTACGCGCGTAGCACGGTGGCACGTTCGGGCCTCTCGGTCTGTCGTTGCGCTGGTGTTGGTGATGTCGGCTATATTAGCCGCTGGACAATGGAAATTAGCAATCATACGCAAACAACCATTGTCGTGCCGGTTGGCTTCCGCATCTGCCAGATCACCTTTGAGTATGTGGGCGAGACGCTGAAGGAATACAAAGGCAAGTACGGCAAGAAGCTCGATTGGACGCCGGAAGATATGCTGCCCAAACCGTATTTCGACTGGGATTACGATTTTTACCGCACCGACCGCGTGCGCAATGGCATCAAGAGCGAACAAGATTAGCAAGAGATGGAGTAGTATGGGTAGAGGACGCCTGATTTCATTTGAGGGTCTGGATGGTGCGGGTAAGACGACGCAGATGCATCTGCTAGAGCAATGGTTTATTGCACGGGCATTTCCCTATAGACGCACGCGCGAGCCAGGAGGAACGCCGCTTGGCAACGAGATTCGCCAGCTATTGCTTCACCGACCCGATCTAGAGATAACACCATTAGCCGAGGCGTTTTTATTTCAAGCGGACCGCGCGCAGCATTTCGCTAAGCTTGTACTGCCATCTCTTGCTGCTGGTATCCACGTCATTACAGATCGTTGCTTCGATTCTAGCGTTGCCTATCAAGGAGTTGCGCGCGATGTTGGCGCAGAATTAGTAGAACAACTCTCTCTGGTTGCCATGCAAGGCTACGTGCCTGATCTGACCATCCTGCTCGATCTCGACCCTGTACTGGTGCAGCAACGCACGCTTGAGAAGCGCTATGACGATGACACACGCGAGGAGCAAACCCGTTTTGATAAAGAGCGGGAAGAGTTTCATCACCGTTTACGTCAGGCATTCCTGGCGTTGGCGCATAAGCACCCTGAGCGTATAAAGATCATTGATGCCCTGAAAGCGCCGGAACAGATACATCGAGAAATCATTGCATTAGTGGAAGCCTTGTTAGTGTAGAGACTGATTTATCGTCTCCGTGTGGGCGGCGTCGGTTCCATTGGAAGACATTCGGCGTGTAGACGTGGTAAACGTGTTCCTATGGCGGAAATCTCTTTTCCCAATGCGGGTGTCGATTTATCCCGTTTTTAGAGTAGTTCCAGACGTTGTTTGCGTTTTTGCGCATCAAAATAGGTTGGATCAAGCTCCAGGGCGCGATTGACTGCTGCTAATGCCTCGTCTTTTTTGCCCAGAATGCCCAATACCCAGGCTTTACCGTCCCAGGCCGGAACGTAGTATGGGTTGAGCGCCAGGGCATGTTCGAAGTCTTGCAGCGCCTCTTCATAGCGAGCTAGCATGGCGAAACAGGTACCACGAATATACCATCCCTGCGCATTGGTAGCGTCTAAGGCGACGGCTCGCTCGGCTGCATGGAGCGCCTCGTGATAGCGGATAGCGTTCGAGAGGCGCTGGCTGTAGTCGCGCCAGAAAGCCGCCTGTTGCTGCTGTTGAACCTCGTCCATTATGATCCTTTCGTGGGATGAAAGAAACTGCTGCTTATTGCTCTATCAGTCTATTCACTATTTTACAGCTTTTGCGAATATTTGGAAAGCCCTGTGCAGGCTGGAATTGCGAAATTTGTGGCTGCCAACAGTGGCTTCTGTCGGCAAAACTGTGAATTGCAAATTCAAAGGTACTGTTTTCTAGCAATTTACCCCTCGCCCATGCGATAATAAGCGAAGGCTCTGTTCAGGCTCTTCTTTTGCTTGTAACTGTATGCTGTGCATGCTATACTTGCAACAATCAGGGAGAACTGGCTAGTTATCAGGAAGCAGGGGCTATTTTCGATGGAATCTCGGAACCTCTCTCAACCGACCGGGACTTCACCGGGTTTGAGAGGCCAGGGGGGTAATGAGGCGCAGATAGAGCGACTCTCAGTGAATGAACTGGCTCGGTGCTGTGCAGAAGAAACGAATAAGTTTCTCAAGCAAAATGTCTCGAATGACCGCTATTGCCTTGAGCTGTTTCGGCGTGCCATTGTGAAACGCGATGAGGATGCCTGGGCCTGTATCTACCAGCAGTATGCGCCGCTGGTCTTAACCTGGGTCACGCAACATCAAAGCGCTGCCACAGTCTTGGGACAGGATGGTAGTGGACCACTTGTCAACGCGGCGTTCGCGAAGTTCTCTCAGGCTCTCACTCCCGCCAAGATGCAGAATTTTGATTCGCTGGCTGCTATATTGAAATATTTGAAGATGTGTGTGCATAGTGTTGTCGCCGACGAGGTGCGGGCACGGCAGGCGCGCCAGTACGAAGAGACGCTGGAGTTGATGGAACACGAACCTGCCTCCGATGATCCTGCCGATGATGTCGTTGCCAGTATTTCAGCTCAAAGCTTGTGGCAGGTGATTCAAGAGGAACTCAATAGCGAAGACGAACGGGTACTCATTTATCTTGCATACGTTCAGGGTATGAAGCCCAGTGAGATCAGCAATCAACATCGCAAACTTTTTCCCACCGTTGATGATGTCTATCGCATCAAACGCAACGTGCTGGAGCGTCTACGCCGCAATCGGCGTTTGCAGATGATCTTTCGGCACCGGTATCCATAGAAGATCAGGACAAATAGTATACAGGTAGGCGAGCCAGGAGCAACGCGAAACGGCTCCTAAACCGAAAAAGCCAGGAGATTGCGTTTATTGAGAATGAAAAGACAGGGCAACTCTTAGCAAGGCGTCGTTGCTTGACGACCTGGGGAGAATCGGCGGCAACCGGCCCGGCATGAGGCTCTCACCCAGAGGAAGGGCTAGAGCTTCGGAGTTGTGTACGTCTCTGGTATCGTGCCAGGCACTTGAAGGGTTTGCATAACGCGAATGGTCAGGTGCTGAGAGCGATACTCAAGCAGGTGATCAGTGGTCTGGTTATGCTAAACGTGGTTGTACATCGGTGTGTAAGAAATGTCCACGTAGCGCGGTGCGTCGCCTGTCTACGTATTATCAGTGCTGAACCTGTATCCTATAATTGAAGGAAACTCTTATGGAGTGTATTGAACCAGGAGCCATTCGTGATGAGGAGCTACTTGCCTATCTAGGGGGAGAGAGGGTTCGACCGGCGGTACTCCAGCACCTGGCAAGCTGCCAGTATTGCTCGGCACAACTGGCTGCTTATCAACGAATGGATCACAGGCTAAAACAAAATCTTTACCGATGGAACTGCCCGCCGAGTCAACAGTTGGGTGAGTATCAGTTAGGCTTGCTCAGTCCGCAGGAGGCAGCAGAAGTGCAGAACCACCTGGCCTCCTGCCCGCTCTGTATGGCCGAGCTGACTGCGCTGGCAACCTTTCTTGCTAATGACCCCATGCTGGTAGAGTCGCCCATGCCCCAGGTACGTGTAGCAGTGCGCCCTGCTGGCAACAATCACCATTCGGTGCAAGAAGTGAAACGGGCTATCGATCAGGCACGTGAGCAGGTGCAGGCGGGTGTACGTCGCATCATTGCCACCCTCGTGCCGCCGCAGCCGCGTCTGGCTTTTCAGCGCGATGTGGCCTCAGAGAAGCTAGCATGGCCGCGTCGCTATGTGGCTGAAGACATGAATATCTCGTTGCAAGTAGAGAGTGAGTTGGGGCGCAAGGATGGTGTACAGTTGATCGGCTTTGTGACGCGCAAAGACGCCGCTCTGGATGCCTTCCAGGGTGTAGCGGTACGCCTGGTTGCATCCCCCCAGATGGTATATGTGCAGAAGATCGATGAACTGGGTAACTTTGTCTTCTCGGCCATTGCACCTGCAACCTATACGCTGGAATTAGATATGCCAGAAGGTACGGTGGTCATCGATCAATTGACTGTCACTGCGCTGGACTGAGCGAACCTGGGCAATAGTCGATAATGCGAACCGTTGCCCAGGTTACATGGTACCGATAATGACGCCCCAAGAACTGCTAGCAGCACTGCAACATCTTCCAGAGGTGCAAGGACAACAACTCCTGCAACAGCAACTTCCTCTGCTCAAAGGTGCCGACCTGGATTATCTCGTGTTTTATATCAAACGCGAGGCAGATCGCAGTTGGAATCGCGATGTGAAACTCTCCTTTCGCTACGCTGGCTACCTGCTGTTTATAGCCGATAAGACGCGGAACAAATATTATCATGCGTTGGGTTTAATGGCTCGTGGTGATGCGCTCAGACGAATGAACCGCGATCAGGAGGCGTTGCCTTTTTTGGATGCTGCTGGTGAAGAGTTTCTGGAGTTGCATGATGAGGTGAGTTGGGCACGCACGCGCATTGGGCGTGTCAGCGCATGCCTGCGTCTGAATCGTACCACCGAGGCATTGCGCGATGCAGAGGCGGCGCGCAACATCTTCATTCGGCATGGTAAGTTCAGACGCGCGGGCCAGATAGATGTCAATGCTGCGGTCATTAACTATGAATTGGGGCAATACGATCAGGCTTTGCGCCTGTTTGATCGCGCTATTGAAGCCTATCAGCGACATGGCGAGGGTGTTGAGCTATACATTGCGCGCGCGCAGGGCAATAAGGGATTGGCGCTGGCGGCATTGGGGCGTTTCCGTGAGGCGCTGGCGCTGCATAAGCAGGCGCGCGCAACGTTTGCCGCGCAGGGTGAAAGTCAGGAAATTTCGGTGGCGCGCGAAGACCTCAATATTGCCGATAGCTATGCCGCGCAAGGCTATTATGGGCAGGCACTGCTCCTTTTTAATCAGAGTTACACGCTGTTTCTCAAACATCATATGAACGCCGAGGCGGCGGAAGTAGCGCAACAGATGTGTCTCTGCCTCATCCGCCTGAACCGCACCAGTGAAGCCTATGCGCTGGCTGACAAGACAGTGCAGTATTTCCGTTCCGCGCCGGGCAATCGCCACAACCTGGCCCGTTCGTTGATGCATCGTGCCATAGCGGCCACTCTTGAGGGTAAATGGCAAGAGGCCGATGAGATGCTGCAAGAGGCCAGCGACCTGCTAGAAGAGGCCGGACTTGTGCGCCTGGGAGCCTTAGCGCGTCTGTATCGGGCTGAACTCTACTGTGCGCAGGGACAACTGGCGGCCAGTCAGCGTGAAGCGCAATATGTCGCCGATGTGTTTGCCGAGCAAGAGGACCTACCGCAACTGGCACGTACCATGTTCCTGCAGGCTCGCATTGCTGAGAAGAGTGGCGATCAAGAAACCGCCCGCGACCTTTGCACACATGCGCTGGATATTGCGCGTGGCCAGGAGCTGCTTGACCTGGCCTATGCCTGCGAAGACTTGCTTGGCCAGCTCGCAGAGCAGCGCGGTGAACTGGACAAAGCGGCCCATTACTACGAACGTGCCATTCAGGGCATCGACGATGTGCAGAGCCGCCTGGTGTTGGATGAACGCACGAGCTTTCTGGAGGACAAAGGCGGTATCTATCAGCGCGCCATCCTGCTGGCACTGCATCAGAATCGCATCGACCAGGCCCTGACCTACGTTGAAAAGTCCAAGTCGCGTGTTTTGGGCGATTATCTCCGCAATAACATCGATATTCGTCTACGCGCGGGCGATAAGGCGGGAGAAGCGATTCTGGAAGACCTGTCACGTCTACGCGAGGAGCAAGCCTGGTTTAGCTCAATCGTGCATGGCACAGAGGATGAGATAAACCTGAGCGATACCGCCGTAAGGCGTATTGTGGCCGTTGGCCCGGCCTATGCGAAGCAGGAGCTACAAAAACGCGAGCAGCAGATTGAACGTTTGCTAGAGCAGATGCAGTTGCGCGCGGTCGGCGATCTGGTGGCGCGGCAACGCTCGCGCTGGACGCAAAATAGCCCGCAAGAGCTACTGCCCAGCCTGGATGACGCCACGCTTATGCTCGAATATTATCTCTCTGCGCAGGACATCTATATCTTTCAGGTGACACGCGCAGGCGTGGAGATGCATACGCTGACAGGCGCAATACCTCAATTGGAACGTCTCTTTTCCCTCTGGCGCGCCAACCTGGATATGGCTTCACAGGCCGCCGGTTTGGCCGAGCGCGCGCAAGCCTTCTTTAGCTTGCAGGAGAACTGTCTGGGACTCTTGCAACGCCTCTATGATCTCTTGCTGGGGCCGGTGGCACCGTTGCTCTCTTCTTATAGCCATATGATTGTGGTGCCCTATGGCCTGCTGCATTACCTGCCCTTCCACTGCCTCTTCGATGGCGTGCAGTTCGTGGTGGAACAGCATGATCTTTCATACCTGCCTGCGATGTCGCTGCTGGATGTCTGTCGTCAGCGTGGGCAACGTATCAGGGAGAAGCAGGTACCGCTGAGCCAATCGCTGGTGCTGGGCCTGGCGGATGGCGGCAAGCTGGCCTTTGCTGTGCGCGAAGCTGAGGCGGTGGCGCGTCAACTGGGTGTTGAGCCGGTGTTGGATGATGAGGCGACTACCACCTGTCTCTGGCAGCGGGGGGCGCGTAGTCCCATTGTGCATATCGCGGCACATGGCCTCTTCCGCCTGGATGCGCCCAACTTCTCGTTTATCAAACTGGCTGATCGCTCTCTCAACGCTATTGAGGTCTTCAATCTCGATCTCTCTTCTTGCTCCCTGGTCACGCTCAGCGCCTGTGAGACGGGGCGCGGCGCAGTACGCGGCGTCGATGAAGTGATCGGCCTGGGACGCGGTTTCCTCTACGCGGGTGCAGCTTCGCTGTTGCCCACGCTCTGGAAAGTTGATGATGCCAGCAGCGCCGAACTGATGGAGGTCTTCTATCAATTTCTGCTCAGCCATCACGGCAAAGCCTCTGCGCTGGCCCAGGCCCAACGCGCCTTTCTGGAGCGCGCTCGCACCTCTATCCGCCCCTATCGCATTCACCCCTACTTCTGGGGCGCGTTTCATTTGATCGGCGATTATGGGGAAGTGTAGGAAACAGTCGGTAGCTTTGCTTCTGCATTGGATTGCTCAGGAATTGACGAGTGTTTGTCATGGTTTGCACGCCAAAAATTCTCTATGCTTGATCTGGGGAAAGGTGGCTCCTTCGTTAACTATTTCGATCTATGCTGTAGTTGTGGTAATATATACCAAACGATCTGTTAATTAAGAACTCTTTCCCAGTATGGGATGAGGAGTATGCAGCTATGGCTCAAGTGCATCAGGTGCTAAGGAATGAGCGTATCAGGCTGTCCCTCTCTCAGGAGGAGCTTGCAGAGCGTATCGGGACAACACCTTCAAATGTAAGTCGGTGGGAACGAGGCATTACATCCCCTACGCCTTATTTCCGCCGGAAGCTATGTGATCTTTTTCAGTTGCAGCCGGAAGAACTATTTCAGAATACTTCTGTGCCTGCTGCGGTGATTACCGATGATATTTTTCAGTTCAATACTGATCTGAGGAGCAGCGGTGAGTGCTATGGGCGGGTACGTGAGAAAATGACGTTGCTGAGTCGGGCCAGTCGAGGGGAAGCTACCTCGATTATTGGCCCTCGCCGTATCGGCAAAACCTGGTTGATGAAGTATCTCAAACTGATTGCCCCGCTACGCCTGGGTGGGCAGGTACGGGTTGGGTATCTAGATGCAACGACGCCCAGTTGCGCAACGATGGCAGGTTTTACCACCGAAGCGCTGAAAGCACTGGAGATCGCCACAACGGCGCAGGTCAGGCGAGAGCATGAATCGCTGGTTGCTCTTGAGCGTGCGGTGATTGATCTGCGGGCCAGAAATCAGATACCTGTTTTATGTATTGATGAATTTGAGCACTTTTGCTGCTATGATAGCCAGCGTGGTGTGATGTTAGAACATCTCAGGGCTATCAGTCAGGCCGGGCTGGGTCTGGTGGTTGCTAGTAAACGTCCGTTGACGGAGTTGGTGGAAGCCGCCGAGCGAACCAGCCCCTTTTTCAATATATGCCGCCAGATATCGCTGCATCCCTTTTCACGGCAGGAGGCGGAGAGCTTTGCACGAGATAAAGCCGCACAGGCGGGATGGAGCGAGGAAGAACGTGATTTTCTGTTGACCTACGCGCGAGAACCTGAGCGTGAGGTCTGGTATCCGCTGCGTTTGCAACTGGTTGGCTCATTATTGCAAGAGGATAAAATGCTGGCGATGCAGGAGTCACCGCATTACTATCGTCCACATCAGCAAGACTATTGGCAGGAGTTTATGGAGCGCGTGACCGAGATTTATCAAGGGGCAGTGCGCTAGATGAAGCAACTCAGAGCAATTGTGCTGACACTCTGGTGGCGGCCATTGACCTGGATTTTCTACTGCTTTTTTCAGCCGTTGCGCTTTAAGCGTGTGGTAGAGATAAACCATATGCCAACGCGCTTTATGCGGATGTGTCGGCTTGTCATCCCCCTGTTTTTCTGTGCTTTCCCCTTCGCTTTTATAACGCATAGTCTTTTTATTCTCTTGTTCCCACATATTTTTGGCGACGCAACGACCAGCATTGAGAGGCAAGCCTTTGATGAGACATGGGTGATGCTGTTGATGTTGATGATAGCTGTGCTGGTAGGGACTTTGTTCGGGATGGTGTATGGCATTGCCGGAGGGATGGCGGCCGCTTACTGGTCGGGAGCGGTAGCGTCAATTAATCTAAGCGGGCCAACGACGGTGTTACTGGTTCTTTGCCTTGTTGCCGGTGTCGCAGGACTGACGGTTGGGGTGACAATCGGTGGAGCCTCGGATGTGATGTTGCGCAGTCGAGCAGAAAACGATATTGGCAGTGCGATGGGATTGCTGCTGGGGATTCCACCCGGCATCCTGCTCGGCATCGTGGCCGGTAATTTAGGTAGCAGTGCGGTTCAATGGTGGTTGCCCGATAAAAACATCTATCGAGGGATAGTGGCCAGCGTGGGGTCAGCGATTTTGGGATCGATACTGGCCATTCTCTTTATCGCGGCGTTCCAGAGCGTCTTGCGAGGAAGTGTGCGCGGGCAGCAATTCCGCCCCGGCATCGAGCGGGGATTGCGGGTTGGTACGATTGTTTGTCTGGTTGCCAGCATTATCGTCAGTCTCACCCTCGGAACAGCACTTGGCAATGATATTCGTGCTACTTTTATCACCGGTTTGACGTACATCGGATCAAAATTACTTGTAGCGCCGGTATTCTTCGTTGCTTATATGCTAGGATATTATCGCTTACCGCTTTATCCTGTCAGTGTTGTTTCGTCGTTGCTCACCTATCTTGTAAGCAGGAAACATCCAGAGCGCGTTTTCTCTGCTCTGCGTCACTCATCGCTCTATTGGGATGAATGTGTCTTCCTGCCCCTTTTGGGACTCAAACGAACCCTCTATCTAGCGCTAGAGCAAGATCAGCAGCAGATAATAGACTGTATTGCCTTTATCGTAACGGAACGTATCACACAAATCAATGCAGCGCGTGAAGTTGCTACGGAGATGGCGTTACGCGATCTGGAGGGTCGCAGTACGCTGGCGCAGATCGCGCAGGCATCGGCCCGTTTGGCGGAGATACTACCGCAAGAGGCACGTTTGATCGACCCTTTGTGGGCGACTCCTTTTGCGCGTTTTGAGGATGCCAGCCGAGAGGCGGCCCGTTATGGAACGCTCTTGAGTCGGCAAGCAAAAAAGGATGCGTTGGATGAGATGTTGCTCAATCTGAAGCGGGTGCCCAGTCGCGTGTTTCACGATCAAAAGCTCGATGAACGCCTGCGAAAAATTGCGCAGCAATGGACGGCGGCGGCTCAGCAAGAGTTAGAACGGATTGCTCTGGCACAGGAAGAATTTGGTTTCATCGAGAATCCTTATATCTCTGGTGCAGCTCTCAAGACGCGCAGTCAGCAGTTTGTCGGTCGCCAGGACCTGGTGCGACGCCTTGAACATGCCCTGCGCAGGGGCGTAGACCGCCCCTGCTTTTTCCTGACTGGCGAGCGGCGCATGGGAAAAACGAGTGTTTTGAATCAGTTACCGATTCTTCTCGGTACGCGCTATGTCACACTGATCTTTGATCTACAGGCACGCGGTCTCTCAGCTAATATCGCAGTGTTTCTATCGGAGATTGCGCGGGTGACATGTCAGGTATTAGAGGGACAAGGGATTCACGCTCCTGAACTGCTCTATGATATTCTGAATGAAGCACGACGAGAAAATGAGGCAATGGTCTATTATCACTTTAATCAGTGGTTGATGCAGATAGAGGCGATTCTGGAACGCGAGGATCGTATCTTACTTATTACATTTGATGAGTTTGAAAAATTTGAAGAGGCCGGTCAAGCACGTTTTCTTGATCTGCAATTGTTACTGGACTGGTTTCGGAACGTGATTCAGCATCATCCACGCCTGGCTCTGCTCTTCAGCGGCGTGAAGACGCCGGGGGAGATGGAAACATGGTGGGCGGGACACTTCGTCAATGTAAAAACTCTGCGTGTCAGCTTTCTTCATCCAACGGAGGCGCGTCGCCTGATCTTGTCGCCGGTACCTGGTTATCCTGGCGATACTATTTTCCCCCCTGCTATTGTCGATGAAATCATTCGTGTTACTGGCTGCCATCCTTTTCTCGTGCAAGCTATCTGCTCCGAACTAATTGATACGATTAACGCTGACATGCGAGCACAGGCTAGGCTTGAGGATGTTGATGTTGCTCTGGATAATGTCCTGGAAAGCTGGGGGGAGACGTATTTCCGCGATCTCTGGGAACGTACAGATCAAGAGCAACGCATATGCTTGCATGCCTTGCGTTGTCTTGAGAAAGCGACTCTGGCCCAGCTTTGTGTACAATGTAATATGGAAGAACATATTATTTATAATACCTTACAGACTCTTTGTAGACGTGATCTCGTGCGCTTCGAGCATGAAGAGTACCAAATTGCCACCCCAATTCTGGCTGCCTGGTTGACCCGCTATAGCTACCCATAAACTGAGGGACCTGTTTCCTCTCTCTATTGAGCTTTGACAGCCCCATCTTTCTCCTGTGGCGAAATGCCTAGAAAATGCTCAGAAGATGTCATGGCTTGCAGCGCAAAAATACCCTACACTTAGGCATAGCTAAACCTTGATAGATAAGGGAGAAGAGAGGAGTACAGTGTATGCAGAAGCCGGAATGCTGGCAAGAGGTATCTGTTGGCAACGAGTGGAGCCATGCATTAAGCGAGAGTACTGTTTCTGCTATTCCGTCCCCATTAGATGAGCTAGATAGTGCTATGGCCCCTTTTTTCCCATCGGCAAGGGGCGAGCCATCACCGTATGATGAGCCTGCGCTAGGCGTGGATATTGCTGCGAAGGGCAAGCTGGTGATGCAGCCACAGATAGCTCCGAAACGAAGTTCCATGCGAGCGAGAAAATATGGGGGGAGTATGGGTAGTGTGGGCAGTGTACTGGCACTGATTGCCTTTTTTCTGCCCTGGTTTATTCTACAAACGGCTTGTGGAGGGGAAGTTACCGTCACACCTGCTGATAATTTCACCCTGCTACCTTTTCTTTATTTGCTAGCGACTTTTTCATGTCTATCAATAGGTATTATGGTCTTTACGAACAGAGATTTCAGGATCGGGTGTGGGATGAAACTGACTTACCTCTTTTCCTCTCTTGGAGGGCTGATTACTGTCGGGCTGATGAGTGTATTTCAACCGGGGGTTATAAAAACTGTATTAGTAGGTTCCTGGATAGCTCTCACTGGGTTCCTGCTTGCTGCATTGGGAAGCATTGTTACTCTTTTCGACCATCAGTAGGCTGGTAGCAGGAGTTTACGAGATAGTGTAGAGATGTAGAAAGGAAAGTGGTATATGCTAGAACCACAGATACCTGATTCTCCAGGTGGAGTCAAATATTGTCATGGGTGTGGTCTGCATTGTCCGGCGAAGGATGATGTATGTCTGCGTTGTGGTTATCCATTAACTCGTTTGGCGGAACGTCAACTCCTTTTGAGTCTCATTGCAGAGTTGCGTCAATGTGCCGATGATGGGGGCGCTCAGGTTCATATTGGTTCCCTTGCCCAATTCTCGTCTGAGACTATTCGTTCTCTGCGCCGCGTGGCCACTTATGGCGGAGCGACAAGAACGGTAGCATGGTTGATTGAACACTATCGCGCGCGCCTGGATCAATTAAGTAAGCCTCAAGAGCAAGCTGCTAAGCGGGTTGAATCTGTACAGCAGGAGGAGGGAAGGCAGAATGCAAAAGATCATGTGATGATCAGTCGTTTGTTATGGTCACTGCCAGACTCTCAACCTGCTGCTGCTGAGCCGGAGGTGTTAGCTAACCGAGCGGCAATCTTACCTCCTTCATCACCTATCTCCAGACCTGAGTCGAAGCCGGGCCTGGCTGGTAGCTCGCCTGTGCCCTTACCCACACCTCGCCCTGCTGCGGCCTCTGGCCCAAAGCGGGCCGTGTCTCCTGGTATGAAGTCTCAGCCGCCGATGCCTTTACCCAGGCCACACCTCCGGTATCCGAATCTGATGAAGACCGTGAGACCACTTATTGAAGCTCCCGATAAATCTATGATGATGTTGGGAACGTTCATGCTCTTATTGGCGATTCTAGCCTTGCCATTTTTACGTCAATTCTCATTGCTTGCGGTCATTATCACCATAGTTGCGCAATTGCTTTTTGGCTCGCTGGCGGTAATCACGCGGCGTAGTCAGCGCTTTCATAATTTTTCACGCCTGTACGCCATATTTTTCACTTTTACCACTCCTATACTTGTTATCGATATCATCTCTCTTCATCGCTCTATCAATATTCCGGCGGTGATTGCAGTCGCGGCCCTCTATGCGGCTGTAACCTATGGGGCTTTTGCCCTGCATCAACGTTTCAGCCCGTTTGGCTACCTGGCGTCCATCTCGCTGATTGCTTCAGTTGTGGCCTTTACATTGACTTTGCAGCGTGGATATCAATGGGCAACCTGTGGGGTGTTGTTGCTCGCATTGTTAGGATTAGCTTCCTTGCCTACTATCGACATACCTTTGCTGCGACCGCTAAAACATCTACTGGAAACCTCCTGGGCAGTAATGCGCATGCCTATTCGCATTACGACGCTGGTGGTGGTCACTTTGAGTGCTATACTCTACGTCCCGCCAGCAATGTTTATTGTTCTCTTAGATATACTCTGGCCTGCTAATGAAAACGTATTGCTCTCTGGTCTATCCGTTTTACCTGTATTCACGACACTCCTGGTGCTGTTTATATGGCTCTGCCTTTCTGTGCAGGGAACGCACCATTCATGGAAGCATTACCTCATTCCTTTGCTCTTTCTGCTCTGGGTGCAGCTAGGATTGCATGAGATGCATTTACCGCCTATCTACTCTGGGGTTGCTCATGCGCTGGCTCTCGTGGCTGTTGCAGCTTTCTATGATACTATCGGGCGTGCGCGCTTACATCCCCTCCATCGTTATCTTCAGCCTGGTCTGTTTCTAGATAGTTTAACTCTCATGCTTGTTGTCGTGACGCCACTCCTTGCGGCTCCTCTCATACCAGTGCAGATATTTAGCACTGGCCTGACCGTCCCAACAAAATTGACCGGAGTCGCGTCTTTCCTGTCTTTTGAGATGTCTGCTGTTAATGCATTGGCGGTGTTCACGTTGCTCTTGAGTAGCTTATTGTCGATTGGAGTTATTATACGTCGCGCCAGAGTGTCGCCAGCTCTGCCGCGCGGTCGAGGAGTGACCAGCGTTGGAGCAGTTCCTGTGCTAAATTACTGGCCCTGGGGTCTTATCCTGAGTGGTATGTTAGTGATCTGGACATATGTGGCGGCAGTGGTGTGGATAGGTGTGAATCCTTTCTGGAGCCTGTTTGCGTTGACTATCGCCATAGTAATGTTAGCTGTCTTCATACGACAAAGAGCAGGCAAGGACTGGTCCTACCCTTTGGAGGTAGTAGCTTTAGGAAGTACAGCTATTACGTTATTGGTAGCACTACAATGGGGACACCTCGAACTGGCTTTATACACGCTGGCGTTGCTCTTTTACCTGGTTTTGTTATTACAAAAACGTTCTGTGTGGCTCTTCATTCCGTTTTTGCTGGCCTGTTTAGCTTTGCCTTTCCTATTGGATGCCAATGCTAATATGGTTTTCCTTGCCAGTCTGGGGTTGCCTCTAGTAGCTATGCTTGTATATCTCATGTTGCGGGAGCCGTCACGAGCATTTTTCCCATCGAAGATCGAGAAAGAACGCTTCAATACCACCTGGGAATGGGAGTGGCCCCTGGTGATGTATGCTTCACTGTGCGGGGTGATTACTGTATATAATGTAGCGAATTCATTTGTTTTGTCTCTCTCCCCCTGGATGTCTTTGCGCCTCTTGCCTTCGGTAGCACTATCGTTGATTGCTGTTGTGTGGTACGGGTGTGCTACCGTGGCTCGTGTCAAGGCGTGGCTCTGGTTAGCGGGTGGGTTTGCGATAGGCGCGCTATGCTTCATCGGGCTACACATTGGGGTATTGCTGGTTGTAACAGTCGTGTTAGCTCTGTTTGGTCTGGCGGTAAGTTGGATTGGCAGAGAGCGGACGTGGGCATTACCTTTCTATGTAACAGGACTACTTGCTGGTGTCTGGCTGGGCGTAAGTGGCATGGTGAGGAACAATCCAACGCAGACTTATGTGCTGTTGTTTGGTGTGGCCGCTCTTGTCTATGTTGTCGCTCGTCTGGAGCGATTTGATAGCGGTACCTGGCTGTCTACTATCTTTGCCTGGTGGGCCTCATATATTGC
The DNA here is from genome assembly GCA_034436045.1 of Ktedonobacteraceae bacterium. Classification (GTDB taxonomy): domain Bacteria; phylum Chloroflexota; class Ktedonobacteria; order Ktedonobacterales; family Ktedonobacteraceae; genus H111-94. The sequence continues at coordinate 8,235 of DAOTVZ010000045.1, read as the reverse complement.
AGCTATAAGTTTACAAGAATGGTTGCTGTTCTGGGGAATGTTGGGGTGTGTTGTTATTGCCATGCTGATCGATTTGCCAGGACGTGGGAAGCGTGACAGCACTTATGTGCGTACAAATGCGTTTATAACACGCAGCTTGCCATTGTACACGGTGGCAGGGATCGCCGCTTTACTGACGGGTCTGGACGGGCTACGCCAGCCTGCTTTATGGGGGATATTGTTACTGGAGGCGGTGCTGATGTACCTGGTAGCATGGTGGGAAAAAGTTGTATGGTGGCAAGGACTTGCGGCGATGGTGGGCGGCTGGGCCATCTATCTGGCGTTGGTGGCGCGGGTGGATGGGAGCATTCTGCTGGGATTGGCAGGGGGAGCGCTGCTGCTGAGCGTGTTGGCAGACCGGTTGATACCGGTGCCTGTGGTGGCTCTGCCCACGGGGGCGCGGGCACTGGGGGGAAGCCCGCAGGTGGGAGGGGGACCACACGGGCGAGGTCATCGGGGGCTGGCAGTGAGAGCGTCCTGGGGGTGGGCGTGGTTTCTGCTGGCCCTGGTGGCCTTTTGGGCGTCAGGGGGAGAGCCGTCCGGGATGTTCTTGCGGTTTATATCAACCAGTACAGTGTCCTGGCTGGCACTCTACATGAAAGAGTATGGGATGGCAGTGCTGGTCATCGCTGTGTATGGGGTGGGAGTGCTGGAAGAGCAAGCGCTGATTGCCTGGGTGGCTCCCTTGCTGGCAGTGTGGCCGCTGGTCATAGCGGCAGAGCGGCAAGACGTGCCATTGTTGTTGGGGATGACGGTGCTGAGCTTCTTGCTAGCACTGATAACACGACGACGCTCTGGCCCGTCATGGACAGGAGCCTCGCCGACCTATGGGTTGGCCTGTTATATGCTGGCGGGGGTAGCGATAGGGCTAATAGGTCTGGACGGGCTACGCCAGCCTGTTTTGTGGGGGATATTGTTACTAGAGGCGGGGCTGGTGTACGTGGTCATCTGGTGGGAGAGGGCTTACTGGTGGCAAGGACTCACAACGATGGTGGGTGGCTGGGCCATCTACCTGGCGGCGAGGGCGCAGGTGGATGGGAGCATCCTACTAGGGCTGGCAGGAGGAGCGCTGCTGCTGAGCGTGTTGGCAGACCGGTTGATACCGGTGCCTGTAATGGCTCTGCCCACGGTAGTGGGGGCACTGGGGGGAAGCTCCCAGGTGGGAGGGGGGCCACATGGGCGAGGTTATCAGGGGCTGGCAGTGAGAGCGTCCTGGGGGTGGGCGTGGTTTCTGCTGGCCCTGGTGGCCTTCTGGGTGCTGGGAGGAGAGCCGCCTGAGATGTTCTTGCGGTTTGTGTCTGCCGGTACAGTGTCCTGGTTGACACCGTACATGAAGGAGTACGCGATGGCGATGCTGGTCATCGCTGTGTATGGAGCGGGAATGTTGGAAGAGCAGGCATTGATTGCCTGGGCGGCTCCCCTGCTAGCTTTGTGGCCGCTGGTCATAGCGGCAGAGCGGCGAGACGTGGCAATGTTGTTGGGGATGACGGTGCTGAGCTTCTTGCTAGCACTGATAGCGCGACGACAGCACTCCTCTCCGATCTCACGAGCAAGCCTGTTATCCATTCCCACATTTCCAGCATATGGAATAGCTTGTACAGCGATATTGATAACCGGCATGCAAGGAATGATTGCCAGGGGTCTTACAGTGGGGGGCTGGTCTGTATCAGACATTTTGTTGGTGGATGCAGCACTAGCTCTGTTGACCGTGTACAGCGAGAAATGGCCTCACATGGTTGTGGTGCCTGCCTTAATAGCGGCCTGGGCTATTGTTCAAAGTTCCTGGCCGATGTGGCTGATAATAATAGCCTACAGTTTACTCTGTGCAGGCATTTTTATAATGCAGTACATCTGGAATATGCTAGCAAAGATACAGAGGAGGCAGCAGCTAATACTACCCCACGTATCATTTTCTATCCCAACGATGTGTGGTCAGGTTCTGGTAGTGTTGTTTTCGATCAATGAAAGTGTTGGGATGGACCGGACTATCATCGCACAAAGCGGAATAGTAGCTTCATTCGTTCTGGCCATCATGGTAGTTGCATTTAGTTATACGCAGCAGAAGGCGAGAGTACGTTTCTGGTGCAATTATAGTGCAGGGTTGCTGTGTGTGTTTACCGTTACGTGGGAAATGGAAATTTTAGCTAACAACTCTTTGCCAATGGATTTACTAACCATTATACCATCCAGTTATCTGCTAGTCACCACACCCTTCTTCTTAAGGGAGAGGCAGCGCCCGCACATGCAGCAGGCAGGATATATGATAGCGACGGTGGGAGCGCTGGCGCTTTTGCTGCCCTCTTTCTTACAGAGTTTTAGCGATCAGGGAGCGATTGTGGGCGTACCCAGTAATCTGGCGGCGGCGTTTTTGTTACTGGCTGAGACGCTGGCGTTACTGCTGTTAGGCATCGTGATAAAGGAGCGTTTCTTTGTCCTCGGTGGTTGCGCATTGGTTGTTGTGGCAGCATTGCGTGTGTTCTTCTATGCAATTACACAGGAAAGTCCACTTGCGGTATTGGCGATGGTGATAGCGGGCCTCTCAATTGTAGGGGTGGCAATTTTTCTGGTGGTGCGTCAGCGTAAGGGAGCGGGGCACGCTGCTAGACATACCCCCTGAGTTCGCTGGCTCTGGCATAGGCTTGATCGGCTTCATGTATACGCCCTAGCTTTTTCAAGATATTACCCCGGCACTCGAAGAGGTCAGGGTTATCGGGACTATGTTGAATGAGTCGGTCATAGAGTGCCAGTGCCTCATCATAGCGTTCGAGAAAGATCAGTGCGTTCCCTTTGCGCTCTTCATGCCTATCAGAGGTGTCGTATTGTATAGCTGCCTGGTAAGCCAGACGAGCTTCGGCAGAGCGTTTGAGTTTCAGCAGGGCGTCGGCCTTGCCGTAGTATGCATCGGCCTCGCTCGGATTGTAGGAAAGAGCCTGCTCGTAGGCGTCGAGCGCACGACGATAGGCACGTATGTTGAAGAGCGCGCTGGCTTTGCCGAGGTAGGCCGGGGTAAGGGCCGGGTTGCGCACAATAGCCTGTTCGAAAGCTTCGATGGCACTCATGTAGCGTTCCTGGTCGAGCATGATGAGGCCCTTACCATAGTAGGCAAAAGCATTGCGTGGGTCGCGGGAAATAACTTGTTCAAAAAGTTCAAGCGCCTCATTATAACGTTTGTGCGCGTAGAGATAATAGGCTCTATCCTGCAAGACACGCGGTTCCGGCTCTATCCGAGGGGTAGGGACAGTGGATGCCTGGGCGGGTGCCTGTTCTGGATGTGATAGGGGGATTTGTTTGGCAAGAGAAGCGGCAGGAGCGACGGCCTTTGGTGAATGTGTATTGATCGGTTCTTGTAGTGCCTGCCTGAGCGAGCGTGCAAAATCCTTTACAGTAGCGAAACGCTCGGCCCGGTCTTTAGAGAGGGCTTTAAGAATAACGTTATCTACGGCGGGCGACAAAAGGGGATTGAGGTGGGAAGGAGCAGTTGGCTGATCTTCCTGGTGGCGCAAAGCCCATTCCGTCCACTGACCGCTTTCCGCTATGATTGGTCTACGCCCGGTGAGCAATTCGTAGGTCAGGCATCCCAGGGCATATTGATCGCTACGTGGACTGACCAGCCCTTTAAACTGTTCGGGGGCCATATAAGGGAGCGTGCCTGCCACATCGACCCGCTGGGTGGCAGAGCTTTCGAGGACAACGGCAATGCCGAAGTCTGATAGGAGTGCCTGCCCTTGCGAATTAAAGAGGATGTTTTCTGGTTTCAAGTCGCGGTGGACGACGGGTGTGATTTGCTGATGAGCATGCTGTAACGCTGTGACAATCTGTTCCAGGATGGTCAGCATCTCCTCGCCAGACATAGGGCCGGTGAGTCGGCGTTGCCGTTCGCGCAGCGAACCACCGGGAGCATATTCAACGATCAGGCCAGGGGGAAAGTCTTCGTTGCTAATGCTAACATCATAAATGGGGAGAATATGTGGGTGTTTTAGTGTCTCTAGCAAACGAGCTTCGTGTAAGAATGCGTGCTGCTTTTGTTTGGAACTGCACAACTCGGCGTGAAGGAATTTGATGGCAACCATACGAGGAAGCAAAGTGTGTTCTGCAAGATACACATTGCCATAGCCCCCACGGGCCAGCAGACGAATGATGCGATAGTTACCGTATTGCTTTCCGACATAACTGTCTTCTTGTAGCATATTGCCTGTTACCTGGAAGACTATATATTTTGCATGAAGCCTTTCTGGCTCTAAGGGTCAGGCTGGGCCAACCCATAGCGCACCAGGGCAAAGATCACATCCGAAAGGCCATTAAGATAACTGCAACTTCTTCAATCTCAATTATATCATCATATAATCGTTTAACGACCGTGCGTTTGTGTCTCTACTGTCCTATCATATTGTGCTACTTCGTCATACACCTTTTCTAACAACGTCATGAGATTCTGTTTCCCTACCTCAAATGGCGCTTTGCCCAGGCGTTTGAGCAAAGCTTTCTCGACATCGGGTTTGTGGGGATACACGGCGAACTGGTTCAAGCCGTCGCCTGCTTGCCAGAAAGTGGTGAGCTGCTCTTCAAGATGTAGTGGTTCAACCGTGCGTTCTGGCTCGTGCGCAGAGGTGGCAGAAGAAGGTGTATCGGTAGCGGGCATTATGCTTATGCTGGTGCGTTTGGCGCGTAGTTCGGCGATGAGCGTCTCTTTGTTGCGCCCGCGTAACTGGAAGATCAGAAAAGGATCGGCGTCGAACTGGTCGGCCAGGACGTAGTAGACGGCGGCGATGTGCTTGCAGGGGTTAGCCCAGTCGGGGCAGGTGCAACTGGTCTGCAAGTCTTGTGTGCGTGTCGGAAACAGCGAGAGATGCGCTGCGCTAAATGCCTCTTCGATATTGTTGGGCATCTCACCTGCCAGCAGTTTGGCAGCGAAAATGGCCTGTGCTGCCATTGCCTCTGTCACTCTATCCCATTCCTGATCTGAGAGCGGCTTAAGCTGTATCTTAATCTGATAGGGGCGCGGCATCGACCCCTGTACTTTCGCGTTGACCACGCCCGGCTCTATCGAGAGCGAGACGACCTGTCCCTGACGTGCATAGGTGCGACCACGTGTCAGGCGTGCACCCATGCCGAAGGATTCCAGCACGTTAATCCAGCGCTTTGACCACCACGTCTCGCCGATTGCACCTCTCGTATTTTTAACCTTGATGCCGTTCTCTACGCGGCGTGGACGGCTCTCAGAGTAGAAATTCCAGCCATAGTGAGCGGTGCGACGGTAGGTCTCGTAGTCCTTAACCTCATCGAGTTCGTCGTCATCAAAATCCTCGTCATCGTCAAAGTCGTCATCATCGAAATCGTCATTTTTGCGTCTGCCCATTTATTCACCTATGGCCTCTCGACTAAGTGCGAACAATTCTTTCAATTGTGTGGTGGACATCTCGGTGAGCCAGTTTTCGCCGGTGCCTATAATGCTTTCTGCCAGTTCTTTTTTCTGCTCAATCATGACATCGATCCGTTCTTCCAGCGTGCCGATGCAAACGAATTTGTGTACCTGCACGTTGCGTTGCTGTCCAATGCGGAACGCTCTATCTGTAGCCTGATTCTCGACGGCGGGGTTCCACCAGCGATCAAAATGAAAGACGTGATTGGCTGCCGTGAGATTGAGGCCGACGCCGCCTGCTTTGAGCGAGAGAATGAAGAAGCGCGCACCGCGTTTATCCTCTTGAAAGCGCTGCACCATCAGGTCGCGCTGCTTTTTGGGTGTACCGCCGTGCAGGAAGAGCGTTTCATAGCCTGATTGCTCTTGTAGATACTGGCGCAACATTGTTCCCATCTCCGCGTACTGCGTGAAGATGAGCGCCTTATCACCCTCGGCCTGCACCTCATCTAGCATCTCCTCTAAACGTTCCAGCTTGCCTGAACGCTTTGCCAGAGCGCTGCCATCGCCCATGAACTGTGCCGGGTGGTTACAGACCTGCTTGAGTTTGGTGAGCGTGGAGAGAATCAGGCCACGTCGCTCCATGCCCTCGGCCTCTTCTATCTTCTCCATCATCTCTTTTACGACAGCCTCGTAGAGCGTGGCCTGCTCGCGCGTGAGATTGCAGTAGACCTTCATCTCCATCTTATCGGGCAGATCACTGATGATCTCCTTATCCGTCTTCTGCCGTCGTAGCACAAAAGGCTGGATGATGCGCCGGAGTGTTTCGGCGCGTTCCTGTTCGTGATAGCGTTCAATGGGAATGGTGAAGTTTTTGCGGAATGCCTCGCCGCTGCCCAGGTAGCCGGGGTTGAGGAACTCCATGATCGACCACAATTCACCAAGCCGATTCTCGACCGGTGTGCCGGTCAGCGCAATGCGGTAGTTGGCCCTGAGCTGCTTGATGGCCTGTGTCTGCCTGGCCGTCTCGTTTTTGATATTCTGTGCCTCATCCAGCACCACATTCTCCCACGTGACCTGCGTCAGATGCTCTTTATCACGTAGCGCAATGTTATACGTAGTAATCACCACATCATAGTTGCAGGCTTCTGTCAGTAGTCGTTCGCCTTCCATCCTATCGGCCCCGTGATGGATGAGAATGGAGAGCGAAGGCGCAAAACGTTGTATCTCACGCTGCCAGTTTCCCACAATAGACATCGGGCAGATGATGAGCGTTGGCCCGATATGGTGGGTTGAGTCATTATTCGCGCGCTCATGGAGCAGGAGCGAGATAAGCTGGATGGTTTTGCCAAGGCCCATGTCGTCGGCTAGGCATGCTCCAAGCCCGAATTGCTTCAAAAATGCCATCCAGGAAGTGCCTTTGAGTTGATAGGGGCGCAATTGACCGTGTAGACCCGTCGGTTGCTGGATGAGCGAGATTTTTGACTCTTTCAGTCCTGTGAGGACATCGTTGATCCAACCCTCGGCCTCGACGGATTCGACCGGTAGGGCAAGATTGTCGGTGTCTTGTCCCAGGTCAGCGCGCAAGGCCTCGCCGAGCGTCATCTGACCGCTACGATGTTTCTTGAAGAAAGCAATGGCGGCCTCGATCTCCTGCGGACGCAGCTCAACCCATTGTCCACGTACCTGCACCAGGGGCTGCTTGAGCATGACCAGGCGCTCGAACTCGCTGACCGACATCGCTGTGTCGCCAACGGCAACCTGCCAGTCGTAGGCAACAATACTGTTCATCCCCAGCAAACCTGATGATTGCGCACCCACTTTCGGCTTGAGCTTGAGGCGCATACGGACGCGCGCACTCCCCTTTTGCCACCAGGGTGGCACCAGTACGCCGTAGCCGCTTTGCTCCAGCAGCGGGGCGGTCTCGCGCAAGAAACGGTAGGCCCGCTCGCTATCGACCTGAATATTGCTCGGACGGGCGTTGTGCAGGCTTTCTTCGATGGGTGGAAAGATACGCGCTGCCCTTGCCAGGTCTGCCAGCAGACGCTCTTGCGGATTCTCGAACGTGCGTTTGAGGAAGGTGAGGGTGCTTGAGCGTTCGCGCCATACCTGCTCTGCCGCGACGAGCAGGCTGGGATCATCGGTCGCTTGCAGGAGAAAACTGATCTGCCAGGGTGCGTCGGGGTCAGTTCCCTCTCCTGGTGCTTCAAGGCGGAAGCAGGTACGAAACGCGGTCTCTGCCGTTGTGGTCTGAAGTTGAGCGAGCCAGCCATACAGGTCTTGAGCGAATTGGGCCAGTTCTTCAGATGAGCCGGTGAGTACTGGTGTGTCGGAGATCAGGGCGCGTAGCCATTGTCTGGCCGGTGGCTCTGCTGCTCGCCCGCGTTTCGCCGTCAGTATGTTGGATTGGCGGGCGATAGTGCGCACGATAGCATCGGTGCAATGGTTCAGAAAGTCAAGCAACAGAGCTTCGCGTCGTTCGGCGGTCTGATCTGGTGTTGGAAGGAGAGACCAGCAGAGCGGTGGCATCATATGTGCCAGGGAGGCCATACGCTGGCGATCTTGCGGTGAGAAGTAGGCTTGCCAGGCAGCGCGATACGTGGGATGCTGACCATTGGGCATAGCGTGCAGCGTTGGAAGATAGTTCTGTCGCACGACGCATTCGTAGGCCAGATTCGCGGCAGTGGCCCAGAAGTGTAGCGATTCACCGATGTCTATGCCTTGCAACTCACTGTCAGCAGGTAAGGCATAGAGTATATCGAAGGCGGGTTGTGTCGATAATGAGAGGGTAGGTATCATCCAGACGGCAAGTGTGGGCTTCTCGGTAAGCTGTGTACGTT
>DAOTVZ010000044.1:0-26547 GCA_034436045.1 Ktedonobacteraceae bacterium | reverse complement strand
GGAATGATGAATCACGCCCTGCCTACAAATTGTGTTGTATATGTGTGACAGACAGGGCGTGATGAATCACGCTCTGCCTGCAAATTGTGTTGTATATGTGTGACAGACAGGGCGTGATGAATCACGCTCTGCCTGCAAATTGTGTTATATATGTGTGACAGACAGGGCGTGATGAATCACGCTCTGCCTGCAAATTGTGTTGTATATGTGTGACAGATAGGGCGTGATGAATCACGCCATGCCTGCAAATTGTGTTGTATATGTGTGACAGACAGGGCGTGATCAATCACGCTCTGCCTGCAAATTGTGTTATATATGTGTGACAGACAGGGCGTGATCAATCACGCTCTGCCTGCAAATTGTGTTATATATGTGTGACAGACAGGGCGTGATCAATCACGCCCCTACGGGGTGACATCCACCTCACGATTGGCCGTCAACAAGGTATCCCAACGAAGGTTTGTGACCTGTGGGCGGGGATGCCTGGCAAGTCGAATCGCCATATCCGCCATGTGCCTGACCACCCAGTCGAAATAGAAGGGGGTCAGCGAATTAATATCCATGTCGGGAGCGGGATTCATGAAGTCGATAGCATAGGGCACGCCATCACGAATAGCCCATTCAAGCGAATTCATATCATAGCCCAGCGCGCGCACCAGCTTCAGCGAATCTTCTACCACGCGCTGACCGAGTTCTGGACTTAGATGCTGGTGTTCAACATGATATTTGCGTTCGCGCGGGTCATACTTGATCGGCAGCACCTCTTCCTGCCCCAGCGCAATACAGCGTACATATTGTTGCCACTCAATAAATTCCTGCACTACAGCGGTGCGCAGCCCGAAATGATCGTAGTGAAAGATCAACTCTTCCAGGGAGCGGCAGATGTAGACGTCCTTCCAGCCGCCGCCCAGCGCGTCTTTTAATACGCAGGGCAGACCGACGTACTCAACGATGCCGTGCCAGTCAAGTGGATAGACCAGATTGCGCAGGCTTTCATTGTGGACAATCCCCGGTACATAGTCTTTGTTTGGCAGCACAACCGTCTTCGGACTGGCGATTCCCAGTCTGGTAGCCAGGGCGGCCTCGAAGAACTTGTCGTCCGCCGTCCACATGAAAGGGTTGTTGATGACAGTTACACCTTGCAGGACTGCATACTTGAGATACAGTCGGTAATAGGGAACTTCATGCGAAATACGATCAATAATAACTGCATAGGGGCACGGCTCATCCATGCGCGTACCCCCTAGTTTGACGAATTCGGCTACCACCCCTTCGTTGCGGCGGTTGACCTCTTCGATGAACGCGGGGGGGAAAGACCATTCTCGCCCGACCAGTAAACCGACCTTCAACGGCATGAGCATTCTCCTCTACTAATCGTGACCACCAATATACAGGCGAATCATCTGTTGCCACCAGGGCCAGTCGTGACACCAGCCGTCCCAGATACGCAGCGCGTGCCAGATGTCCTTTTGCCAGAGGACCGCCGACATCGCCTCGTTACTCGCGCAAAGAGTGTCGTCGCGACCGACGGCAAGGATAATATCGATATGGCGCAGGGCGGCCAGCCGCTCTGGCTCGTGTTCGTTCGCAATGAAGGCGCAAGGGTTGTTGAAGTACACGTTATCGTCGGAGTAGCCCCCGGTGAAGCGCCTGATATCGTAGACGCCGCTTAGCCCGATCACGCGGTCAACCAGGTGAGGATAGCGGAAGGCAAAATTGGCGGCGTGATACGCGCCGAAGCTCGCGCCGGTCGTAATCAGAAAAGGATTGGCATTCTGCTGCTTCGTGAAGGGCAGAACCTCGTCGTGCAAGTAACGATCATACTGCACATGCCGCAAGGCTCGCTCCGCCGGATGGCGGTGTTCGGCATACCAGCTTTCGCTATCGACACTATCGACACAGAAGAGTTGGAGCCAACCTTGCTCCAGATGATCGTGAAGCGCGGCGATCATGCCTGAGTCTTCCCATTGGAAGAAACGGCCCATAGAGGTGGGGAAAGTTAGCACACGGGCACCGGTATGACCAAAGACCAGCAACTCCATGTCTCGCTCCAGAGAAGGGCTATACCAGCGATGATACTCACGATTCATAGAAAAAGACACACTCTCAGTCCGACCTCTCAACAGGGCGGTTCATTCAATGGTGGGACAATATAAATGATGGTACACATAGCTATAAGCTAAACCATGTTCCAGGCAAAATCTTATCATCTAATTTATGGTGGTGTCAAATGACGCGCTGTGGTGCTGCATTCTTGTGGGTGTTTCCCGTCGGCGTGATAGGGTAGGTGATGGACATAAGTAGTCGTAATTTGGTAGGGACGCGCTTAAGCACGTTCCTACCAAATTAATAAGCGTTTCGGCTTTATTCGCGGTCGGCGATCATAGAGCCGACGCGCTCGCCGAGCGAGGGGTCGCGGCTGCTGAGGATAACGGCATAGATCAGTGCGATTACGATGATCGCCAGGGCAATCCAGGGGAAGTAGTTGAACGGCACGGGCTGGCCCGGCGCAACCAGCCCCCAGAGCGGGAAACCAATCGCCAGCACACCCAGGATTGGCAGGATCAGATGGCGCACAACGGAGAACTCTTCCGTATGATGGCGGAGAAAGTAGACCGGCAGCGCGATATTGGCCACGAGGTAGGTCAGGGCCACCAGGATAGTGCCGAGCGTCGAAATCTCACCAAAGAACGTCACGGGGGCTACATTCCAGCCGAAGATGTAGGTAATGCCCAGACCGATGGCGAAGAAGACCACATAGCTGGCCCAGGGGGTTCGCAGGCGCGGGTGTACCGTTGCCAGCGCTTTCGGCAACATGCCCTCACGAGCGGCATTGAAAATCAGGCGCGACTGTGAGTTGGAACCGGCAATCATTGCGCCCATCGTTGAGGTGAAACCGGCGATGTAGGCCAGCAAGGCCAGAATGCCGGAGATGCTCTGCGCGGCATCGATAAAGGGTACCGCCGAGTTGGAGAGCGCTTTGACGTTGTAGTTGAAAGCCACCACCGTTGAATAGGAGAAGAGCAGGTAGCTCACACCCATCAGCAGGATACTGGCATAGATGGCTCTGGGCACGTTGCGACGCGGATTATCCGTCTCCTCGGCCAGCGAAGCCGAGTTCTCCCAGCCGATAAACATATACACGGCAATCGGGAAACCGAGGCCCAGACCGGCCAGACCGTTTGTGATCTGTGCGGGATTGAAGGGGGCAAGCGAGAGGCTACCGGCATGTGTAATCAGGGTGACAACGGAGACCAGCACCAGCACGACAATCTCCAGCAGGAAGAAATAGCCCGCCCACTGCGTCGAAAGATGCACGCCGCGCAGCATGAGGTAGAAGACGATGGCAGCAAAGATCAGCGTCAACGGCTGCCAGGGTACGTTGAGATTGAAGTAGTGTTGCAGGATAATCTGCACCCAGCCGCCGGAGATGTCGATGACTGAGGCCATCGCGGTAATATAGCCAATGCTGACTACAATCGAGGTTGTCACCGCCGCGATAGGCCCAAACGACTTGCCGATAAAGGTGATGAACGAACCGGTAGACGGGATCACGCGCGAAAATTCGGCCAGTGTATTTCCCAGCAGCGCGATAGCGATAATAGCTGTGATAACTGTCAGGGGCGAAGCCACACCGGCTGCAGCAGCAATCAGCGCGAAGCTAAAATAGAAGCTCATGGCCGGGGCGATATTCGCCATCGTCGAAGTGGCGATGTCCACCAGCTTCAACGCGCCGCGTTGCAAACGCGGGGCCTCCACGATGACCGGTGGCATCTCGCCTTTCAATGGAACAGAAGATGAGGACTGAGGATCGGTATCCAATGTATACTCCTTCCTGAAACGCACAGGTGTGCGGCGGAGCAAAGCACAACGAACGACCATAAAAGTCGTTAAAGAAAGTGTAAGCTACAGCTCAGCTTTTTGCAAGGGGCAACAGGGCAACGCGCCTGCCAGATATTGCATCCCCCAGAAGGGCTATGCGAGTAGTACTCAAGAGGTAGTGTATGGTATCGTTCTAAATTAGAAACTTAAGAAGTGTGGGTTGTCATTCCCAGGTTAAAAAGAGAGCAGGTCATGAAGTCAGAAAATAAGTTGCAGGGCAAATCCATTCCATTGCGTCTCCGGTTCCGTTCACCAACAGACCAACTGCAACTAGAGCGTCCTATCACTACATTCGTCTCTATTACTGAGTCAAAAACGTCACCTGGAGAGTCGCTGACGACACCGAATAACAATAGCAATGGACATGATCAGACGGCACAGCTTTTCAACACCGACCCTCTCATGCCCGCGAATACACCCAACGCCAGGGCTACCGATACCTCATCGTCGCAATATATCTTCCAAGTCAAAGAACTCTTACATCTCAGCACATTGCTACGGGCCGACTTGAACCTGCACGATGTCCTCGCTCATATCGCGTCCTCCACCACGAGTTGCACCGGCTTCCGCGCGGCAGTCATCGTGTTGATTGAGGGAACACCCCCATCTGTCAAACCGGTGGCCTTCGCCGGACTCTCTGAAGAGGAGCGACAGACCATTCTCGATCATCCCATCTCGCTAGACCAGTTACAGAGGATGATGCAGGCCGAGTTTCGTATCAGCCAGAGTTATTTTGTGCCGCATAACTACGTTGTCAGCGACCTGAGCGATGTCGTCCGCATCGTGAAAGACATTCCGATCAGCGAGGACGTGAATCGCTGGCACCCGGAGGATATGTTGATTGTGCCGCTTTTCAGTTCGCGTGAACACGAGATGCTGGGTTTCCTCTCGCTCGACGACCCCGAAGATGGCCTGATTCCCGGCCTCGAACGCATCGAAATGATCGAACTGTTCGCCAATCAGGCCGCGTTCGCCATCGATAACGCGCGCGTCTTCCAGCAACAGAAGGCCGAGCGTGACGCTCTGGAGCAGGGTATTGCCGAGTTCCGCGAAGCGTTGAAACGTATCAGTCGCGGCGATCTGGTAACACCCGTCACATCTGCCACTGCGCATCCAGGTCTCCAACCGCTCGTACACGACTTGCATCTGATTCAACAAGAAGCTCGTGTCCTGCTAGGCAATATGAAAATGGTGGTAGAAGCCGTTGACGAGCATACTCATAGCATGCAGCGGGCCTCCGAGTTGCTGGTGCGCGATACCCACCTGCAAGAACGCCAGGTTCAGCGCATTTCCGATGTCATTCACACAATGGCAACCGCCCTGCGCCAGATATCTGAACGAGCCGCCGACCTCTCTAAGCGCGCTGTTGAAGCGATGGAAGTGACCATGCAGGGGCAAGGCGATGTTGACCGCGCCGTCGATGGTATGAGCAAGGTGCGTGAGGCTACCATGCGCTCTTCCTACATCCTCAAACGCCTGAGCGAGAGCGGTGAAGAGATCAACGAAACCCTGCTGGGCCTCTCCGATCTGACGACGCGCCTGCATCTTTTAGCCCTTAATGCAGCTATTGAAGCGGCTCGTGCGGGCGAACACGGTCAAAGCTTCGAGATCATCGCCCGTGAAATACGCGCGTTGGCCAGCACCTCGACCGGTATTGCACATAAGATTGAAACATATATCCACACCGTTCGACACGAAAGCATCGCCGTCGCCCAGAGCGTTGAACAGAATATGCACCAGGTCATTATGCAGACAGAACTGGTCACGCAGACAGGTGTGACGCTGGAAGCCATTAGCAATGTCACAGAGCAGATGGCAACCCTGGTGCAAGGTGTCTGTGATACCGCCGAAGAACAGAGTCAGGGTTCGCAGGTGGTGATCGGGACGGTGACAGATATTTTAGGGATGACCGGTGAAATTACTCAACATATGCAAGAGATGCAACAATCGCTCGCGCACCTGGTCGAGCTGACCAACGCTCTCCGTTCCCGCATGGGTGCCTTCCGCATTGCCGAATTGTATGAATAGGGGCAGATGCTGGATTATGAATGAAGTACCCTGGGAAGTCGGTATGATAAACGACAAGAGCCGATTTACCACATTCGCCTGCCTATCCTCATTGATCCTGAGAAGTTGCCCGCGCTGACGGGTGCAGTAAACCGGCCTCTACAGGAGCAGGCCGAGGACAGAGAACAGCGCCAGCGTAAAGGCCGAGGCAAGGATAGTTGCCCGTGTGCCGATATCGGGTAGCAGGACAAGCACCGGCAAAAATGTGCCGACGATGCTGCCCGCCGTCGAGATGGCGTACAGCATACCTGCCGTCCGACCGGCACTGCCAATCTGCTTGACGCGCAAGCGAATGGCGTAGGGTGAGACACACCCCAGCAGAATCATCGGCAAGGCGAATAATACGATAACCGAGAGCAGTGAACCATAGAAAATCACCAGCGGTGAACTGGCGAAGAGGTGCAGCGACCAGTCTAACACGAACTGCGCGATCAAAGGCACAAGAGCGGTGAGCAGCGCGGCCAGCAAGGTGATGAGATAAAAGACCTGTGTATACGGATAGCGGTCGGCCAGCCTGCCACCAAAGTAGTAGCCGAGTGATAAATAGAGTAGAATCAACCCGATCAGACTGGCCCAGACGAAGAGTGAGGAGCCGAAATCGGGTGCCAGTAGGCGTGACGCCGCCATCTCGATAGCCAGCGATACTGCGCCCGCGACAAAGACCTGGATCAGTACTAATCCGCTCCGCGCTGTGCTAACGCGAGAAGATTTTTTTGCCCGCTCCGCTGTGCGCGTCTCGCGCGGCCCCATTGTGGTGGACATACGCTTCATGCCTCTTTTCCATGAACTTAAAATTAGCAGACAACCATACAATACCACAAATAACCTGTCAGCGCGATCATAACGGAAAAAAGGGGCCTGCGTGTTCAAATGGAAACGGGTGTTTCACCCAATGGTGTGAGGGAAGCTCAGCCAGATCAGATTGCAACGAAATTGCAACCATGTTGCAAGAGTACCGTAATAAACGGGTGCTACCCTTATGTATGCGAGGAGTTGATCTCTCCTCTATCAACAGATGAACAGGACAAGTTCTACATACATAGGAGGTAGAAGTTATGAAATTCGTTGATGCCCGCAATATCCCTGAGCAGAGAGATGCATTTTCCGAACGAGCGTTTCCTGCCGCTCCTTTTCCTCGCAAGTATATCCATGCGGCTTTTTACGACCTTCAAGACGCCATGCTGGCGTTCATCGCGCTGCTCGGCGCTGGCTATGATGGCGGAAATATCCATCTCATGACGAGCCGGGATTTTGTGGAAGCCGTTGAGCAGAGACAGACGCTGCTCGGTTTTCTTTGCTCATTTAATAGTGATGTTTGCTTACATGAGGCAAACCGGGGTCAGCATATCCTCTCGGTTCGCCCTGCTACCTCTGAGCAGATGAAGCAGATACGCGATCTGCTGATTGCTTATCATGTACGCTCTATGACGTATGTCGATACCTGGACGGTTACTCGTCTCCTGCCTTAAAGGTTGCCTTGAAGCCCTTTCCTTTTATGATAATCCGCCAGGGACGCGCAGGCTTTCCCGTGATGGGACGAACTGGGCAACTATCTTCCGTGCTCATGTCGTATACTATAGTTATTCTTCGGCATGGGATGAGAACTGCGAGGTTTTCATGAAGATGTTTGCACCAAAAACGCAGTCCGATAGAGGGCCATTACGTATCGGCATATGGTTCAATTTACCGATAGGTCTGCGCCTGTTCCTGGCCTTCATGACCGTGATCTTGCTTACCGCGTTGATCGGGGTACTGGCTATCCAGCAGATCTCCTCGCTGACCGACAAGGCAGCAGAGATCAATGCGCGTGATTTACCTGAGTCGATTATACTGGCACAACTGCGCAGCCTGCTCTATCAGCAGGTTGACTTAGAACAGAGTCTGCTCAATGGCAATGAACTGATTTCTAACTCGTCGTCTCCCTTCCCGGAGAATGTGCTGGCGGAAGCCAGCATCACCGAGTTGCAAGGCGTGTTTGACGTGACACCAACGCCCACGACAGGTCTGACGCCGGACAATCAAGCGCAGCGAACAGTAGCTGAACTGACGACCGTCCGCAAGGAGATTGCAAAGGATTGTCAGCAATTACTGACATTGGAACGGTCTGAAGCGGGTGAAGACCTGAAACTGGCTCAACAGATCACTAGTATTACAGGCAAGACAAATGTACTCTCAGCACGCATCCAGGCGCTGGTTGAGCAGGGATACGTCAATGAGGCCCGCTCGCTCGAATTCACGCAGCAGGAGCCTTTGCTGCTTTCAGCCGTGACCATCGTCACCCGCATGAGTTCACTTGAGCAGACTGAAAACGCGAATGACGTTGCTCAGGCACAGCAGGATAGTCGCACTTCTATCTTTCTCCTGTGTGTACTCACAATCTGTGGTCTGTTGCTCTCACTGGTGCTGGCAATTCTCATGACGCGCTCGCTAACCAGACCGCTCAAAGCACTCGTACAGGCGACCGAGGCGATTGCCGCAGGTAATCTGGATGTTGAACCGCGCGTGAAGCGCAGCGATGAGATTGGTCGCCTTGCCTCGGCTTATGACAAGATGCGCCTGAGCTTACGCGCCACCATTGATCGTCTGCATCGGGAGCGCCAACAGACGCAGGCCATTATCGATGCGAGTGCCGATGGTATCATGCTGGTGGATGCAACCTACAAAATCGTCACCTGTAATCCGGCAGCGGAGTTCCTGACTGGATGGCCAACGCAGGAGGTTGTTGGGAGGTATTGTTGGGAAATCCTCGGCTTCCAGGAACCCTCGCTGCAAGCGGCGCAGGCCAATGACCAGCTTGTTGCACTCCTGGAGGCTCTGCGCACCAGATCAGAGCCATCCTCCTTCGAGATGCTTATCACGACTCGTCACGGCAAACAGCGCTGGCTGGCGATCAGTTGCGCTCCCTTGCCCCTTGATGAGCAGGAGGTTCCACAGGCGACGGTAATCGGGCTGCATGACATCTCTCAGTTCAAAGCTGTGGATCAGATGAAATCCGACTTCGTAGCGATGGTGTCCCACGAACTGCGTGCCCCTTTGACGACCGTCAGCGGGTCTGTGGAGACGCTGCGCCTGCTTGAGCCGGGCACTGACACCGAGTCGTACCGGGAAGTGCTGGGGATTCTCGACCAGCAAACGCGCCGTCTGCGCCGGGTCGTCGAGGAGGTTCTGCAACTGACCCGTTTTGAGGCTGGCCGCCTGCACGTGCAGATGCAGCCCGTGTCCCTCGCCCGCTTTTTGCGCGGCCTCGTAGACAGCATCAATGCGGAATGGGATGAGGATGACCACTACATCATCCTTCACCCATCCACACAAGATAGTCTGGTCTGGGCAGACGCCGGATTGCTCGAAATCGTGCTGCGAAACCTGTTCGAGAACGCGCGCAAATATACCCCCCAGGGTACGGCGGTCGAGGTGGAAACCGAACGCATTGCCGCGAACGATCAGGTTCAGATTCGTGTTCTCGATCACGGGCCGGGCATTCCCGCTGACCAGCTTGAGTCGATCTTCGAGCGGTTCTCTCGCGGCACCCAGGCTACGGGAAATTGGACGCGCGGCTATGGTCTGGGACTCTATATCGCGCGTGAACTGATGCAGGCCCAGAACGGTAGCATTCGAGCTGACCAGCGAGCGACCGGGGCCTGCTTTGTCCTCTCGCTGTGGATGGTGACCGATGATCCGCATGATCCAGGCCCGCTGAAGACAGATACAGGGCCTGCTAAGGCCGAAGAGCAAGAGAAGGAACTCCTGGCATGACCGAAACAATCCTCATGATCGATGATGATACCGCGCTGCTGCGCCTGACGGAACTCAATCTTACCAAAGCGGGCTACCGTTTCATCTCGGCCCAACATGGCATTGCCGGCTTGCAGATGCTTGAGCGCGAACATCCCTCTCTGGTGCTGCTCGATGTCAGTATGCCCAAGCTCGATGGTTGGGAAACCTGCCGCCTCATACGCCAGATTTCGGATGTGCCGATCCTGATGCTCACCGGACGCGATGAGGAAGCCGACAAGGCCAGGGGCCTCGATCTGGGAGCCGACGATTACCTGACCAAACCGTTCGGCTTCGTGGAGCTTGAGGCTCGTATCCGCGCTCTGCTACGTCGTGCCGCGATGCCTTCGGTTAAGGAATACCGGAAGCCTCAGACGCGCTTCTACTCCGGGGGATTGCTGGTAGACATTGCCGCGCACCAGGTAAGCTTGCATGGGAAGCCGGTAGTACTCACCCCCACAGAATTTCGCCTGCTGGAGCATCTATTGAAACACGCCGGTATGGTTCTCACGCATAGCCAGATTCTCACAGCTGTATGGGGCTTTGCGTACAGCGAGGCAACTGAACTCCTCAAACCGGCCATCAGTCGCCTGCGCCAGAAGGTCGAGGAGGACCCATCGCACCCTACCCTGATTCAGACAGTACATGGGATCGGCTATCGACTGGTACTCGCCCCTGCCAGCACAGACATCGCTTCGATGAGCGAGCCTGAGTAGAGAGGGACATCTCTGCTTCCCCCCGCGCTTGCGCCAATGTATCAGCCCTGTTACAATACCAGGCACATGCTTGTATCGTTTTAGACGGGAGAAGAGAAGAACACAGCATGAATCAAGGGCTTATCAATCAGCAGAAAGAGAGTGTGCTTAAGCAATCGTTGACCCTGCCACATGGAGTGCTGCATTTTCCGGTCTTTTTGCCCGATGCCACGCTCGGCGTCGTGCGTTCGCTGGATGCTACCGACCTTGAGCAATGCTATGTGCAGGCCGTTGTTATGAACACGTTTCATCTCATGCAGCGTCCTGGCTCCTCGACCATTCAGGCACTGGGCGGATTGCATCGCATGAGCGGCTGGCAACACCCCATCGTGACCGACTCCGGCGGCTTTCAAGCCTATTCGCTCATCCAGCAGAACGCGAAGTTTGGCTCGCTCGACGATGATGGCATTACGTTCAAGCCGGAGGGAGCGGAGCGCAAGTTTCACCTGACCCCTGAAAAAGCCATTCAGTTGCAGATGAGCTATGGGGCCGATATTATCGTTTGCCTGGATGACTGCACCCATGCCGACGCACCCTACGCCGTGCAGGAAACCTCGGTCCGACGCACAATTGCCTGGGCCAGACGCTGCAAAGAGGAGTTTCAGCGTCTCGTGCAACAGAAAAAGCTAGCAGAGGAGCAACGGCCCCTGCTCTTCGCGGTCGTGCAAGGCGGTGGTATCCTTCAGCTACGTCAGCGTTGTGCCGAAGCGCTCCTGGAGATCGGCTTTGATGGCTATGGCTACGGCGGCTGGCCGCTAGATAAACAGGGCAAATTATTGAGCGAGATTGTCGCCTATACACGTGCGCTGATCCCTATGCGCTTTCCCATGCACGCGCTCGGCATCGGGCATCCCGCCAACGTGGTGGCTTGCACACGTATGGGCTATGGCATCTTCGACTGCACCATGCCCACGCGCGACGCCCGCCACGCCCGTCTTTATACATTCACAACGCCAGCACCAGACTTTAACGACGAAGCTCGCTGGCTGACCTATGTTTATGCCAATGACGATAAATACATTAAGAGTGATAAGCCCGTCTCGCCTTATTGTGACTGCCTCTGCTGCACAAAATATTCGCTGGGCTACCTGCATCACCTCTTCAAGATCGGCGACACGCTCTTCTTTCGCCTCGCAACCATCCACAACCTGCGTTTCATGACCATGCTAACGCACTACCTGAGAGAGAGCCACCATGCTCAAAGCCAACCAGGAGAGTGAGAATGCGCTCCTCGATGCCGTGCTTGCCAGCGCCAGATACCGCGATCTCTGCCCCGATCTCGTGCGTTTTATCGGTCGGCAAGAACTGCACAAACGGCGCAATCTCAAAGAGGCTATTAAAGCGACTAAAAATAAGCTGCATCAGGTAGGAGGAATGTATTTCGATACCTTGCCGGATACCCAGGCATGGCTCAATGAGGTGCAACAGATACTTAGTGCGCAGGATACATGTGCCGAAGAGAGCGCGGCCTTGCATGCAGCGTGTCGGCGTATGATGCAGTGTCACATCTCGACCAGGGAACGTCTGCCCATTTTAGATCAGTTCTATGCCACTATCTTCGCGCAGCTTGGCCCCATTCACAGCATCCTTGATCTGGCCTGTGGCCTCAATCCGCTCAGCCTGCCCTGGATGCTGGCGGCAAACGCGCAACGCCCACTGACCTACTACGCCTGCGACATCTATCAGTCCCTGGCAACGCTGCATGAAAACTGGTTTCGCCTGCTGGACATTCAAGGCCACGCCGCCACCTGCAACATTCTCCAACAAGCTCCGCTCTCTTCAGTAGATGTAGCCTTGCTGCTCAAAACCATCCCCTGCCTGGAACAGATCGACAAAGCTGCCACGCACGCGCTCTTGCAGACTATTCCCGCGCGCTATCTGGTCATCTCCTTCCCCATCCACAGCGTAGGAGGACGTAACAAAGGCATGCTCTCCTACTACGAGCAGCATTTTCACGCCTTGCCGGGCCTCAATGACAGCAAAACACAGCGCTTCGAGTTTGCAACGGAATTAGTGTTTGTAGTGAAGCACTCGTAATTGACCCACAGCACTTCTTGACGGGGCGTTTTCGTCGAATGACATAATTTGGCAGGAGCTTCGATGCGAGTCCAATCCCTGTAGAGCTTATCCATTATATCGCCACGATAGCCCGATAATGCCACCTTGCCCTTTATGTTGCGAAGCACTTCTGCAAGTTCTCTATGTTCATTATCTGTCATCTCATATGCATAAGCGTTGCTGTCGCCACGAGAGGAGTGTATATAAGGAGGATCACAATAAAATAATGTTTCCGGGCTATCATAGCGCTGAATAACCTCAATTGCAGGAGCATGTTCAATCTGTACACGAAGCAATCTTTGCGCGATTGCGGGTAAATCTTCGACACTACCTAGCCACCTTGAAACGGCTCCTGCCATGCCAGCGCGACTGGTTAAAATACAATGTGCCCATCTACCGCTGCTAGCCTTTTGAGCAAGGCCAGTTCTTACCTGACGCGCAAGAATATAGAATCTCCTGGCTCTCTCGATATCTGATAAACCTGCTGTCGGTTGACTACAGGCAATCTCAAACTCTTCACGAGAAAAGGGGGTCAGACCAATCGCCTCAATGAGAGCCTCTTTTTGATCTCTAAGAACACGAAAGAAATTCACAACCTCGCTATGAAGATCGTTATATGTTTCTACCGGCGATGGCTCTCTGTTAATAAGTACCGCAGCAGAACCACCAAAGGGTTCACAAAAGTGCGTCGTTTTGGGCAATAAGGGTAGTAGCCAGTTGAGATGACTATACTTTCCACCATACCATCCAAAGGCAATTAACTTACCTTTTTCTTGCCCTTCATTATCCATAGCTATCTCCCCCAAAATTCAAAATAAGTTCGCTTTGAGTTGTGATAGTGCTTCCTATCAGTCCGCAGTATAATCAATGCCAGCATCTTTTGCAAGGATTATTGAGAAAAGCGAGCCATTTCCCAGTATAGTACCCCATTGCTAGCAGTGCTATACTATAGCCATGACTCTTGCACCATCAACCAGAACAACTGAACAGAAAACGGACTTGCTCGCGCTGACCTTGCCGGAGCTTCAGCAGTGGCTGGTGGAGCGCGGCGAGCCAGCGTTTCGCGCCAAACAACTCTATCAGTGGATCTATCAGCAGCTTGCCATCGATTTTGACGCGATGAGCAATCTGCCGAAGGCTCTGCGGGCCAGGCTGGCAGCAGAGGCAACCATCGGGCCTGTTGTGGTGCGTAGCGAACTGCACTCGAAGGATGATCGCACGCGCAAGATATTGCTGGAACTGGCCGATGGCAAGCTGATTGAGTCGGTGCTGATGCTCTATCCTCCGTTGGGCGAGTATAGCGCGCGCGCGACCGTGTGCGTCTCGTCGCAGGCGGGCTGCGCCTTTGGCTGCACCTTTTGCGCCACCGGACAGATGGGCTTCGAGCGCCATTTGAGCGCGGGCGAGATCGTGGCCCAGGTGCTGTACTTCGCTCGTGAATTGCGTGCCGCACCCTGGAGAGCCGCCGGTCTGCCCGGCAGCCAGCCCATCGATCATATCACTAATATCGTGCTGATGGGCATGGGAGAGCCACTACACAACTATAATAATGTATTGAAGGCGCTGCGCATCCTCAATAGTGCGGATGGCTTCCGCCTGGGCGCGCGCCACATGACCGTCTCCACCGTCGGTCTGGTACCCGCCATTCGTAAGCTGAGCCACGAGCCATTGCAGGTCAATCTGGCTATCTCGTTGCATGCACCGACCGATGAACTGCGCGGCCAGACCATGCCGGTCAATCGCAAATACCCGATTGCGGAGCTAATCGCAGCCTGCAAGGATTATATCGCGGAGACAGGGCGACAGGTGACATTTGAATACGTATTGCTCTCCGGTGTGAATGATACGCCGATGCACGCCCATCAACTCGGTGAACTGCTCGCGCCGCTCAAACAGTTCGCGCATGTCAACTGCATTCCGGTCAATACTACCGATGCGGGCTACCGCCCACCGACACCGGAGTCCATTCGTACCTTTCGCGCCATCCTGGCCGAACACGGTGTCAGTAATAGTGTGCGTGCCGAACGCGGCGACGATATTGCCGCCGCATGCGGTCAGTTACGCACACGCTTCGAGCGCACACGTGTCCGCTCGCCCCTTCCATCCGCCTCTACTCCATGACGAGAATCAGCTTGCCGAAGTTTTTGTTTTCGCCCATATCGCGGTGCGCCTGCGCAACCTCGTGCATGGGATAGGTGCGTTCGATAATGGGTTTGACTTTCCCGCTGGCTAGTAGAGGCACCACCTGTGTAGCGAGACGGCGTGTAACCGCCATCTTCTCCTCTAGCGTGCGCGTGCGTAGCGTGCTGCCACGTATCTGGAGACGTTTGCTCATCACCAGACCCAGATTGATGCTGGCTTGCGCACCACCCATCGTCGCCAGATAGACCATACGGCCCCACGTCGCCAGCGCTTCCAGATTCTGTGCCATATAGGCCGCGCCTATGAAATCAATGATGACCTGTACACCAGCACCATTGGTCAGGCGTTTAATCTCTTCAGCAAAGTTCTGGTCAGAAAGACCATAGTCCAGGCCGAGCGGGATAGCGCGCTCCAGCTTGGCGGGCGTGCGCGAGGTACCAAACGTAGTTGCTCCGGCGGCATGCGCGAGTTGAATGGCCGCCGTGCCAACGCCGCTACCGGCGGCATGAATCAGCACCCGTTCGCCCATCTGCAGACCGGCCTGTGTAAAGAGCGCATCATGCGCCGTGCAAAAAACCTCCGGCACGCCCGCCGCCTGCACGAAGTCTAGCGTTTCGGGAATCTCGGCCAGCAGTCCCTCGTGTGTCACGATGTATTCGGCTTGCGCACCGCCACCGGCCAGCCCCATCACGCGCTGTCCCGGTCTCCAGCGACTTACCAGCGAGCCAACTTTGTCCACGATGCCCGCAAACTCCAGGCCAGGAATATCAGCGGCGGCCCCCGGCGGTGCCGGATAGCCACCAGCGCGCTGCAAGAGGTCGGCGCGATTCAGGCCCGCTGCGTGGATGCGCACCCGCACCTGTTCGCCAATCGGTTCCGGCGTCTCGACCTCGCGTATCTCCAATACCTCCGGTCCCCCAGGCCGCGCAATAACAACTGCTTTCATCGGTATCCTCTCTTCTATCGCCTTAGCTACGGTATGACAGAAAAAACAATGGCACACTGATGAAGGGTGCCATTGTATTGTACAACCAACTGTCAGGCAAGAGAGGGCGCGGAGCCTGAAATCCATAGGGGATCTCAGACCCCGCGCCCTCGTTCTGTCTTGCTAGTCTTTTTTGACGGCGGACAGGTCAATCTCGATATTGACATCTTTGCTGACCAGGACGCCACCAGCTTCCAGCGCCGCGTTCCAGGTCAGGCCCCAGTCTTCGCGGTTGATCTTGGTTTTGGCGCTCAGACCGGCGCGCAGGTTGCCGAAGGGGTCCTTTGTCTGGCCGGAATATTCGGCTTTGAACAGGACGGGCTTCGTGACACCATGCATGGTGAGATCGCCATAGACGTTATATTCGTGATCGCCAGCAGGCTCAACCTTCGTACTCTTGAAGGTGATAGTGGGATAGTTCTGCACATCGAAGAAATCGGGTGACTTCAGATGACCGTCGCGGCGCTCGTCGCGGGTGTCAATGCTGGATGCATCCGCCTGAGCCTCCACCCAGGAATTGGTGGGGTTGGCTTCGTCAATATTGAGCTGGCCGCTGATGACATTGAAATGTCCGCGCACCGTAGTAACCATCGCGTGTTTGACAGAGAACAATACCTCAGAGTGTGAAGGGTCGATTTCCCAGGCCATGTAAATATCCTCCTCAGGATAAGAATGTACTTTTTCTTTGTTAGTTATATAACCAACACTGATATATATACCAAATAAACTTATCTTTGTCAAGATACTAATTTTTTATTAGTAAATCTTACCAGAAAGCAGGCTAGCACGAGAGAAAGGTGAGTGTCCTATATGAGACAAGCGCGAGGTGGCCACCATCTCGCGCTTGCCCTGCTGTTCTTATCTCTTACACATATCCTGCGGCCTGCCTCGCTTAATCCTTTTTAATGGCGGACAGGTCAATCTCGATGTTGACATTTTTACTGACCAGGACACCACCGGCCTCCAGGGCTACGTTCCAGGTCAGGCCCCAGTCTTCGCGGTTGATCGTAGTTCTGGCGCTCAGACCGGCGCGCTGTTGACCGTAGGCGTCTTTTGCCTGACCATAATACTCAGCCTCGAAGACAACAGGCTTCGTGACACCATGCATGGTGAGATCGCCATAGACCTTATATTTGTTGTCGCCAGCAGGCTCAACCTTCGTACTCTTGAAGGTGATAGTAGGATACTTCTCGACATCGAAGAAATTGGGTGAGCGCAGATCGGCATCACGATACTCGTTACGGGTGTCAACGCTGGCCGCATCCACCTCAGCTTCAACCCAGGAGTTGGCGGGATTGGCCTCATCAATGTTGAGCCGACCGCGAATGACATTGAATTGCCCGCGCACTGTGGCAACCATTGCATGTCTCACGGAGAAGAATGCCTCAGAATGCGCAGGGTCGATTTCCCAGGCCATGGCAGATATCCTCCTTACTCAAAAATAAGGATAGCCTCACTTTTTCTTTGTTAGCTATTTTACTAACATAAATATATATAACATATTAACTTATATTTGTCAAGTTACTAACTTTTTGTTAGAAAAATTCTTGAGAAAGGAAGACCAGAGTAGCGGGGCAGCGCATGAGATACCTTTTCTATAATATAATGCTGTTTTTTTATCTTATCATTCAGAGTAGAAACGCCCTCGGCGCTCGCTCTGCTCCCCGCCTGTGATATAATTTGCTGGAAGTCTGATAAAACATACGAGGATCGACATCTATGTTCACCCTCAACGACATTATTCAGGGAAACGAGGGCAACGTCACGTTGCACGGTTCCACTGCCGACAACCTCGCGTTGCAGTTCAACGCGGCTCAGCACGATAGTCGGCAGATCATGCCCGGCGATCTATTTGTGGCCATCAAGGGAGAGCATGTGGACGGGCACCGTTTCATTCCCTCGGTAGCACGTGCGGGCGCGTCAGGTGCGCTCTGTACTCAACCGGCCTCCGATGTGCCTGCTGAGTTTCTGCAAATTGTTGTACCGGATGTGATCAAGGCGTTGCATGGCACCGCGCGTGTGCGTGCCAGCCGCCAGCAGCATACGACGCTCATCGGCATCACGGGAAGCAACGGCAAGACCAGCACCAAAGAGGCCATTGCGGCGGTGTTGAGCCACAAGGCTCCGACACTGAAGACGCTGGCATCTTACAACAACGAAATTGGCTATCCACTGACGTTGCTCCGGCTGGAGCCGCAGCATCGCTACGCGGTATTAGAGATGGGCGCGCAATGGGTGGGCGAACTGCGCTGGCTCTCCACCACCGTTGCCTGTCCACACTGGTCGCTCATTACCAGCGTCGGCGCGGCGCACCTGGAGTATTTCGGCTCACTGGAGCGCGTGGTGATCGCCAAAAGCGAGCTGGTGCAGGTGCTGGCACCGGAAGGCATTGCCTTTCTCAACTACGACGACCCGAATGTGCGCGGCATGGCCGAGAAGACGCGGGCGCGCGTGATCTACTACGGCCAGGGTGAGGGAGCAGAGGTGCGCGGGAGCGAGGTAGGTGGTGAGCCGCTGCTTGGACGTCATTTCACTTTGCACTATCGAGGGCAACAAGAGCGGGTGCAACTACACCTGCCGGGGGAGCATGGCGTGACGATTGCGCTGGCAGCAGCGGCAGTTGGCTGCGCCGCTGAAATGGCGCTGGACGAAATTGTCGCGGCCTTAGAGGCACTGGCACCTGTGAAGGGGCGCGGCGAGATCAAATCCGGTCCCAATGGTAGCACCTTGATTGATGACACGTATAATGCCAATCGGCACTCGATCATCGCCATTGCGCACACAATGCGTGATACCGCGCTGCCCGCCGGTGGCAGACGCTGGGCCGTGCTGGGCGATATTTTCGAGCTGGGCGACTACGCGCGCGCGGAGCATCACGAAACAGGTGCGGTACTGGCAGGCTGCATAGACTATCTCGTGGCTATCGGCGACAAGGCGCGCTTCTTCGTTGAGGGGGCCATCGAAGCAGGCATGCCCCAAAGCCACACCTACTACTTTCCCGCCGACGTGACCAGCAATAGTGAGCTTGAGGCCGCCAAAGGTGCTGCCGCCGACCTCCTCAAACGCGAGCTACACGCAGGCGACCTGGTGTTGCTTAAAGGCTCACGCGGCATGCGCATCGAAACACTTCTCAACATGTTCTAGTTAGTGACACTTCACTTTGGAGAGGGCGAGGGCCAGGCGGTCGGTGTGTTCTGGCAAGCCTACGGTGACGCGCAGGTAGTTGTGCAGATAGGGGTGATTGAAGTAGCGCAGCAGGATACCGTAGGACTCGACGGTGCGCCTCACCTCTTCCATATGTACCTCTTCCTCGCGCACACGGGCCAGAATGAAGTTGCCCTGCGACGGGGTAGGTTCCAGATAGGGCTGTGCCTTCAGCACTGCCATCAGCCGCTCGCGCTCGGCGATGATGCGCCGAACATTAGCCAGTGTATAATCAAGTTGTTTTAGCGTCTCAATAGCGGCGATGTGCCCGGCGAGATTGACCTCGAAGGGGCATTGCGCTCGTTTGAGATATGCCACTATCCATTCGGGGAAGATACCGTAGCCGATGCGCAAACCGGCCAGCCCGGCCCACTTACTAAAGGTGCGCATGACCACCAGGTTGCGATACTGCGGCACCAGATGCGCCAGGCCGCGTGGCCGATCTGAAAATTCCACATACGCCTCATCGACCATCACGATGCGACCCGTCTCCAGCAGCGTCAGCACATCCTCCTCGTCGATGGGATTGCCGGTCGGATTATTCGGTGAGCAGAGAACGATGATTTTCGTCTCCGGCGTCAGGCTGGCCAGCACGCGAGGAACATCAACTTCGTACTCCGAGGTGCGGGGAACCTCCAGCACGTAGGCTCCGCAGAACGTGGTGATGAAGGTATAAAGTGAAAACGTTGGTGGGCAACAGATGATATTGTCACCGACTGAAAGAAATATATGCCATAAGAGATTGATCAATTCATTGCTACCGTGACTGACGACAATATAGCGGCTATCTACGCCGGTATAGTCTGCCAGGGCCTGGCGCAGCGCCGTCGATTCGGTATCGGGATAAAGATTATAGTTACGGAAATCGCCCAGCGCGGCGCTCACCTCTGGTGCGGGCGGGTAAGGGCTTTCATTGCTATTCAATTTGATGAGCTGATGAAGCGGAATGCCTGTTCGTCGGCTGAAAGCTTCCTGCGCCTCACCGGGTAGATAGGCGGCCATACGATCTATTTCTGGGCGCACAGACACGGTAAAAGGAGAAAATGTATTCATACCTTATCCTGAAAGAGCTATTTTTCGGCATCTGCATCAACAAAAATTTGGGTCGGACGACGGATAAGCGAATTACGCGGTGAGAAACCGCCGTTGAGCGCGCCACTGGTATTGCCACCAAAACGGGGTCGAACAGCAGGCTGCACATCCGGTGTCTCATGGGCATGCTCCTGATTCTGCTGCAACATATCCAGGCCGCGCCGAAGCGTCATCATATCGCGCATGAAACAGGCTACTGCTGAAGCAGCCGAACCTTTCTCCCTGGATGCCTCGAACCGGCGCGCCGTCGCCTCACCGGCAGCCTGCGCCGCCTCGGCCATCGGATCCGAGGTTTTGGCCGCGTAAACGTCCTGGAAGATATCGTCCCAACTCCCCCAGCGCCCGCGCAGTGGCTTCCAACCGAGTTGACTATCGCTGACCGTGCGCCATTTCTCTTCCGTGTACTGCAACCAATCGTCTAGCAAACGCGCATAGGCTTCCAGTTTCTGACGCAGTTGCTCCTCTTCCAGCGAGGGACGTTGGGGAAAACTTTGAGGCAGGCTATCGGTACTCTGTTGGCTGACAAAACTGCTGTTATTGAGTGTCTGATAGGCCAGCGTCGATTGCTCTGTGTACATGCCAGACATGCCCTGTACGGGAGAATTTACACCAGGAATCAGACCGCCGTTGGCTAACGCCGAGAAATCCGCTGCCACCTGCCCGTTGGGCAGTCCGAGCAAGGGTAACTCCGTGCCTGCCGGTAGCTCGCCGAGAACATGAATGCCACTGCCATTCAAACCGGCGCTCAGCACTTGCGTCCCGTCTTCCAGCATAATCGTCTCGGAAAGGGCCGAGAGGCCACCAATGACGATCTCTTCGTGCCCCACAGCATCGAGGATACGCCATGCCAGACGCGGATGACGGATGGCCCACCAGAGGCGACGGCCAATAAACGTGCTGGCGAAGGTGAAATTGACAACGAGCCAGACGATGCCACGCACGGCAAGCCAGTTGAGGAGCGCAACCACGACAATCCAGTACCAGGCATCATGCTGCCCTACTTCTTCAATGAAGGTCAGTACGGCGGCAACCGTCAAGCTTGGATCGCGGAATGGATTGATCAGGTCAATAAACCGTCCAAGCCATTTTTTCCAGCCTGTTTTCTCTTCCAAATGATACACTCCTCTCACTCTGTTGCCAGTTCAACAGAACGGTATCCGCACTGTATTTGCCGAGAGATTGTAGCATGTCTCTCTTTCTACCCGCAAGTTTTCGCCCGCGCATGGGTAATTGTGGTTAATAACAGATGAAAAAGCCTTAATCCACGCGCGACAAGAAGAAGCTCTGTCACTCATCTCATCCTATTTGTTCCCAACGAATTGTTCAATTTCTTTGGAGAAAAGCGGTACCTTAGTACCGGGGTTTGCGTTGCCGGTTTGACCCATTGGCCTGATACCCATAAAGGGTACCACGATAGGAAACGTTCATGTCGTGATGCCCTTTGTGGGTATCAGGCATGCCGAATGGCACAGTTTGAGTCGGAATACACCGGCCTGAACGTGTCATGAAAGGGAGCGCTCTCGTTTGCCCATAAAATGGTAGCGTTTATCGAGGGGCGAAGACTGGTCACACCGCATCTTTATATGGTAATATATATCCTGGTGTCTTGTGTATCTCAGTCATGAACTCAGTGTCTTCACGTGTCATACCGTGCCATGCGTCCTCTTAAAAAACGGCGCAATGATGCACCTGAGAACCTCACGGAATACACGGTCTCAAAGACCAGAGCAAGAGTACACCTGTTTAGAAAGGAATGAGTACATGCCCACGCGGACGACGACTCAGGAGACTCCGCAGTTGATGCATGCCCAGCGCCTGATTATCGCATCGAACAGAGGGCCGGTCGAGTACCAGTTGAGCCACGACGGAACTCCGAAACCGCGCCGTGGAGCGGGGGGAATGGTCACGGCTCTCATCGATGTCGGCAATCAGATGGATGTTACCTGGGTTGCAATGGCTATGACGGAGGGAGATCGCATAGCGCTTCGGGAAGCTCAACAGAAGGGAGAACTCCTCTCATCGCCTCTACGCGGCCAGAAGATGCAGCTTCGCTACGTGGTGATCTCCAAAGCTGCATATCGCAAGCATTATGAGAAAATTAGTAATCAGTTACTCTGGTTTTTACAACACTACCTGATCGATCCCACGCAGGATTTGAACACGTTACGTCACATTGAAGAGGATTGGAACGACGGCTATGTGGTCGCCAATCGAGCCATTGCGGAAGCTATCAACGAAGAGATCGAGCGCGCCGATAGCATGCCGGTCGTGATGCTCCAGGACTACCACCTCTACCTGACGGCCGGCATGATTCGCCAGATGCAACGCGAAAAACATCCATCGGTCGTTATTCAGCAGTTTATTCACATTCCCTGGCCCGATGTGCGCTGCTGGCACTTCCTGCCCAGCAACATCACCCATGCCATCTACAGCGGCCTGGTCGGCAACGATATCATTGGCTTCCAGACCGAGCGTGATGCACACAACTTCCTGGAAGGCGCGCGCACGCTGCTGGAAGACGCAGAGGTCGATTTTGAAGATGGCTCCATCATCTGGCAGGGCAACCGCACGCTGGCGCGCGCCTATCCCATCTCCATTTCTGTCACAGAAGAGCGTCGCATCGTCAATAGCCTTGCTGGCAAACGCGCTACTGAGAAGATCAAGCCTTTACTACGTGAAAAAAATATTATGCGCGTAGACCGTTTAGAGCCAACAAAGAACATTCTACGCGGCTTCCAGGCTTACGATCAGTTGCTCGAAACCTACCCCGAATTTCATGGTAAGGTGACCTTTCTGGCTTTCCTGGTGCCTTCACGCCAGAGCCTGCCCATCTATCGCCGCTATAGCGCCGACGTCCTGCACGCTATTGAAGAAATCAACAGTAAATATGGCACCGACGAGTGGACGCCCATCCATGCTTTCTGTGATAATGATCGCACGCGCGCCCTGGCCGCCATGCAGTTCTACGACGTTTTGCTGGTCAATCCGATTATTGACGGTATGAACCTGGTCGCCAAAGAGGGGCCGGTGGTCAACAAGGTTGATGGCGTGCTGGTGCTATCGCGCACAGCAGGCGCATTTCATCAGTTGGCCAAAGGCTCGATTCCTATCTCGCCAACCGATGTAAGCGAAACGGTAAGCGCGCTGTACCGTGCCTTGACGCTCTCACCGGAAGAGCGTAAGCACAAGGCTGCGCTGGCTCGCCAGGCGGTTGAGCGCAACAATCTGCAGACCTGGCTCACGCGCCAGTTCAATGACCTTAACGTCTTGCTCGATGAAGTTGCCGGTAAGGCTGAATCCGCAGCAACGCCCAGAGAAGCTCTACCTGCGCTCGGCGACCATGTAACTGCGAGTGCCTGACCAGATAAAAGCAGCATTTCATGAATAGCGTGGAAAACAAGGCAGTCATGTGAATAATCAATCTGATACCCACAGGGGCATCGCTACATGTATCGCTTGCCGTCTGCGGCGTTTTCCACACCGATGACACACACTGGATGTAGTGATGCCTCTTGTGGGTATCAGGCTGGCTACTCATGTGAGTGTGGCGTGGGTTTTCTTTTTTTATCGCGCCTTACTTCATCCACATAGACCCGCATCACTGGATACAATCTCCCACCCATGTCACGCTCACTGTATTGCCGGGGCCGCTCATGCTGAATATCTCCGATGCACATCCCACGATATTCACCGTCACGGTAGCAGGGCCGCTGGGATAGACCGTACCGCTGGTCGGACTGAAACCGACGTTGCTATTGCCGTTCGCTGTCCAGTTCGCTCCCCCCACATCATCGCTCACCGTGATGCTACACTGCTCCCCGTTCGGTGTTGACGTAC
Source organism: Ktedonobacteraceae bacterium (assembly GCA_034436045.1). GTDB lineage: Bacteria > Chloroflexota > Ktedonobacteria > Ktedonobacterales > Ktedonobacteraceae > H111-94. The sequence continues at coordinate 2,754 of DAOTVZ010000044.1, read as the reverse complement.
AGGTGGAAAGATCCAGCGTCGTGGGGCTGACGCTCAGGGTTGGCGTTCCACAACTCCAGGGCACGGAAGCCGTATTGGCCGGGCCGCTGAATACAAGCATGGCACTGGCAGGACAGACCGTCGTCGCGCCAACGAGAACCATTACCTGCGTCTGCGCTCCTGGTGCCAGCACGCCATTGGCCGGACTAAAACTGACAGAAGAAGGATTATTGCTGTTCGTAGACCAGGGAAGCCGACTCTGCTGGCTAGTATTTGTCAACGTCGCAAAGCACATCCAGCCGTGATTGGCGCTGTAGGAGCAGTTATTGCCGTTGGCAAAACTTGTCGGGTTGACAGCCAGGATCGGTGGGGCAGGCGTTGGGGGTACCGGCGTTGGCGACGGCGTTGGGGGTACCGGCGTTGGCGACGGTGTTGGCGAGGGTAATGGATCAGATGTGGGCGGTATCGGTGTAGGAGTGATCGCCGCCGTCACAGTCACAGTAATGGCAACATGAGCCGTGCCCCCGTTTGAGGTGATGGTCAGGGTGGCGGTATAGCTGCCCGGATTCAAAGTTGTCGTGTCGATGCTTACATCGCTCGTTTGGGGTGTGCCACCGACCGTAATCGTGCCGCCCGTGTTATTCAGCGTCACCCACGCGCTCTGATCAAGCGTCGCCTGCCAGATCAGTGAAGCCGTACCGATGTTGCTCACCGTAATCGTGGCCGATTGACTTTGCCCAACTTGTAGCGACGGGAAGGAGAGCATTTGCGGCGTTACGGCCAGCTTCGCCTGCGGCTGCTGGTTCGCTTTGCTAACCTGTGCCACGACGGCAATCGCGGCACTGCCACCATTCGAGATTATATGGATCGTTGCTGTGTAATTGCCGGGAGTCAAGCCCTTCGTCTGACAGGTGACGGTAATGGTTTGAGCAGTAGCATTGGGCGGAATGTTTCCGCTTGTTGCCGACACACTGAGCCAGGATATACTTCCCAGCGTCAATGCCCAGGTGAGAATGCTATTGCCGGTATTGCCGATGGTGAACGCTTCGGAAACCTTCTGGCCCGGCTGCAAGGCGCTGAACGTGAGCGTCGTCGTATCGACGGAGAGCTGCGCTGCACCGGATACAACAGTGAAGGCAAGCGTGGCCTGGCGCGTGCTAAGCGCCGTCTTCTCCTGCGCGTATAGCACATGATGACCGGGTTGCCAGTTCTTGCTCACCGGCAAGATCACGCGAAAGTTGCCACTGCCATCCACCATTACCCCTGATGAGACAATATAAGCACTAGAGAGCAGCGCCAGCGTTGATTCGGGCGTCGTTTCTCTATAGGCACGACTCTGTGATGAGGAAGCAGGCACATACCCCGCTGGAGCGACAGGAATAGTATGATCGACGAAAAAGGTGACGCGGCTATTCGGCAAAAAATGACTGCCGGACACGTGCAGCGCCCCACCTTGCGGCACATTGGGATTGCCGGAAAGGGCCAGAGCAGGCGGCAAAGAGAAGAACGAGTAAGCACCCACGCCACCAAATATGAGGAAGCCGACGATAACGACCGCTGCAATCAGCAAAGGACTCTTTACCTGCTTATGCAGCTTCGTTTTCTGCGGCTTGTGCTGCTTCAGTGACTGAGAGACATGCTTCAACGGCGCTGTCGCCTGCTGAGTAAACGGCTGAGAAGAGTGCTTTAATGGTTGTGTTGGATGCTCTGTAACCGGGTGAGAAGCATGCTTTAATGGTTGCGTTGGCTGATTGTGAACCGTATGATGTTCGGGTGGTGTTGTAGAACGGGCCGTTTGACGCAGATCAATATGCAGATCGCCCGGTGTGGAAGAGCCACCATGAACAGCGTTGGGGAGCGCGTTACCGCCATGCAGTGCGTTCGAGAGCGTATTACCGCTATGTATCGCATTTGAGGGGGTATTACTGCCTTGCATGGCATTTGACAGAGCGTTACCACCGTGCATCGCCTCTGAGAGATGCTCGCCAGCTTGCGCGGCATTCGATGACATTTCTTCATGGAGAAGCAATGTGGCATCTTTGATCAGGGTTCCTGGTGGAACATTGAATGGGGGCACGGAGAGCGGCATTCCTGCCGGGCGGTTCCTGTCCTCTGTCGTCGGCCCCTCTGTTGGCGGTGGCATAGATGGTTGCCCCGCATACTGCGGCCACGATGTATCTGGCGGCGGCGTGCGGTCGCGCTCTGTCATGTAAGGATGGGAAGCACAGAGCGTCCCTGCTGTCTCAGTATTTGCCTGCAAGCCGTCTTTGTACGGGTTCTCTCGTGTCTCACGGCGAATGGTGGCTCCATCCTCGCTCACAATAATATGTCCACAAACGCTACAAAAACGCGCCTTTATATCCTGCTCAGCGCCACAGAACGGGCAGTAATGCATAGCTACCACCTCAAATCGAATATGCACAGTGCTTTGCTATCTAAGAGCATAACCGTTGGCCCGGCTCCATCAAAGTGTCTACTGCACTGTTACATTGTGAAGCATACCACGTTTAGTCACTTGATTGATGAGTATAATAATCACAACAATAAACAGCAAGAGGAAAATAAACGGGGCATTTGCACAGGATAGCCACCGGGGATGTTTGTGGGTCTCTATCCTTTAGGGGGATGTTGGTGGTCGGTGGAGGGGCGTCATGAAAGAAGCTCGTGCACAGATCAAGGGGCGACGAGGGCGTCATGAAAGAAGCTCGTGCACAGATCAAGGGGCGACGAGGGCGTCATGAAAGAGGCTCGTGCACAGATCAAGGGGCGACGAGG
>DAOTVZ010000043.1:0-5437 GCA_034436045.1 Ktedonobacteraceae bacterium | reverse complement strand
TCTTAACAAGTAATCTTTCCATATGGCACCTTTCTTATTTGTACCATAAGATGTGATAAAAGTCAAGCATATGAATCTAACATAGTGGCAAATGTGTTCACAAAACAAATAGGTATCAGACGGGTCTCTCTCTTCGATAAAACAGTGCCCGGTCGCAACTATTGTTGAATGTGGGCGTAGATGTTGCTAGACGGAGCGTCGTATAAAATAAAGAGAGGTAGCCAAATGACGATGACTCATATCGTTCTTTTTCCTGGCGCGAGCATCATTTCCTGGCTTATCGTGGGTTTGATTGCCGGGGCTTTAGCAGGCTGGTTAGTACGTGGGCGTGGTTTTGGTTGTATCGGTGACATCATTGTGGGGCTGGTAGGTGCGGTCATCGGCGGTTTTCTGGCCGGTCTGTTGGGCATCTCCGGCGTCTATGGCTTCTGGGGTAGCGTGCTGATTGCCTTCTTAGGAGCGTGTATCCTGGTAGCTGTTCTACGCGCGATTGGCCCTCAACATTGACATTGATATATATCAGGTAGAGTACGCAAGCGTGACGCGCCTGCGTGTTTTGTTTCCCCTTGTCAGGACTGTAAGCTACGGCGTACACTAACAACTAGGAAAAACTGGACAGTTGATTTTTGTGCCGCACTGTCAAAGGATGTCAACGGTTTCTGGTCAGAAAGGACTGACGCGCGATGGATTTTGAACTCCCTGAAGAGCATCAACTGGCATACGAAAGTGCGCTCGCGTTTGCTAACGCTGAAATTCGTCCCCATAATGCAGAGATTGAACGCACTGATGATTTCCCACGCTGGCTCTGGCAACGGCTGGCAGCGCAGGGGTACACGGGCATTGCTATTCCCGAAACCTATGGTGGCAGCGGCGGCGATTTCTTGATGGCGGCGCTGGTTGCGCGCGGTATCGGGCGGGTCAATGGCGCAATTTCTATGTCCTTTGGCGCACATTTGAATCTTTGCGCACATAACATATTGAGAAATGGAACAGAAGAGCAGAAGCGTAAATACCTGCCGAAGCTGGCAAGTGCTGAATGGATTGGAGCGCTGGGACTGACGGAGCCGAATGCCGGTTCCGACGCGATGGGTATTCGTACAGCAGCGCGCAAAGTTGATGGTGGCTATCTCATCAATGGCTCGAAAGTTTTCATCACCAACGGGCCGATAGCGGATGTCATCGTTCTCTATACCAGGACGAAGCCAGAGGCGGGCAGTCGTGGCATCACCGCCTTTATTTTTGAGACGGCTACGCCGGGCTTTCACGTGGCGCGGAAAATCCCGAAAGTAGGTATGCACGGCTCACCAACCGGCGAACTGGTCTTTGCAGATGCCTTTGTGCCGGATGAGCAGGTGCTTGGCAAGGTCAACGAGGGCTACAGGGTGGTCATGAGCGGACTGGACATAGAGCGTGCCTTCTACGCGGTGAGCGCCGTTGGAGGCATTGAAGCGGCGCTAGAACTCTCCATTAAGTATGCGAAAGAGCGTGAGCAGTTTGGGCAGCCTATCGCCAATTTCCAGTTGATTCAGGCCAAGATTGCTGATATGTACGTTGATCTGGAGGCTGCGCGCCATATGGCTCATCGCGCAATGTGGCTGGCCCAGCAAGGGAAGCGGGTCAGCAAAGAGGCGGCGGCGGCACTACTCTTTACGGCACGCGCGGCCTCACGGGCGGCCAATGAAGCCATGCAGATTCATGGCGGCTGGGGCTATACTACCGATTTCGAGGTCGAGCGTATGTGGCGTGATGCGCGCCTGGGCGAAATTGGTGCTGGCACGAACGAAATTCGCCAGTTGTTGATTGCCCGCGAGTTGCTTGGTCAAAGACATTAAACGGGAGGAGGCGGTACGATGGGCATGAAATCGGTGCGTATTGCCGGAGGTCTGGGCTTTTACGGCGACTCCTGGCAACCTGTGAAGGCCAGTATTGAGCGCGGTAATGTGCAATATGTTGCCTCGGATCATCTGGCCGAACTGACGCTGGCAATTCTACAGAAAGATCGTCAGCGCGATCCCAACCTGGGTTACACGCGCGACCTCGTGCCGATGCTGGCCGAACTGCTCCCGCTGGCTGTGCCGCGCGGCGTGAAATTTATCCTGAATGCTGGAGGTCTCAACCCTCTGGCGGCGCGGGCGGTGCTGCTCAATGCCCTGAAGCGGTTTGGTGTCAAACTCAAAGTCGGGGTGGTATTGGGCGACTCGGTACTGGAACGGCTGGACGAGCTACAGGCAATGGGTGTCTCGCTGGCACACATGGATAGCGGCGAAGATATAGCGACCGTGCGAGATCGCCTGCTATTTGCCAGTGCCTATCTTGGTGCGCGCCCGCTCGTGGAGGCGCTTGATGCGGGCGCAGACATCGTGCTGACGGGGCGCGTGGCCGACGCTGCACTCTTTCTGGCCCCGATGATGCACGAACTGCGTTGGCGCTGGGATGACTGGGATAAACTGGCGCAGGGCATGGTGGTAGGTCATCTGCTGGAGTGTAGCGGACAGGCCACAGGCGGCAATTTCGGCGGCGATTGGCGCGCTATTCCCGATCTCGCCAATATTGGCTATCCGATTGCCGAGGTCTGGGAGGATGGTTCGGCGATCATCACAAAGGCTCCTGGCACGGGTGGGCGCGTCAGCTTCGACACGCTGCGCGAGCAACTGCTGTATGAGGTGCATGATCCCGCGCATTATCTGACACCGGATGTTGATGTTGATATGACCACCCTGCGTATGGAGGAGATTGGGCCGGACGTGGTGCGCGTGGTGGGCGCGACGGGCCATCCCGCACCGGAGATGCTCAAGATTGTAGCTGGCTATGAGGATGGCTACATGGGTCAGGCCGTGATGGGCTATGCCTGGCCGGACGCGCTGGCAAAAGCGCAGACAGCAGCGCAAATTGTGTTGCAACAGATGGAGCGCATTGGCCTCAAACCGCAGGAGACACTGGTCGAGTACATGGGCTATAACTCCATTCATGGCCCCCTGTCCGACGCTACACATGCCGACGATCTTAACGAGGTCTATCTGCGCATCGCCATTCGCTGTGCCGATAAGCGCGACGCCGAGAAGCTTGGTCGCCTGCTCCCGCCGCTGGCCCTGAGCGGCCCGCCCTTTGTGGGCGGTGCGGGTGGAATGACTCCGGCACGCGGTCTGCTCGGCATCTGGCCCACGCTGGCTCCGCGTGGCGTAATTGAGGAATATGTGCACGTCAGTGTAGAGGAGAGCAGCGTATGAAGGTGCAACTGGTTAAATTGGCGCATGCGCGCTCCGGCGACAAGGGCGACAAGGCCAATATTGCGCTCTTTGCGCCAGATCAGGCCACGTATGAGCTACTGGTACGCGAGGTGACGGCGGAGCGTGTTAAAGCGCATTTCGCGGGTATCGTCACCGGCAAAGTCGAACGTTTCGAGGTGCCCAACGTACTGGCCTTGAATTTCGTGCTGCACGGCGCACTGAATGGCGGAGCGTCACGCTCACTCAGGAGCGATGCGCTGGGCAAATCGCTATCATCGGCGCTGCTACGTATGGAGATAGAGATGTAAGGGAAGGAAGATACGATGCCAGGACAGGAAGAACGACTGAAGGCTGAAATTGAGCGTATCAAAAAAGGAGGGCCGGAGAAGTACCACGAGCGCAATCGAGCGCAACATCGCTTATTTGTACGCGAGCGGCTTAAGTTACTGCTTGACGATGGTAAGATCGATTTTGAGGATGGCATGTTCGCTGAATGTAATAATCCTGAGTTACCGGCTGACGCCGTTGTAACCGGTGTCGGACGCATTCATGGGCGGCCCATAGCCTTTAGCGCGTCGGATTCAACGGTCAAAGCGGGTGCGTCGGGTGAAAAGTCGGTGCAGAAGACACTACGCATCCAGGAAATGGCGATGCAGATGAAGATACCCATTTTCTATCTCATCGACTCAGCCGGTGCGCGCATCACCGACCAGATTCGGCTCTTTCCGGGACGCAATCACGGTGGGCGTATCTTCTATAACCAGATCAAGCTCTCCGGCGTGGTGCCACAGATTGCCATTATGTTCGGCCCCTCACCGGCTGGCGCGGCCTATATGCCGGCCTTTGCCGACATCGCCATTATGGTCGAAGGCAATGCCAGCGCCTATCTTGGCTCACCACGCATGGCAGAAATGGTGACACGCGAGAAGGTTACGCTGGAAGAGATGGGCGGCGCGCGTATGCATTGCACCGTCTCCGGCCTGGGCGACTTTCTGGCCGAAAACGAGGAACATGCCATTCAGATTGCCCGCGACTATTTCCATTACATGCCACAGAACTACCAGAGCAAACCGGCAGACGTGCCACCTGCGCCGCCCGCCAGCGACCGACCCTTACGAGAGATTGTCCCGGAGGCACAGAACAAACCTTTCAATATGTACGATTTCATTCACTCGCTGGTCGATGGCGGTAGTTTTCTTGAGATCAAGAAGCTCTTTGCGCCGGAGATCATCACCGGTTTCGCGCGTCTCAACGGCAAGGCCGTCGGCATCGTTGCCAATCAGCCACGTGTGAAGGGCGGCGTGATCTTTGTCGATTCGTCCGATAAGGCCACACGCTTCATTAATACCTGTAATGCTTTCAATATTCCCTTGCTCTTCCTGGCCGATGTATCAGGCTTTATGATCGGCTCGGCGGTCGAGCGCGCGGGCATCATTCGGCACGGGGCCAAGTTTATTGCCGCCGTCTCTCAGGCTGTTGTGCCGAAGATTTCTGTGATTGTGCGCAAGTGTTATGGTGCGGGCCTGTACGCCATGGCCGGTCCTGCCTTCGGCTCTGATGCTGTTCTGGCGTTGCCAACGGCACAGATTGCCGTGATGGGGCCGGAAGCTGCTATTAACGCTGTCTTTGCCAACCAGATTGCCCAGATGCCAGAGGAAGAGCGTGAGCCGTTCCGCAAAATGATGGAGGCGCGTTACGCCGAAGATATCGATATCTTCCGTCTCGCTTCCGAACTGATTGTGGATACCATCACGCCATTTGAGATGCTGCGTGACGAGCTAATTGCTCGTTTCGCCGTCTATCAAACAAAGGAGGAGCGTTTCTCAGAGTGCCGTAACCCCATCTATCCCGTATAATTCTTGTATTCTCATCCATTGTTTGCAATGATGAATTTTCACATCTGACATCGGCAATGGCATCATCCCGTCGGGGCGTGATTCATCACGCCCTGAAAGCAGAACGACGGGCAAACAGGGCGTGATGAATCACGTCCCGACGGGAGCGGCAATGGTGAAAATTGATGATTACGCCTGGGGAAGGTTCAATGGGCAGGCAGGGCGTGATGAATCACGTCCCGACGGGAGCGACAATGGTGAAAATTGATGATTACGCCTGGGAAAGGTTCAATGGGTAGACAGGGCGTGATGAATCACGCCCCGACGGGAGCGGCAATGGTGAAAATTGATGATCACGCCTGGGGAAGGTTCAAT
>DAOTVZ010000042.1:0-2766 GCA_034436045.1 Ktedonobacteraceae bacterium | reverse complement strand
TCGGGTACCGGAGCGTCATCCCAGTGTTCACGCGCCAGAAAAGCCTGTAGGACATCACGGTCTTCAGCCGAAAGTTTGCTCTCGTCGAAAGGTGGGAATGTATCGTTCATGAAGCCGGTTCACCTATTTGCTGCACGGCGCTGTTCACCAGTTTGAGAATATCCAGTATCCAGGTCTCCGCATGGCGACCCAGCAAGATATCTGACAGGGCATCGGCGGGTAGAGGTTGTGCTGTGGGCGGAAGTATCTGTGCTGCGTCAATCGCCAGTGTTTTGTCGAGAGCGGTGACGTAGAAGGCCAGCGCATGCTCTTCATAGCGCGCGACCAGCAGCATGCCACTTTTATACGTGGGCGGAGTGTAGGCGATTGCCTGTAAGGCACACAGATAAGCATCCAGGTCGATGGCCGCAATGACCTCACCGCGCCATGCCACCAGTCCCAGCATCCAGTGCGGCATTAAGGGTAAGGGCGTGCAGGGGTGAGAGAAAGGAATGACCTCTCGTAGCGCGTCGAGTGGCACGAGCCAGGAACCGCAACTCAAGCGGCATAGCGCGCAGATACCTGCGGAAGGTGGAACAGGTGAGATAGGATGAGCCGCTTCCCTGGCGTATTGCCAGAAATCCTCGTCACTCAACTTCTCCAAAGAGCGCACTTGCAACCCGCTAAGCGATGTTGGAGCCAGCACTGTTAGCTCCTCCTGTTGTTGCTGCTCCTGTTCATCCATCATGTCCTAAAATTGGCTCTGGGCCGGGACGCCGAGGTAGGATTCGGTAATCGAAATAATGTCCTGTGTCTTAAACGGTTTGGTGATATAGTCTTTTGCGCCGGCCAGTTTTCCCTTTAATTTATCAATCACGCCATCGCGCCGCGAAAGCATGATAATTACCGTCTTATTGAATTCCTGTTTTACTTTCAGGTAGCGTGCAACCTCATAGCCGTCCATCTTCGGAAGACCGATATCCAGCAAGACAAGATCGGGGATATGTGCATCCTTCTGTGTCAAGGCTTTAATCGCCTCGATACCGTCGGCATAGCTTTGCACAGTAAAGCCTTCGCGCCGCAAGCTTGTTTCGACGATTTTGCGTACCGTGGGTGAGTCATCTATGACCATAACCAGTTTACTCATATCGGTGCCTCTCTTTCTGCCAGCTAGGCCTCCCATCTATCCAAAACTGCTCTCTCAGATGGTACCATACAGCGATCAGGGATGGCAATATCCTGACATAAAGAAGTTATTAAAATTAGCGGTCGTTTTTTTACCTCATCATTATAACAGGTTTTGCAAGAGGCGCTCAAGCATTCTTATCTGATAGAGTCGCGTGAAATCGACGATGGTATCGGCTGGCTCTACGTCATACTGCTCTAATTTGCCCGTGATCATGGTTTGAAGGAGAGGTTGGTCCTCGTGCCACGCTACCGTATGCAGGAGTTCGGTAATGCGTTCGACGGGGTGACGTGCCCGTAGGTATTTTAGCCAGAGTTGAAAGAGGCGCTCAAGCCAGCGTTGCCGCTCGGTCTGTTGCATGAAAGGAGACAACTGTTTGCTGGTATCGATCTGGAGCGTACTGCTCGCCTCCGCCAGCAATATCTCTAACGTGGAAAACGTTTCGTTGAGGGCATATTCAAAGATACGGTCGAGGTCAGCACGTTGACTCGACAGGTAGGTATCAAGTAGCAGCGCGTACAGGTTGAGCGCGCCATGATAATCGTGTTGCTCTGCATGCAGTTCTACCTCCCACAATACTTCTAGCAAATCACGCTGCACAGATGCGGTCGCCTCGCCCTGCTCCAGCCGCGCGGCATAACCCACCAGACGCTCTTGATAGGTTTGCAGAGAGAGTGGTGGCAAGATCAGGCGTGCAAGCGGATAGCTATCCAGTTCATCGCCACTGAAATCCCAGTTCTCTGTGACCTCTTCATCAATTATCTCCGCTCCTTCTTCTTCTACCCCTTGCTCTGGCTCTCTCAGTCGTGTTAGCTCATGGATAATATCGTTGAGCAGAGCCGGATAGCGCGTAGCCAGCCGCAAGACAAGCCGCACGAGTTGTTCGTGCTCGGCTCCCTGGAGCAAACGCGCCAATTCCGCTTCTATCGGTGCTTCTTCTTGATACCTGTTTGCCATAACTAGAACCCCCCACCGCTTTCTCTTTTATCAGGCAGGTCATCATTCGACATTAACCTGTCTTTCTGCGCCTGCTTTTCATGTATAACTATTGGCAATGTAAATGTAAACTGGCTCCCCTGCCCGACCACGCTTTCAGCAGAGATGCGACCGCCGTGCGCCTCTACAATATGGCGCGCAATCGCCAGCCCCAGGCCTGTGCCACCGCCACCTGGGCCAATATAGTCGTTGCGAGTACGCGACCGACTGGTCTTGTAGAAACGCTCGAAGATGCGTGGAATCTCCTCTGCGCGAATCCCTATACCTGTATCACGTACAAAAAAGCTTTGAAGTGGTTGCCCGGCGAGCGGTCTGGTTCCAATGACAATAGTGCCGCCCGAAGGGGTGAATTTAATGGCGTTATGCACAAGATTAACCAGCACACGCATGATCTGTTTGCTATCGGCGGCCACCAGCGTATGACCCTCTGTCACCGAGGTGCGCAGCACGACGCGGTGGCGTTGCGCCAGCGGCAGCATGCGTGCCATCACCTCGCGCACCAGTTGCTCCGCCTCCACCGGCTCAATCGTCAGTACCACGTGTCCCGACTCCAGGCGGGAGAGGTCGAGCAGTTCTGTCACCATATCGGTCAGGTATTGCACCTC
>DAOTVZ010000041.1:0-9020 GCA_034436045.1 Ktedonobacteraceae bacterium | reverse complement strand
CGTGCACAGGCCAACTCTCGCGGTTGGCCTGGGCACGTTTTACCGGTTAGCACACGACAGCTATTCTACTTTTGTGTCGTTATAGATGATGGCGCGTTTCACCTGCTCGATCAGGTCGGTAACGGGGATGCCGCGCGGGCAGGCGTCAGTGCAGTTGAAGATGGTGCGGCAGCGCCACACGCCATCACGCTGGCCCAGAATCGCTATACGCTCCTGTGCCCCCTGATCGCGGCTGTCGAAGATGAAACGATGCGCGTTCACGATAGCCGCCGGGCCAACCCAGTTGGGGTTCCCCCAGATCGACGGACAGGAGCCGGTGCAGGCACCACACAGGATACACTTGGTTCCCTCGTCGTAGCGCGCGCGTTCCTCTGGACTCTGCAAACGCTCGGTACCAGGCTCGTTGTCATACGTAATCAGGTAGGGCTTGACTGACTTGTACTTCTCGAAGAACTGCTCAAAATCGACCACCAGGTCTTTGATCACCGGATAGCCCAGCATGGGTTCAATTGTCACGCGGTTGCCCACATCGCGCATCAGCACCTTGCAGGCCAGCCTGTTGCGCCCATTGATGCGCATAGCATCGGAGCCGCAGACGCCGTGTGCGCAGGAGCGGCGATAGGTCAATGAGCCATCCATCGTCCATTTAATGATATTCAACGCATCCAGCAAGCGGTCAATGGGATCGACATCGACGCGATACTCTGCCCAATACGGCTTGCTGTCCTTCTCAGGATCATAGCGTTTAATCCGCACTAATACGTTCATGATCTCTGCTCCCAGTTCTCAGTCGGCAGGGTACCCGCCAGGGCACCCCTACAATGAACGTCATCATTGTAGGGGTGCCCTGGCGGGTACCCTGTGGCGCTCGCTACAATGATAACCATGTTCTCTAATACTTGCGCTCTTTGGGCTTGAATATCGGATCGTCAATCAAAATCACGTCCTTATAGTCCAGGCGCACATCATGGGCTTTGGTGCCTTTGTAGGCCAGGGTGTGCTTGAGCCAGTTCACGTCATCGCGCTTGGGATAGTCCAGGCGGTAGTGTGCGCCGCGACTCTCCGTGCGGGCCAGCGCGCCATGAATGGTGGCCTCGGCGCAATCCAGCAGGAAGCCAAGCTCAACGGCTTCCATCAACTCGGTATTGAAACGTTTGCCCTTGTCTTGCAGTTGTACGCGCTTATAGGCATCCTGCAAGCCATCGATGGTATCCAGGGCGTGACGCAGGCCCTTGTCGGTGCGCTCGACGAAGACGTTTTCCAGCATCTCGTTCTGGAGTTCGCTGCGGATACGCGCCGCCGATTCGCCGCCCTGTGAACTGTAGAGGCGGTCCAGCAACTGGCGCGCGTGGGCCTCTGGCTCGTTGGGTAGCGGGGGCAAGTCGGCCTCTTGAATGAACTTTGCCATATGTTTGCCTGCGCGGCGACCGTAGACGATCAAGTCTACCAGCGAATTGGTGCCCAGGCGATTTGCGCCATGTACGGAGACGCAAGCCACCTCGCCGGCTGCGTAGAAGCCGGGGAACGGTGTCCATTGAGCATCAATGACGACACGCCCATCAATGTCGGTGGGAATGCCACCCATCGCGTAGTGGGCCGTCGGCTGAATAGGCACCGGCTCGGTAATCGGCTCGACGCCCAGGTAGTTACGGGCGAAGTCGGTAATATCGGGCAGCTTCTCGGTAATCACCTTCGCGCCCAGGTGGCGCAGGTCGAGGTAGACATAATCCTTGCCATCGACGCCGTTGCCGTCCTTGATCTCCTGGATGATGCAACGCGAGACGATATCGCGCGGGGCCAGATCTTTGAGCGTGGGCATGTAGCGTTCCATGAAGTACTCGCCCTTGCCGTTGAGCAGCTTAGCACCCTCACCGCGCGCACCCTCGCTCAGCAGCACGCCGACTTTATAGAGGCCCGTCGGATGGAACTGATACATCTCCATGTCTTCCAGTGGGATGCCGCGCCGGTAGGCAATCGCCATGCCATCACCCATGCAGGCAAAGGCGTTGCTGGTGACTTTCCAGGCGCGTCCATAGCCGCCGGTAGCAAACATGACGGCTTTGGCATGGAAGGTGTGTATTTCGCCGGAGCGAATCTCCATTGCGACTACTCCGCAGGCGCGGCCCTCGTTAATCAGCAGATCCAGCACCAGGAACTCGTTGAAGAAGCGTACCTGGTTCTTAATGGCATTCTGATACATGGTCTGGAGCAGCATGTGACCGGTACGGTCGGCGGCATAGCAGGAGCGGCGCACCGGCCCTTCGCCGAAGTTGCGCGTGTGACCACCGAAGCGGCGCTGGTCGATACGTCCGTCCGGCGTGCGATTGAAGGGCAGGCCGCGATGTTCCAGTTCGTAGATCGCGTCAATGGCATCACGGGCGAGAATCTCTGCCGCTGGTTGATCGACCAGGTAGTCGCCGCCCTTGACGGTATCGTACATGTGCCACTTCCAGTGGTCCTCTTCCTGGTTGCCCAGGGCCGCCGCAACGCCTCCCTGTGCCGCGCCCGTGTGCGAGCGCGTCGGATAGACCTTTGTAAGCACCGCGACACTGGCCTGGGGAAGCTGCATGGCCGCCATCAGGCCCGCGCCGCCCGCGCCAACAATCACGACATCAAATTTATGATACATAGTGGTTCCTCTCATCTAGTGACCCAGACAGGCTGGCCCCAGATTGGTAGCCGGGGCGTGGAAGGTGATGAGCGTAATCGTTCCCAACATAAAGAAGGCCAGTAGCAACAGTCCGGCGGCTGAGAGCAAGGTGAGACGCCAGCCGCGTGAGTGTACATAGTCATCGATGACGATGCGCAGGCCGTTGACGCCGTGTGTCAGCGCTAGCGTGAGTAACACCCAGTCATAGAGCCGCCAGAAGGGGTTGGCATAGCGGGCCGCCACGAACTGATAGGTCGTGCAAGAGACATCGTTCGAGGCATGCATGATAATCAGGTGAATAATCACCATGAAGATAAGAACAACGCCGGAGACGCGGAAGAAGTACCAGGAGAACGTCTCGAAGCCGCCTCCCGCCGGGCGTGGGCCGAAACCGGTTGACATACGCATACGATCACTCCTCTTCAAGGTTCTCTAGTGCAGCTTTGCCAGTGGTTGGACGAACCATGCCGCAACGCCGGGTATCACAGGGCCAATAACGAAGAAGCAGAACACAATGAATGCCACTATCGTTATCGCCATCACGCCGGCAAACATCGGCTTCTGATAATAGACCCCTTTGCGCCAGAAGTCGATAAACATGATACGCACACCGTTGAGCGCATGATAGAGAACAGCCGCGATCAGGGCCAGCGAGAGCAGGCGCACGATGATAGTATCGAAAAAGGCGATGCCCTCATCATACACCTGGGGGCCGAAGCCGAGCAGGGAAATATCAACGATGTGGATAAACAGGAAAAGCAAGATTGCGAGTCCTGAGACACGGTGGAACAACCAGGACCACATACCAGATTGACCTTTATACATCTTTTCCTCAATTCCGGGGCGTGAGGACAGCACGAGACGACAAGGAACAGCGACAGGCGGAGGTCAGGCAGAGGAGGGTACGCACTACGCGGGAATAGAGAAACCTGTGAAGGTAGCCGATGCTACGCATGCAAATATTCTTCGCCCCATTCTCTCCTGTTTCTGTCTCGTCGGCCTCTTTGCTCTTACTCGCGCCCACTTTCAAGATAGAGATAACTGCAAGGGGTATTACTCTATCGGACCGATACAAGAGCTACGGAGCGCGTGCGAGTAGCACCCCTTTGTGTCTACCGTGCTGTTGACGTTGTATATGTATTATACTGCACACGGAGAAACTACGCAAAGGGTCTGAAGTCTGATAACTACCGCTCTGATGGCCACAAGCGGTATCATTATAGGTAGCGAGAGCAATCAACTGAATAGCGCTTCCCGGCAGAGAGCCTCGACTTCGGCCACTGTAGTGAGTTTGAGGGCACGGTTGGCCAGCGCGGTCAGTTCCTTGATGCTGCGTTTGCTGAGCGTGGCACGGACGGCAGCCAGCGCGCTGGGGGCCATGCTCAATTCATCGACTCCCAGGCCGACCAGCAAGGGGGCCAGACGGGCGTCCCCGGCCATCTCGCCGCAGACCGCTACCGGTTTGCCTGCCTGACGGGCTGCCTGCGCAATCATGTGGATGAAACGCAGCAACGCTGGCTGCGTGGGTGTATAAAGAGTGGACAGTGCGGCGTTGGTGCGGTCGCTGGCCAGCGTATATTGCAGCAGGTCGTTGGCTCCGATGCTGAAGAAATCTACCAGTTGGGCCAGTTCGGGAGCCATCAAGGCGGCGGACGGCACCTCAACCATGATACCTGACGGGATGCGTGGTGGTAGCGCGATAGCTTTTTGCCGCAACTCGCTCTGCACTCGTGCCATAATAGCCTTGAGCGTGTGTACCTCTTCCACTGTTGAAACCATTGGGAACATGATATGTAATTCAATGCCGGTATCGACGGAGGCCAGCAGCAATGCGCGTATCTGCTGTTCCAGTAGCTCCGTGTGGGCCAGGTGAACGCGAATGCCGCGCACGCCAAGCGCGGGGTTGGCCTCCTCCGTAGAGCCAATCAACGCCTCCAGCGCAGGCATCGGCTTGTCGGCCCCCGCATCCAGGGTACGCACGACGACGGGGCCGCGTCGCGTCGGCGACTGACCGAGAAAGGCCTGGAATACCTGGATATAGAGGCGGCGCTGCTGCTGTTCGTCGGGAAAGACCGCCGTATTGGCTAACAGGAATTCGGTACGCAGTAAGCCGATGCCACCCGCACCCCACTGACGCGCTGCCTCGGCCTCTGCCACGCTACCAACGTTGGCGAGCAACTGTATCTTGCGTCGGCCTAGCGTAACGGGGGTATAGCTACGTGCCGCTCCGGCCTTGAGCGAGGTCTGTCGCTGCTGCTGCTCTTGCACGCGCTGTTGTAGCAAAGTGCGTAGTTCGGACGAGAGCGCGGCATACAGCCTGCCTTTGCTGGCATCCAGGCCCACCTCCTGTCCGGGACGAAGCTGGCGCAAGGCTATCTCCGGCAAGCCGGCCAGGGCGGGAATACCCAGCGCGCGTGCCAGGATAGCCGCGTGCGCCGTTGGCCCACCCTGCACGGTGGCGATACCCAGTACCAGTTCCGGGCGTAACTGTGCCGTATCTGAAGGGGTCAGGTCATGGGCGATCAGAACAGAGGGCTGGCGGAGTCTCTGAAGGGGACTCTGCACACTTTCAGGGCGCAAGAAACGCACGGCCCGTCCTACGGCGTCACGAATATCGGCGGCACGCGCGGCCAGCAACGGATCGGGCAACTGCGCAATGGTGTTGGCCATCTGCTCACCGGCTCGCGCCAGCGCACTCGCGGCATCCAGGTGGTGTTGCTCGATAAGCTGCTCGGCTTCGTGTTTCAGTTCGGGATCATCCAGCATGAGTGCCTGGGCGTTGAAGATATCGGCTTCGTTCCCCATATGCGTCTTGAGCCTTTGCGCCAGTTCATGCAATTCCTGTCCCGCCTTCTGTACCGCGTCGTGCAGGCGCTGTTGTTCCAGTGAAACCTGTTCATCATTGATAATCTGTTGTTCGATACCTGCCAACACAGGAGCGGTATCAGTAATGACAAAAGCCGGGCCGAGCGCGTAGCCGGGGGAAGTTGAGATACCTTGCCAGCTATCAGCAGGCTGTTCCGGCGATGCGGGTGCCGCTTTGTCACTTGCCGGGGCAATCGATGGCGCTGGTGCAGTTACAGCGGCTGATGGTGTCGGTGCTGGTTGTTCGTGGAAGTTGGCTTCGGCCAGCGCCTTGAGCGTTGCCAGCGCGGCGGCAGCATCGGGGCCACTGGCGCGCACAACAATGGTTTCGCCCTGGCGCACACCGAGCGAGAGAACGGCGAGGATACTGGTGGCATCAACCGGCGGGCCTGCCGGGCGCTGAATAGTAATGGTGGATTGGAAAGCAGCAGCGGTCTGTACCAACAGGCTGGCCGGGCGGGCATGCAAACCGGAGGGATTGGTAATCTGCAAAGTTACTTCAAGGCTATCGACGGGTAATGGTGCAGGCGTGGAGGATGTACTCACCTGAGACGGGGGCGATGTCTCGGTTGGACTTTCATCGGGGATCGGTTTGAGCCGGAGCAGGTGTATGCGCTGTGCCGTCTGTTCTGCCGCCTGCTTCACCTGCGCAAGCGAGCGCCCAAGCGCCGCTTCCATTGCTGCCGCCACTGCGCCCTCGACCAGTGGAGCGAATGTGAGCGCCACATGGGCGCGTTGCTCGTCGCTGAGAAATTCCAGGGCCATCTCCGCCGAGAGGAGCGCGCTGCCCAGGTCAAGCAGGATGAGTACGCCATCAGATGAATCAATCTGCTCGATGGCCTGAGCGATGGTATCGGCGGATGTGCCTAAAATTCCCTCGCCTGCTCCACCGGCAGCAACCAGGGGGACCTTCCCCTGCGTCATCTGATCGACAAGCTCCACGACGCCACGCGCCAACTGGGCGCTATGTGAGACAATGACCAGCCCTACCGTCATATGGTATTCCTTCTGAAAAAAGATATGTATGCTCGCCTGCGTTATATTAGCAACATGATTGATCACGCACACTGCGTAATTAATCACGTGTCAGATAAGATAATGGAATTTCCCCAACGAAACCGGCAATAAAAGCCATCCGTAGGGACATAATTGATCACGTCCGCCGCGCACTTGATCGCGCCTCACGGCAGACCCATGTATCCCGTCGAAAGATGATGCATCAGCTTCATACGGGGGACGCAAGGCATCCGATGGCACGCACGATGAATCATGGTGGACAGGATTGCTCCTGTCCTTTCCGAGATTTCCGACTTCGACGGAAAAATTTATAATTGCGCACAGACGGAATTATGAATTTTGCGACCGAAACCGATAGGACGGGAGCAATCCCGCCCCTACACCGACCCGGCGCATACCTCGGCCAGGCAGCGTAGCATGAGCCAGCTAGAGGTTGCGCCGGGGTCTTGATGACCAATACTGCGTTCACCAAGATAGCTGGCGCGCCCCTTCGTGGCGAGCATCGGGATGGTGGCCTTCATGCCCTCTTCGGCGGCGGCAGCGGCACGCGCCGTTACCTCGGCCAGGCCGGCCCCCTCTTGCAGCGCCGTTTTGGCGGCAGTGAGCGCGGGCGTCAGGGCATCAACCATGGTCTTCTCGCCCGGTTGCGCTTTGCCGCGTGCGACAATGCCGCCGAGAAAGGCTTCCAGCATGGCAACTACATCAGCGGCTGAAAGATCGGTTTTACCGGCAATAGCGTTACCGGCACGCAGGAAGGCCGTGCCGTAGAGCGGCCCACTGGCACCGCCCACCGTCGAAACCAGCGTGCTACCAACGGTCTTGAGTTGACCGGCCATATCCATCGTCTGCATCGCAGGAAATTTGGCGCGCACCGCTGTAAAGCCGCGATCCATGTTTGTGCCATGATCGGCATCGCCAATGGCCGCGTCCAGTTCGGTCAGGTATTGCGCGTTTTCATGCAATGCATCGGCTATGCCCTCTAGCCAGCGGATCATATCCTCATTCGTCATAGGCAACGCTTTCCTTTTATGCATGAGGGCATGATATGGCATACCCTCATGCCGTAATATAAACTACGAAGTATAGGCGAAACGGGTTACATGCCCCAGCGCAATGCAGGAGTATGTACCGGCGCATCCCAATATTTGATCAGTTCATCGTCCATGCGCACCAGCGTGATTGAGCAACCGGCCATCTCCAGCGAGGTGATGTAGCTGCCGACCAGCGAACGAACGATGTTGATGTTCTTGCCCTTGAGGATGCGGTTGAGGGCATTATAAACGATATACAGTTCGATCAGTGGTGTGCCGCCCATGCCGTTGACGAAGGCCAGCACGTTTTCGCCGCTCTTGAGGCCCAGGTCTTCAATAACAGGTGTGGCCAGCATCTCGGTGATCTCATCGGCGGGAGCCAGTTTCACGCGGCGGCGTCCCGGCTCGCCGTGAATGCCAATGCCGATCTCCATCTCGTCTTCGCCCAGTTCAAAGGTAGGTTTCCCGGCGGTGGGAACAGTGCAGGGGGTGAGTGCCATGCCCATGCTGCGTCCCTGTGCATTGACCTTGCGCGCCAGTGCCGCCACCTGATCGAGCGGTGCGCCCGTTTGCGCGAAGCCGCCTACGATTTTCTCCAGCAGCACGGTGACGCCAACGCCGCGCCGTCCCGCCGTATAGAGGCTATCCTGCACAGCCACATCGTCGTTCGTGACCACGCTCTCTACGTGAATGCCTTCGGCCTCGGCCAGTTCAGCCGCCATCTCGAAGTTCATCACATCGCCCGTGTAGTTCTTGACGATATGTAACACACCTGCTCCACCATTGACGGCTTTGGTAGCGATCAGCATCTGATCTGGCACTGGTGAGGTGAACACCGCACCAGGGCAGGCGGCATCGAGCATGCCAAAGCCGACGAAGCCGCCGTGCATCGGTTCATGACCGCTGCCGCCACCAGAGATAATGCCGACTTTGCCTTGCACCGGTGCATCTTTACGAACAATGACCTGGTTTTCGATGTCCACAGTGATAAGGTCGGCGTGTGCTGCCGCCATTCCGGCCAACGCCTCTTTCACCACATCTTCCGGCTTGTTGATGAGTTTCTTCATGGTACATCCTCTCGATGTTTTTCATCAAATAAACGCCAAAACAAAGGGTACCCAACTTCTATGCTCTGATACCGGGCTTTTAATTCTGTAGGGACGGCATGATGAGCTTTTCCCCTCGAAACCGGCAATGGCCTCATGCCGTAGGGGCGTGATTGATCACGCCCTGAGAGAATGATAATCGCACCGCCCCTGTGTTGATAGCGCTCATGCCGTAGGGGCGAGATTGATCACGCCCTCAGAGATGATAATCGCGCCGCCCCTGTGTTGATAGCGCTCATGCCGTAGGGGCGAGATTGCTCACGCCCTGAGAGAATGATAATCGCACCGCCCCTGTGTTGATAGCGCTCATGCCGTAGGGGCGTGATTGATCACGCCCTGAGAGAATGATAA
>DAOTVZ010000040.1:0-39944 GCA_034436045.1 Ktedonobacteraceae bacterium | reverse complement strand
GCGGGTAGTATATTACGTATGACGATTACTTCTGAACAGGCTCCTATTCCAACCGAACAACTGCTGCGCGGTGTCTACGAGGTCATTGTAGTCGGCGCGGGTCATGCCGGCTGTGAAGCTGCGCTCGCCAGCGCCCGCATGGGCCGGAAAACGTTGCTCATCACCATGAACCTGGACAGTGTGGCGCTCATGCCCTGCAATCCCTCAATGGGTGGCCCCGCCAAGGGCCATCTCATCAAGGAGATCGACGCGCTGGGCGGCGAGATCGGGCGCAACACCGACCGTACCTTTATTCAGATTCGCTTGCTAAACACCAGCAAGGGGCCAGCCGTGCAGGCTCTGCGCGCTCAGTGCGACAAACAAGCCTATCGTCTGGCCATGAAATTCGTGCTGGAGAGCCAGCCTGATCTGGAACTTAAGCAAGCCACCATCACCCGGCTTCTCAGCCACATTGGTGATGACGGACGCCCTGTCATCACCGGCGTCGTTACCAATAACGGCTGGCGCTACGAGGCCGGAGCAGTCGTACTGACCACCGGCACTTTCATCAACGGTCGTCTGGTTGTGGGCGAGAAGACGCAGCCCGGCGGACGCGCAGGCGAAGGCCCGGCCCTGGGCATCTCGGACGCTCTGCGCGCGCTTGGCCTGGAGGTGCGCCGCTTCAAAACCGGCACCCCACCGCGTATCGATGCCCGCACCATCGACTTTAGCAAAACGGAGCCGCAGCCCGGCAGCCGGGTGCCGCTCTACTTCTCCGCCGATCTCTCCGCGCGCGAAGATGTACAGCTTCCTGGCGGGCGGCCCAATCCCATCTATCCAACTACACCGGAAGACCTGCACGGCTGGCGACCACAGTTGCCCTGTTACTTAGTGCGCACAACCGAGCGCACACATCAGATTATTCGCGATAACCTGCACCGTTCGCCGCTCTATACCGGTATCATTGAGGGCATCGGCCCACGTTACTGTCCTTCCATTGAGGACAAGATTGTACGCTTCGCCGACAAAAGCTCGCACCAGATTTTCCTGGAGCCGGAGGGTTGGCGCACCGGCGAGGTCTATGTGCAGGGCATGAACACCAGCTTGCCGGAGGATGTGCAGCTTGCCATGCTGCGCAGCATCCCCGCTCTCGAACACGTCGAAATGATGCGCGTCGGCTATGCCGTTGAGTATGACTACGTGCCGCCGCATCAATTGTTAAGCACTTTGCAAACAAAAGCTGTCGCGGGCCTCTTCCTGGCCGGCCAGATCAACGGCACGTCGGGCTACGAAGAGGCTGCGGCGCAGGGCATTATGGCCGGTATCAATGCCGCCCTGTATGTGCGCAATGAGGATGGCTTTGTGCTAGGACGCCACGAGGCTTACATAGGCGTGCTGATCGACGATCTGGTGACCCGCCCCATGAGCGAGCCGTATCGCCTGCACACCTCGCGCGCCGAGTACCGCCTGCTGCTGCGCCCGGACAGTGCCGACCTGCGCCTGAGCGACTATGCCTATCGCTTCGGCCTCATCGATGATGAGCGCTACGAGCGTGTTGTGCGCAAGCGTGAGCAGATTCAACGCACGCTAACTGACCTCAATCGCGTCTACTTTACCTCATCGCATCAGGTCGAGCGGTTCGCGCAAGAGCTGGGCATCGCGCCACTGGGCCAGAAAATGAGCGCGCGCGACCTGTTGCGCCGCCCGGAGGTGTCCTATCAGCAGGTTGCACATCTCTCGCAGCGTGTGGCCGAGCTACTCACAACCTCGCAGACAAGCCTCTTCCAGGAGCTAGAGGAGAATGACCCGCTTCCCACGAGTGATGACCCACGCCGAACCGTATTGCCGTCGTTGCCGGATGAGACGGCGGCAGAGTTGGAGCTACAGGTCAAATACGAGAGTTACGTGCGCAAGCAGGAGCAGACCATTCACCGCACGCGCCGCCTGGAGGAGATGCGCATCCCGGATACGCTGGATTACCAGCATATACCGCATCTGCGCACGGAGGCGCGACAGAAGTTGACGCGCACCCGCCCGCGCACCGTCGGTCAGGCCTCGCGCGTCGAAGGCGTCACACCGGCAGATGTGGCGATCCTCATGGTCTACCTGGAAAAATTGCGTGCATCACGCGCACTCACTTGACAGTTTATTGCCGGATGAGTACCATACAATTGTCTGATATGCAATAATACAGAGATAATTTTATTAGAACACCTGTCTGTATATCCCCCCATACAGAGATGATGTTCTAAAGACGTCGTGAACACAGAAGACGTGGGGAAGAAACCGTTTCAGGTCGCTTCCCATATTACGCTAGGTAAAGAGGGGAACACTGTGTATATTCTAGTCGTCGATGATGACCGCTTCGCAAACACCCTGGTGCAGTTCGTCCTGACAAAAGAAGGGTATGAGGTCGAAACTGCCGATAACCCACGTGGGGCCATGCAGATGATTCAAAAGCGCGAACCCGACCTCATCATTCTTGATGTCATGATGCCTTATTTGAACGGCTTTGAGTTCTCTGCCAAGCTGCGCTCAGAGGGCTACGATACGCCTCTCATCTTCATGACCGCGCACGATACCATCGAGGCCAAGCTCCAGGGCTTTAACATGGGCGCGGATGACTACATCTGCAAACCATACAACCATCAAGAGTTGATCGCGCGCGTGCAAGCTGTCATGCGCCGCATCAAGAAGTATGCCCGCAGCGGTAATCAGAATCTGCGTCAGGGCCGCATCGAGCTACAACCGGCAGAACTCAAAGTCATTATCGATGGCCAGACCAGCATCGACCTGACGCCTAAAGAGATGCAGGTACTACGCATGTTGATGAACTATCCCGGTCAGGTCATTCACCGCGAACGTTTGCTCTCAGAAATATGGAACGACGACGAGGGCACCAGCAGTAACATTGTCGATGTCTATATCCGGCGTTTGCGCCAGAAAATCGAGATCGATGCCGAGAAACCGCACCATATCATTTCTGTGCGCGGCCTCGGCTATAAATTCGTTGGAAAGTAGGAACGGCGTGCAGAAGCCGAATCAGGACTCATCATCAACGTCACACGAGCAAACAGCCGACATAGCGTCCACTATATATTCCGACGCGCAAGATCAGCAGGCGCTCATACTGGCCGCCCCATGCCGTCGCTACCTGAAAACCATGATTGCCAGCACCCCGGACGCGATGATCGCTATTAGCCAGCATTTTAAGCTGGTCGGACTCAATGCAGCAGCGGCGCGAGCTTTGAAGAAGAGCGCATCCGCACTTATCGGGCATCACTGTTCCGAGATATTATGTTGTCGCAACCTGAACCGCATGAGTCTGTGTGGCACCTCCAGTTGCCCACTGACACGGGTCAGGCAAGAGCAGAAGGCTTTGCCCAACGAAGAATTGATCATTGGCACCACCCCAGGCGGCGAGGTTGAAGTCTCCACCAGCGTCACCCCCATCAATACCGAGAACGGACTGTACGTGGTCTTTACCGCGCGCGACGTCTCAACGCTCAAAGTTGTCAACCGCGTGCGCTCCAACTTCATCTCGATGGTCTCTCATGAGTTGCGCACACCGCTTAACTCGGTGCATGGCTTCATTGACCTGTTGCTACAAGGCCACATGGGCGAACTCAACGAGGAGCAACACACCTACCTCGGTTATGCCCAGGAAGGAGTACAGCAACTTATCTCTATCGTCGAAGACATCCTCTTTATGACACGCTCAGACCTGGGCCAGTTTGAGATCAAGCAGCAGGAGGTACCCTTACGCACGCTGATTCGTCAGACCATTAATAACCTGCAACCGCAGGCCCTCAAAGCCGAGGTCGTCCTTACTCACGACATCTGCACACCCGAACCTGTTCTCTATGCCGACCCCCAGCGCGTCAAACAGGTGCTGAATAACCTGCTCTCCAACGCTATCAAGTTCACGCCGCCCGGAGGAACTGTCACGGTGCGTGTGCGTCCCTATGACGAGCGTTTTGCCCTGATCTCCGTCATCGATACCGGCTATGGCATCCCACCGGAGGATCAGCCCCACGTATTCGAGCGCTTCTACCAGTCCAATCACCGCGCACAGTCCAAAATGGGCGGCTACGGCCTGGGCCTCTCTATCGCCCAGCTCATCGTTGAACAGCATGGAGGCACTATCGGTTTCGACACCGCCCTGAATAAAGGTACCACTTTCTATTTCACTCTTCCCCTCGCTAAACAAACCGGTAATCCTGATCGGTCAGGGACGAGGTAGGGCAAGGAGATTTATGATGTCAGGGGAAACCAGCGACGAGCGAGCTGCATGGCAAATGGATGATAGGTCTTTTCAAACGCGCCCACGAAGGTGACAATCTTCCCGCCCCAGCCGCGTTTGAAGCGATAGACCCCGGCCATAGCCTCCTCTTCGTCGTCGCTGGCGGGAATGCCCCAGAGGTCGTAGCGCGCGGCCCCGACCCGCCGGGCGCGGCGGATGGCCTCCCATTGCAGCAGATAGTTGGGCATCAGGTGACGCTGCTCGTTGCTGGACGCGCCGTAGAGGTAGATGGCTTCCGCTCCAAAGCTGGTGACGAAGATGCCAGCCAGTAATTGGCCCTGATATTCGGCCAGCAGCAGATCTGCCCAGCCAGCGCTGTTCAAATGCCGCCATGCCTGAAGATAATAGTCAAGAGTATGGATGCCGAAATGATCGCGCTCGCTCGTCACACGCAACAACTCATACCATGCGCGAACGTCGTCGCTGCTGTTCGCCACGCGCACAGTGACACCTTTGCGTGCCGCGAGCCGGACATTATAGCGCCACTTCTCTTTCATACGTGCCAACAGCATCTCCTCGTCGGGTGAGAGATCGAGGATGATCGTGCGTAGCGGTTGCAGTGGAGACACTGTGTACGTAGACCAGTCGGTGAGCAGGGCAACGGCGGGCGCACTCTCCGGTGTGCCGACTGGCAGCACAGGTTCGATGCGTAAGGCAATAGCTCCCTGCTGCTGTAACAAGGCATCCAGTTGTGTGAGAAAAATGTGACAGAGATGACCGGAGGCAGGTTGCGCCCAGTCAAGCACAGGGCCTTTAGGCAGATAAGCGAAGTGGCCTGCCTGGAGAGGTACATGCGGTACGCCACGTCGCAATATCTGGGCCGCTGCGACGATACGCCCTGTCTCTGCCTGCCGGAGTGCCGCACGCAGCGGGAACCAGCCACTGTGCGCCTTAAATTCCCCCCATTCCCAGCTTTGCAGGACATGCCCGTAGGGATGTCCCTGTACAAATTTGTTCCATTGTGCGCGCTCCCGTATCAGGCAAAGCTGATACGGGCCAGTGCCGGACGAAATGGATGAGGAAGCTGCGCTCATGCGGCTTTCACATCCAGTGCCGCCAGATATTGTGCCTCAATATAGCCCTGATAAGCGCCTGCCGAACCGGGCGTTGGGAGCGGCCCATTGTTGGGCGGTATGGTCTGACCAGTATAGGAGATGGCAACCAGTTGTTTGAGCTGGAAGGCATCATTCATGATGGTCGGCGTGTTCAGATTCGTCGCCTTGAGGATTGCCAGATCATAAGAACGCACCTTTTGCAGCCAGTTCTTGAGATCGACGACGGCGTTGCGCACGTTCTGAATATGCGTCAGCAACTCGGTATTGTTACCGGCGTGCTGTTGCAGCAAGGTCAGTTGCTGATCTAAGATGTCGAGATAGCCTTTCTGTGTGGGCGAGGAGAGCAGGCCGATCTGCGTGAAGAGCAGCGGTCGGTCGGCAGTCGGCAGATCACCGCTCTGTTGCGCATATTTCGTACTGTCTAGCTGTTCCATGATACGAATGGCTTGGCGGCGTACCAGCCCATAATCATGCGTACCTCGCAAGGAGTCCACAATGCTGCCCGACTTGTCACTCATCGATTTAATGGCGTCCATCAGCGCGTTGACGACGCTGCTATTGCCCGGCAAACCAGGAGTGGCGTAGAGAATATTGCGCACGTAGGTAAAGACGGCCATGTTGACGGTTGCGACATATACTGTTTTGCCTTGCGGCCTGGGGGGCAAGGCCCCGCTCTTTTCCTGGCTGATGATGAGGCCCTGTGTGATAGGGAGCAAGTTACTATGCTGTGCGTTGCCGGGATAGACGAGTGTGCCCTGCTTATTCTGGATCGTGAGCACCCCCAAAGGCACGATGCTATGCGATGTTGTTTGTAACCAGGCGACATCGCTGTCACCTTGCGGGGGCGTCTGGATGGGCTGTATCTCGATGCGTAGCACATCCTCGTGACCGAGCAGATCATCCTCAAAAAACACGTGCCCGCTGGGTGTACCGGCCTGTCCGGCGGATAGGAAAAGATTGCTGATGCTGAAACCGAGAACGACGAGCAGCAGCAAGATCAGGACAGCGAGAAGGGAGAGAGGCAATGGCATAGCAGCAAAAGGCCCACTCCTACTCCTGGCGGGCGGCGCAGGAGGAACGGGAGGTAGCTCGTTCTGCGGCTGTGCCGATGGCATCCTGGGCGGCGTTGACTGTGTAGCAGAGGAAGGCACTGCTACCGGAGGCATGACATTCGTCGGTTGCTGATCGGCCACGAAGGTAGTGGGCGTGATCGGGATTTTCCGACTGATGGGTGGCGACGGCATGGGAGGTACCGGTTGCTTGCCTGTTGTAGAGGACGGTGTTGCCGACGTTGCGAACATGGTCTGCGCTTCCTGTGCCGCCACCAGCGGCTGTGAGCGTGGGACCATCGGTAGAGGTTGCGGACGGCTATCAGGCGGTGTCGTCGGCAAGTTGCCAGGGAGGCGTGAGGGTAGCCTGAGCGAAGGCGATATGACACCCAGAATAGGTATGCGCGGCTGGCTGCCGCCTGACCCATCCTCTTCGGTCTCCTCGTCCTCACTTATGCTGGTCGGCAGCACAGAGGGAATATGTGTGCCGGTATGAATAGCATAAGCATCGGCAATAGCCGCCGCCATCAGTGAGGCCATAGAGAAGCGTGCTGCGCTTTCCTTCGCCATAGCGCGCAGGATGATCTCGGAGAGAGCAGGCGGAATATTGGGATTGATCAGCGAGGGTGGTGTGGGAAGCGCATTGATATGTTGCATCATCACAGCGACCGAACTCTCATCGCGGAATGGTTGCACACCGGTGCAGAGTTCGTAAAGAATAACGCCCAGCGAGTAGATGTCGCTGCGCAAGCCGGGCTGATTGCCTTGCGCCTGCTCAGGAGAGATATAGTAAGGAGAGACGACGCTGGCCTCATCGCCGACCAGGCGGTCGAGGGCGAAATCGGTCAGCATCGGCTCGCCGGGCGCGAATTGAGCGGTGTTGTGATGGTCTAAGAGAATATTGCTCGGCTTGATATTGCCGTGAATAATGCCTTTCTGATGGGCATAGTCGATGGCGACTCCGAGGCTGGTGAAGAGATACACAATCTCGTCGGGTCTCAGGAAAATACCCTTGCGCACTGTCGCGTCGATATAGTCCGCCAGGGTCTGGCCCGCGACGTATTCCATCACGATATAGGCTCTGCTGGCGCTATCCTGGGGCGTTGGACGCGAGAGCGCGACATCATGAATCTGGACAATGTTGGCATGATGGAGGGAGGCCAGTACCTGCCCCTGTTGCGTGAAGTGGGCGAAGAACTGGGGATTCGCTAACAGGTCTGTATGGAGTATTTTAATGGCAACATCGCGCCGAAGCTGAAGATCAAAAGCCTTCCAGACTTCGCCCGTATTGCCACGCCCCAACTCCGTGCGCAACTCATATTTTCCGAGGCGCTGTAAACTCATGCTCATGACCGCTCCGTTCAACCGCTATGATGCCGACCTGTTTGTATAACAGCAATGAAAGCATACCAGATTCTACCTATCTCTTCAACTGTTTTAGGACGCTTAGGTAGCCATACACTGTCTACTACGGAGCGGGCAAGATGATCAAAACGATCCTGTGTTGAAGAAGACCACAATGCCCAGGCTGATGCCATACACAGCGGCACCGGCCAGCCCGAAGAGATTGAGACGCCGTAACATCAAAAATCTCCTTCATCACTGTGCGTTCGTCTCACCCACTGGTCAGTTTTAGCCACCTGTGTCAGAATATAGTAGAAAAGATATGTGCGCGGCGCTGAGAAAGGTACACAGAATGCGTTTTAGCTTGCAGGATGTGAAGAAAACGGTCTATCGTCGCGGCGGAGACCTCTTCGTCACGTTACACTTCTTGCCCCCCGGCGAGCTGCAGCAGGAGATTGGTCGGCTTATTGCCTATCATGAACGCTTGTTGGGCCTGCCACGTCGTCAGTTCTCGTCGGATGAGGCATGTAGCTGCATCGGCGATTATCGGCTCGCGCAGTGTCTGCTCTCCACGCTCAGCTACTGGTATCGCTGGCAGGGGCGTGACTGGCATGAGGTGGTGCAGGAGCTGGATGCATCCGGCGTGGCGGAACACCTGCTGCTTGAGGCGGAGATCAGCACACCGTCCGCGCTACGCCTGGCACTCTACGATTTTGTCAATCAATACTATCATGGCTTTTTGTCCTCTGAGCAACGCGACGAAGCGTTAAGCGCCTTTGCCAGTCGTTATGCGCTCACTCAGACCAGCCTGGAGTATCTGCTGGCACTGGATAGCGAGGAGGAAACACTGCTAACACGCGCAACCACCATACCCCCAACGCCACAAGAGGTCGCTCTGCTGTACAACCAGTGGGTCTTTGAGGCGGCATTAACGCAATCGTCCAGTGTGCGCTTCGTCATTGATAGCGCGGCCTTTAGCCATCTCAATAGTCAGCAGTCGGTCGGTACAGGCATCGGAGCGGCCATCAAGCGGCTGTGTTTCCTGGCACGTAAGATCGGTGTATACTATGATTTGACATATGAAGAGGAAAACGCGGTATCGCCGTTGCAGAGCGATATACCGGCGATACCGCGTCTTGTGCTAACCCTGTATGGCCCCCAGGAGGTGACGGGCGCGGCTCAGCAATACGGCTTGCGCCTGGCACGACTCTGCCGTCTGTTGCTTGGCTACGAGCGGGTAAGCGGTAATGAACGCAGAGAACATGGGCACAAGCGCGTCGGCAGAGCCACACTGGGCAGCGTGATTGTCAGCGCGGAGGCCACCGTGCATTTTCTCCAGCGCGCCTACACGCTGGCAATGGATGCCCAACTGCTAACATTCCTGCAAATCAAAACCCTGCCCGAAGCCACCGAAGGGGTTCAGCAGGAGAACAACAGCGCTTCAGCAGGCTCCACAACGGTTTTTGATAGCAGCATCGAGCAGTCGTTCGCTGAAACCTTCGGTGCGCTAGCGCGTGTGCGCGGCGAAGAAACCACAGCCAGTATGCATGGCTGGCAGCTAGAGCGCGAACCGGAGCCGCTACTGCTCCAGCAGGGCATCTTTATTCCCGATTTTGCCCTGACGCGCCCACCCTACCGCATCTATGTCGAGATACTCGGCTTCTGGACACCGGCCTATCGTGAGCGCAAAATCCAGAAACTGCGCCAGCTTGAGGGCCGCGACGATATTTTGCTGGCGGTGCCGCGTGAGGCCCAGGCCGCGTTTGCCGCCCTGGCCGAGCATTTTCCTGTGATTGTCTACGACCAGCAACTTTCCATTACTGACCTGCTGCACGTGCTAGAAACGCGCTACGACGACTCCGCCGCCCGTCTGGCCCAGATCGATGTCGCTGCGGTACGCGCTTTGATTGAAGAACACGGCTGGCTGAGCGAACGCGAGAGTTACACGCTGTTGCACTGCTATCGCAGCATCGAGCTACAGCAGGCGGCGGATAGCATCGTCAATGACGAGATCGGTTTCATGGTGGGCGTGGGCTTTTATAGTCGTTCCTGGTTGGAACAACTGCACCGAGAAACAGTGCTATGGCTGCGTCAGCAGACAAGCGAGGCTGGCAGGCAGGCGCTAGCGCTGTCTGAGGTGTTACAGACAATGAGAGCGTATCATCCCCAACTGGCTACCTGCGAGGACATTACACTAGAACTACTGTTAGGGAGCTGGCCAGAGATGCAGATACAACGCACATCTATTTTCGATGTTACTGTACAAATAATCGCAGAGATGCCATCAGATGAAATAAAGAAAGAATCGTTGCATATGGATGAACATGCTGAAGCATCATGGCATGCGCCCACAAAGCAAGCGACCAGGACGGTAAAAGAGCGTCGTCCAGGGCCGAGAAAGCGCGCTGAAAATACAGTAAAGCAACAACCGAACTTGTGGGAAAATGTATTGTAAAAACGCCGTTTCCCTGTTACTTTTGAAGAGTTTATACGTATCAATAACTGCAAACGAGAAAAGAGGACTTGTTTTTAGAGAAAAACCTTAGAACTATACCTTTCTCGGTGTCAGAAAGAAGCAGGCGGTCAGGGCTATATGCAGGATGCACAAGGACGGATAGCGATCCATTTTTTATCCTGGTTTTATCTTGTTCCTCCATCACACCCGTCATCGACCCCGTCGCCTGATCCAGAGCCGGTCCCTTGCAAGACATGAGCCGAGTACCTGAAGGGTGTTTCATTGTGACGCGTAGCCATTCTATCCAGATGCATGGCGAAAGGATCGGTTTTTATCCATTGTCGGTTTCTGCTCCGCCAGGGCAGCACTTCCCGTTAAGCAAACTGGAAGTGCCGGTTGTGTTGAAAGCAGAGCCGCGCGTATGCTAAGTCACGAAACGAGTGGGACACCAGATGGTAGAGGCGGTTTGTCGTGTCCACGATCATTGAATTCATTCGTCGCATACCAGAGTGGGCATGGTGATCTTCCTCTAGCAGTGGGGTTAGTGTGTCATGGCGGCTCATGGCTTGCTGTCTGGCATTTTCTATAAGCTCTGGCGTGTGGTATAGTATAAACAATTTTTCTCTAAAAAACCTGTACTCAGTAACCGCGAAATTTTTGCGAGAGGACGGTGACAATGTGGATCAGAGCCACACACAGAATCAGGCCAGGGCGCGGGCGATGAGGACCACTCCCAGGACAAGACGTGACAATTACGATTACGAGGAAGACCTTTATGACGACGCCTGGCCGTCGCGTCTGCCGACCAGCGTGCGCCGCTACAACAGCGATGTGTATGCCGAGAGTGGGCACGTGACGGCAGACGTACAGACTGGCATAACGCGCAGTGAGCGCGTGCCCTACGCGGGCAGACGGGCCAGCTCCCCGGCACGCCGAACGGCAGGCGAGCTGCCGACGGCCTCGACTACGCAGAACAGTCGGCGGCCTCCCATCGACTGGGCAGTGGACACGGATGGCCGGGAGCGTCATAGTGATGCATTGACCCTATCCAATCCTCGTGGGGGACGTGCTGCCCCATCGACCCAACCACCACGCAAGCGGAATCAGCCGCGTCCGCACTGGCTGGTATATGTTGGCGGTATCATGTTTATCATGATCCTGGCGTGGGTAGGTCTCAGTGCCCTGACAAACTGGTGGCAAGGAGTAGAAGAGAATTTACAGTACGGTATGCCGCGTACTTACCAGGTGGATGCCGTGGTTGGCCATAACGATTCGCCCAGTAATCCCAGCCATTTTATCGCCATCAACCTTCATCGTCATATTGAAATTATCGAATTTCCCGGTGGCGATGCGACAAAAGCGCGGGTATATATCGGGCCAACACTACTTGGGCCAAACCAGGATCTGACACCCGTGACGCTTACATTCAAGGATGTCAATGGAGATGGGAAACCGGACATGATCGTGAACGTGCAGGACGCTCATATCGTCTTTATCAATGATGGTACGGAGTTCAGACCAGCACATCCGGGCGAGAAAATACAGCTCTAGTCGGTGGCTGGAATACCCATCTCTCCCTATCTGATACTAAATAGAGCGACGGGTCATCACTGTGATGAAGCCTGTCGCTCTATGCTATCTCTGTGCTATTCCTGCATGCCTGCCTCCCTCTTGCAGTCCCCTCTTGTCGGGACCGTTCCATGAAATCCTGACAGGTTCAGGTTCAGGTTCAGATGAAGGTTTCCTTGTGCCAGGTGTAGCACAGGCGAGTATCGCAAAGATGAGCATCCAACCAAGCAGAAGTCCGATAAGAATCCAGAGCAGTAACGTTTGTACCATTGTGATGAATGCATCCTCTTTCAGGCGGTTTCAGGCGAGAAGCGGCATTGGCCTCCTGTAGTAACTCAACGAAAGAAATAGATGAAATTAACACAGGCCGCCATGGCACTTAGCCCATCTGTCAGAGCTTCTGCTGCCATGAGAAGGAACTCTTATTGTGGATGACGAAGTATGATGTGGGAAAGTTTCAACCCATCTTGTTCTTTTAAGCAAAACCTGTCACAATAGTGTATGATGCGATGAGTTCCCTCTGTGAACGGTGAAGGAAAAGACAAAAGGTATGGACTCTACAAAATGGCAGCGCAGACGCGACATCCTGATCAGTATTATCTGTATCGGTGTGATCGTATGGGTGTCCTGGAAGATCGCGGGGCAATTTTTTGACACGATCATCATTTTGCTGTTATCGATGGCCATTGCCTTCTTATTATCGCCGCTAGTCAATTTTTTAACCAGGTATAAGGTGCCGCGTGTGGTGGCAACAGTGCTGGTCTACGTCATTGTGCTGGCCATTCTGGGGGCCATTGGCTATGGCCTGATCTTCTCACTCATTCAGCAGGTGGTTTTGTTTTCTACTACCGTACAGGGTTTTCTGCAAAATGCGCCAACTGACATCTCGAATCTCTCTTCAACCTTGATCGCCCAGGCCAATCAGGCCGGCATTACCACCGATCAAATTAAGCAGGCGGTGTCGTCTGTTACCAGTCCGTTATTAAGCTTCGCTACCAGTCTCCCCACGAATGTCATCAACATTGTCACCGCTATCGCCAGCGCGTTGATCAATATCTTGCTGGTCATTGTTATCAGCTTTTATCTGACGGTGGATGGCAGGCGTATCCGCGACGGCATTATGAGTATTGTGCCGGAGCGTTCCAAAGAGCATGCGCTCCTCTTTGAGGACGCTCTGAATCGCGTGGTGGGCAACTATATTCGCGGGCAACTGACATTGGCCCTGATTATCGGCGTTTTATCGGGTATTGTCTGCCTGATCACCGGGCTAGGCCAGTTTGCCCTGCTCGTAGGTGTTATGGCTTTCCTCTTTGAAACCATTCCAATGGTGGGGCCGATGCTGGCCTCCATCCCTGCCATCATCCTCTCGCTCCTGCTCCCGGCGGCTTTTCCGCGCACCTTCTGGGTCATCGGGGCTTTTGTCGTGATTCAGGCGATTGAGAGTAATGTGCTGGGGCCACGCATCGTCGGGCACGCCGTTGGCCTGCATCCGGTGGCCTCCATTCTAGCCCTGATCGTTGGCACACGCCTGTTCGGTGCCTTCGGGGCCTTGCTGGCGACGCCCATCGTGGCGGCGGCCTGGGTGGTTATCGCCAGCCTGTATCGCTCCGCGCGCGGAGAGACGGCGGATCAGATTCTCGCTCGCAAGCGGGCATCCTGGAGCATTGCTCGCCCCACCGGTATGTTGATCAATAGTCTGCGCAAGCCAGGTATCACCATTCCTCTAGGGGCCGACGACCAGCCAATGGAGCAGGAAGATCAGGAAGAACCAGATGTCTGGAAAGATGTCCACGAGAAAACACCCTCTCCATAGAGACCGGATCATCCCGTCCAGCGCGATTGATCGCGCGTCACTGTAGCCCCCTCCATCCCTGTCGCAAGGCGGCACATCCGGTTCACATGGGGATGCCTGGCAAACAATTGTAGACGCGATCCATCGTGCGCCGAACAACATCTATCATGTCCCTTGACTTTCAAGACGGTCACTACGAGATGATCGCTTGCAGTCGAAGAATTTTATCATTACGCCTCTCAATCCGAGGCAAATTTGCGCCGCAGTTCCTCTTCGCCCTCACGTGTTACCACTGCATATATCTCGTCGTTGGCCTGAATTTCGGTTTCGGCAGTGGGGAAAATCGGCTCCTTGTCACGAATAATCAGCACAAGTGTGCCGCGACGAGAGAGATTAATCTGGCTCAGCGTCTTGTTGACGGCAGGTGAGGTCACAGGCACTGTCAGAGTGACGATTTCCAGACCGGCGTGTTGCAGAGTCATTAGATTCACAAAATGCGCACCCGGCAACTCCGACTCGATCTGCGACAGGATAGTGCGCGTAGGGCTGACGATAAAATCAATGCCTAGCTTGTAAAACAGCGCCTCGTGCTTAGGGTTATTGATACGAGCTATCGTGCGACCAACATGAAAGCGCTTTTTGGCCACCTGACAGATCACCAGATTATCCTCGTCCTCACCGGTCACGGCGATAACGATATTGGCACGCTGCGCGCCCGCCTCATCCATCACACGAGCCTCGCAGGCATCACCGCGCATAACGACACCCTGATCCAGTTCTTCGCTGAGTGCCTGGGCGCGCGTACTATCCTTCTCTAAAAGCAAGACCTCGTGACCGCGCTGCAACAGATTTTTAGCGAGGTAGTAGCCAACCTCGCCACCACCCCCGATAATGATATACATAAAACTCGCTCCTGACCTTTGCTTTTTTCTCTGTTCGCCTCTTCTGGCCCAAACAACAGATAGGATAGCGTGGTGGCTATGGCGTCACTACCCACGAAACTTGTTTGCCTTCCAGTTTGTGCATCAGAAACTCCGCTCCAATGATGGTAGGAGAGAAAGTTTCCAGGCCGAGGTCTTTATAAATATCCTGCCGAATGGGATCGTAAATGCGGCAAACCACCTTCTTCACATGAAAAATCTCTTTCGCAATCTGGCTGGCCATAATATTGCGGTTATCGCCATTGGTGACAGCCGCAAAGGCGTCCGCCTGCTCTATACCAGCGCGTCTCAGTACCTCCTCGTCGGTACCGTTGCCCTGAATCTTATCGCCACCAAACTGCGAATCCAGACGCTGAAAGGAATCGTTACTGCTATCGATAATGGTTACTGCGTGACCGGCCTGGTCGAGAAGATGCGCCAGTTGAGCGCCAACGCGACCGCAGCCAAGAATTACCACTCTCACACTTTACCTCCTGTCGATGTTCGGCATCGACGTGGTTCTATCAGGCAATAGAATATCACCGTGCTTCATTATAACATTAAGATAAAGAGTGAGGCAGGGTAGTTGAGGGCAAGGCATCCACGACGATGCCCTGTCCTCCACCATCTTCCCTTCTGTGATAAGATAAGTACGAAATGCCTCTTAAAAAGACAGGGTGTGTTATTCTCAACAACCAGAAAAGAATAGAAAATATGTTATGACTATTATTGACTATCGTGGTCATGATCTCATCATTATCCCCGATAAAAAGATAATCCAGCTTCCGACACCCGCGCTGGTACAAACCCTCTTTGGCACCTGTTTATCAGCAGAGATACGCGCGGCGTTGGAACGTGATAAGCGACAGGCCTTTTTACGCACACGGCCATTACATTTTCACGCAATCAAGCAAGCTCTACAAGCCCAGCAGATACCCTTCACGATAGCCTTCGAGGAACGCCCCCTTTTGCCTTTTGCAACCACCTTACAAGTGAAGCCACGCCCCTATCAAGACGAGGCCCTGGCATGCTGGCAAGCAGCCGGAAACGCGGGCGTTGTGATCCTGCCCACAGGCGCGGGCAAAACACTGGTAGCGGCCATGGCCATTCATCAAACCGCTCTGTGGACACTGGTCGTCGTCCCAACGCTCGATCTTTTGCAACAGTGGCGCGCCTCGCTGACCTCCGCGCTCTCTTTAACGACAGATGATATCGGCATCTTCGGCGGGGGAGAAAAGGAAGTAAAGCCAATCACCGTGATTACCTATGACTCCGCCGCGCTCTATACCCACGAACTAAAACGCTTTGGCCTTATCGTCTATGACGAATGCCATCATCTCCCGGCCCCCACCTATCGTCTCATCGCCGAAAGCGCCTTTACACCGTTCCGCTTAGGGCTGAGCGCAACGCCGGAGCGCAGCGATATGATGCACATCGACCTGGACGACCTCATCGGGCCAGAGGTCTACCGCCGTTCGCCAACGGAATTAACCGAGGGGAAGTATCTGGCACAGTTCAAAGAGCAGCGTGTATATGTGGCGCTGTCGCCAGAGGAGCAAGCACGCTATGCTGAGCTGCATGCCATCTACCGGAGTTTCTTGCAGCGCCGTCGCATCGCCATTCGCACGCCCGAAGATTTCCAGCGCAAGCTGGTCTACTTAAGCGCGCGCGACCCCGAAGCCAGAGCCGCTCTATTAGCCTGGCAAGAAACTCGCAACATCGCTATGAATGCTCCCGCCAAATATCATGAGATTGAGCGACTCTTGCAGCACCATGCCGCCGATCAGTTAATCCTTTTCTCCGAGTACAATGTCGTGGTCAACGAGATCAGTCGGCGTTTCTGTTTGCCTAGCATCACGTACAAGACCCCTGCTGAAGAGCGGCGCATTATCCTTGACCGTTTCCGCTCCGGTCAGTACAGCAAGCTCGTCACCGGGCGCGTCCTCAACGAAGGTGTAGATGTGCCCGATTGCCGGGTTGCCATCATTGTGAGTGGCAACAGTACCAGGCGCGAATACATTCAGCGCCTGGGCCGTATTCTCCGCCCCAAAGACGGCGAAGCCCTGCTCTATGAGCTGATCACAAGCGGCACAACAGAAGAGAATATAGCCAGGCGCAGGAAGTAGTATATCGCTAATAGTAAGGCCGCAAAGCGGGCAGGATGACGAGTGCCGTGGAAAAGAGCCGGACAGTGAGCGTGGCTCAAGCAGATGTTCACTCGGATTGAGATACTGCTGCAAGGCAAGGCACTCGCCTGGGGTACCCCGCCTTGCGCTCGCCCCGCTCACTGTCATCTGCTCGCGGCAGGCTAGCGCTCGATGATCTCGACGGAGAGTAGTCTGTCGCCGGGCTGGCGGTCGCGCATGGGATCGCGTTCGCGGATGGAGCGCAGGACATCCATGCCCTTCGTGACCTGGCCGAAGACGGCATGTTTGCCGTTCAGATGCGGCGTTGGGCCATAGGTAATGAAGAATTGTGAACCATTGGTATTGGGGCCAGCATTGGCCATAGAGAGTATACCGGCCTTGTCGTGTTTGAGAGCCAGTGCGCTGCGCTCGTCATTGAAGCGATAGCCGGGGCCTCCGCGCCCGGAGCCTTCGGGATCACCACCCTGGGCCATGAAGCCGCTGATGACGCGATGGAAGGTGGTGTTGTTATAAAAGCCCTCACGTGCCAGGAAGACAAAGTTATTGACGGTGATGGGGGCCTCTCTGGCGAAAAGCTCGATCTCGATATCGCCCTTCTCAGTGTGCATGAGCGCAGTGTAGTGCTTCGACGGATCAATTTGCATCGCCGGAGCTTCACGATATTGTTTTGCCACAAGCATTCTCCTTGTAAAAAGATAGGGGATCGATGTACCGGCAACTAACAGTACATCGATCCCTACCACACGCAATAAGTGTGATAGCTGTCTAAACGTTACGGGGCCGCGACGACTATCAGATGATCGATAACGTCGGGCTTAATATTTTTGCTAGAGGCGCTGTCGCCAGGGCCTTGAATTGACTTGACGACATTCATCCCCTGAACAACGTGTCCGAATAGATTATACTGTTTTGGCAGCGAAGTGTTGTTGGTCACGTTGATAAAAAACTGGCTGCCGCTATTATCCGTTCCGGTGGACGGTTTGGCCATCGCAATCGTACCGGCGGTGTAGTTGCCCTGCACTGGCTCTGCTGGCAGGCTATAACCGGGGCCGCCGGAGCCGGTACCGGTGGGGTCGCCCGACTGAATGATGCGGAAGGTGCCCGTTTGCAGCACGCGATGGAAGGTGAGTCCGTCATAGAAGTGGTGTTGCGCCAGGAAAACAAAATTGTTCACCGTAATCGGGGCCAGTTTGGGGTCGAGTTCCACAACAATGAGGCCGCGATTGGTATTAATGCCCGCGCAATAGACCTTGTTCTGATTAATGCTCATCGCGGGTGCCGCATTATACGTGTGCTGTGTGGCCTTAATAGTGGCGGCACTCGGCGCAGGGGCTGTGTCGGTAATCTCTTTGAGCACGCTGGCTTGCAGACAAGGTGAGGCGACGGCGGTCTTTTTTGGTAGTGCGAAAGGGCCAACATGGTTATAATAGAGTAGCCCGACCGCTAGCGCAAGAAGGATCAGGATGATGGCGGTGGCCCAGGGATAACGAGCAATGCCACGAGCCGGAGGCTTATAGCCGGGTCCGCGTTTGCGCGCTGAGTCATCTACCTCCTTTTTTGGTAGCTGGGTAGCGTGCGCCCTGGCAATCCTGGCGGCACGTCTCGTTTCGGCACGTTTACTGGTTTTAGGCATGAGGTTAGTCTATAACTCCTTCTCTGTAAAGCACGAACCCACGTTGTTCTTATTGCTGCTTATAATAAACGTCTCTTGAGATTGGGTCAAGTCCTTTCCATTATTGTACCCTTGACATCACCCTCCGCCAGATAATATGCTGTATGCCAGTAGAGATACTTTACTTTGTTGATAGAGTAACTCAACAATGTAAGGCTACACAACTGCAATCGATGATATCTTCAAAATGATGAAAAACAAGGAGGAAGTATGGCCGAAACAACTGGCTACGCCCACCCGGAAGTGCTGGTCGATGCCGATTGGGTAGAGCAGCACCTGAATGATCCGAAGGTGCGCATTATTGAGGTTGATGTCGATACCAACGCCTATAACGAGGGGCATATCCCCGGCGCGGTGGGCTTCAACTGGAAAAAGGACTTGCAGGATCAGGTGATACGTGCCCCACTGAGCAAGGAGCAGTTAGAGAACCTGCTCGGCAATGCAGGTGTTAGCAATGATACCACGATTGTGCTTTATGGCGATAACAACAACTGGTTTGCCGCCTGGGCCTTGTGGGCCTTCAAATACTATGGGCACGAGGACGTGCGCTTGCTGAACGGTGGTCGCGCAAAGTGGCTGGCCGACAGGCGCGAAATCACCACCGAGGTGCCTTCTTATCCACGCACACAGTATGTGGCGAAAGACCCGAATAACGATATTCGCGCCTTCCGCGACTATATCATAAGCCGTCTGGGTAAAGAAGACCTGGCCCTGGTCGATGTGCGTTCTCCCGCTGAATATAGCGGCGAGCTGCTGGCCCCGGCCAACCTGCCGCAGGAGGGTGCGCAGCGTGGCGGCCATATTCCCGGCGCGGCAAATATTCCCTGGTCGCTGGCGGTGCGCGAGGACGGCACCTTCAAGTCTCCTGAAGAGCTAAAGGCGCTCTATGAGAGCAAGGGTATTGTAGGGGATAAGGAAATCGTGGCCTACTGTCGCATCGGCGAGCGTTCGGCCCACACCTGGTTCGTGCTGACGCAATTGCTCGGCTACCCGCATGTGCGTAACTACGATGGTTCCTGGACGGAGTGGGGCAGCCTGATCGGCGCGCCCATCGAGAAATAAGATCGTAAGACGGTACCGTGAGCGGCAGGCAGAACGCAACCAGGGTACCCGCCAGAAGTGACCTTACAATGACAACGGGCGGAAACAGTACCGTATCTTTGTAGGGGTATTTCTGGTGAGTACCCTGTCTCGTTTCTGTGAAAAAACCGTTTGTTCAGGCGACGATTTCGTCTGAGAAGAAGTGAACCCAGAGGACACAGACGGCCAGCCCCCCGACCAGGGTGAAGAACCCGACGGCACCGGCAGCTGTATTATTCGGATCCTTATACGGATAGAAGATAATCAGGGAGAGCCAGATAATTGTGATTACCGAGGTCAGGCTCAGCTTGGTCGTCTCCGTGCTGGAGCGATAGTAGATATGGTACAGCACCAGTACGAGCAGGCCGATGATGAGCGTCATTACCGGCAACGGCGTAGTAATGCTTCCATTATCCAGCCAGTCTACATATAAAGTAGGCTTAATGAAGATAAAGCACAATATCCATACAATGGTGAGGAAGACTGCTCCCAGCACCTTGCGTGTCTCTATTGAGGACCTCACGATAAAAGCTCCTTCTGAAAAATACCTTTGCCTCTACACACGGCCTATGCGGAGCGCGGCACCTTTGTCCGTGTGCAGAAGTAGCGACATGACATATGGATTTTTTGGTACGCCAGCATCCTATGAATAGTGCGTACTCGTATTTTAGTCCTTGTGTCCAAAGAAATCAACTCTTCTTCGCAGCCTATTGATGATAATAGGCGCAAGCAATGCGAGCCGCCCAGGTGGCGTTGTTGAGCAGCAACGCTTTGTTGGCCTCCACGCTTTCGCCGCCGGTCAATTCGGCCACACGCGCCAGCACGAAAGGGGTGGTAGCGGAACCGTGAATGCCGCGTTCCCGTGCCTGACGCAAAGCCTCCTGTGTCGCCGCCTCCAATCTGTCGGCCTCCAGCGCATACTGCGTGGGAATGGGGCAGGTGACAACGATGCCATGCAATTCGCACGCCCACTGCACACGCGCTATTTCGGCCAGCAGCGCCACATCGTCGGCGCGGTGCGGCAGACGGCGTCCACTGGAACGCACGTAGAAGGCCGGTAGTTCGTCGGTCTGCCAGCCGATAACCGGCACGCCTTGCGTTTCCAGATACTCCAGCGTCAGATCCAGGTCGAGAATCGACTTGGCCCCCGCGCATACTACCAGTACGGGCGTGCGGCTCAACTCGGTCAGGTCGGCGGAAATATCCATGCTGCGTTCGGCCCCACGATGCACGCCGCCGATGCCACCCGTGGCGAAGAAGCGAATCCCGGCCATGCTGGCACATAGCATCGTTCCGGCCACCGTCGTCGCGCCCAGGCGTCGCGCCGCCAGCGTTATCGCCAGATCGCGCCGACTGACCTTCTGTACCTGCGCCGAGGGCGTGGTCGCCAACTGCTCAATCTCCAGGCTTGATAGTCCTACCCTGATTTTCCCATCGAAGAGTGCGATGGTGGCGGGCACGGCTCCCTCGGCACGAATGGCCGCCTCCATCGCCTGCGCAATCTCGATATTGGCCGGATAGGGCAGACCATGTGCTATCACCGTCGATTCCAGCGCCACTACGGCCCGCTTCTCCGCCAGCGCCGTCTGTACTTCGTCAGACAGCACGAGATAAGGTATTGTTTGTTGCATTGTCCCCTCAAATATGTAGCGATAATGTCGATGACGTAATCATAGCAGTCTGGAGCCAGCAAAGACAAGCATATTACTATCGAAACACAAAAAAGGTTGCTAAGGGATATGGTAATAGTGACTAATCACTACTTACCTGTTCTTGCATAAGCTGATCAGTCACTGTCGTCGGCATCGGTTTGTGGACATATTTTTCTTCCAGAATAAAGCAGAAGCGCATCGCTAGCTCCTCCACAGGTGTCTGCGATCAAGATGGATAGTTTTCCCTGCGACCCGTGTTATCTAAATAGAGATAGTTTAGCCATAAGTATACGCCGATTTATACTGTTTGACTATGAGATGGCTAATATCCTACACAACAAACCCACGTCTATGATGAGCGGGTACACGTACTGGTTTCTACACTCGAAAGGGCATGGTATAATAGATGCTATGAAGGATAACGATGCTGATACTAAAATGGCTGGTAGAAGCTGCCATCCATCGTGCATAGGCCCACTCTATCGCGCCACTATTGAGCGCTACCTGCTGGCTGCCGGGTAGCGCAGTTGATCTCCCCTGCTCTTTTTTCTTCGATCACCAGGGATGTGCCGCATGCCGTCTCATCGTGATTGTGTTATGACCTTACCTATCTGTGTGTGATGATACTTACTATCTGCGTGGGTAATTATGAACGAAGAGGACGAAGAAACCGATGAACCTGATGGACAAACTCGCCAACGTGGCGAAACGTTATGAAGCATTAAACGACCTGCTGTCACAACCGGATGTGCTGGCGGATGTCTCCTTGCTTCAGCGCTATGGGCGTGAACGTGCTGAACTCGAAGCGGTTGCACAACACTACTATGATCTGCTCAAGACAGAGCAGCAGATTGCTGAGGCACAGGAACTGGCCGAGGGCGACGAGCCGGAACTGCGCGAGCTGGCCTATGAAGAGGTGGAGCGGCTCAAGGCGGAGCGCGAGCGGCTGCTTGAAGCGGTCAAAATACTGCTGCTGCCCAAAGATATCATGGATGAGAAGAACGCCATTGTGACCATTCAGGCGGGGGCGGGCGGCGACGAGGCGGCCTTGTTTGCCGGTGAACTCTTCCGCATGTATGCGCGCTACGCCGATCTGCACCGCTGGAAGATCGAGGTGCTGGACAGCAACGAAACCGGCCAGGGCGGCATCAAGGATATCACCTTTGTGGTGCGTGGCAAAGGGGCCTATAGCCGCTTGAAGTACGAGGGTGGCACGCATCGCGTCCAGCGCGTGCCCGTGACCGAGGCCAACGGGCGCATCCACACCTCGACGGCCAAAGTGATTGTGCTGCCGGAAGCCGACGATGATATTCAGATCGATATTAAAGAGAGCGATCTGCGCATCGATGTCTACCGCTCGACGGGGCACGGGGGCCAGAGCGTCAATACGACCGACTCGGCGGTGCGCATCACGCATCTGCCGACGGGGCTGGTGGTGACCTGTCAGGATGAGAAATCGCAGTTGAAGAACAAGCTCAAGGCGCTCAGTGTCCTCAAAGCGCGTCTGTGGGACATGGAGGAGGCGCGCCGCCAGGAGGAATTGAGCAAGAGCCGCCGCTCACAGGTGCAGATGGGGGATCGCAGCGAGAAGATACGCACCTACAACTTCCCACAGGATCGCGTGACGGATCACCGCATTGGTTATACGCGCCATAACTTGCCGGGGGTCATGAACGGTGAACTGGACGAGTTCATCGACAATCTGATCACCGTCGATCAGGCCGATAAGCTGCAAAACCTGTTTGAGGAAGCAAAGGCGGTGTAATCGATGATGCTGCTTGAGCAACCACAATCGATACGCACGATTTTTTTTGACGCCGGCTTCACGCTGCTGCGCTCGGCTGAATCGACGCCGGAGGTCTGCCGCCGCATCAGCGCCCAGCTTGGCCTGCACCTGGATATTGCGGCGGTGGAGCAGCGCATGATGGACGCGGAGGACTACTTTTTGCGTCAGGCGCGGCTCAACCGCCATACCTGGGCCAGCGAGCAGGCCATCAGAGAGTTCTGGATTGGCTACTATATGAACCTGCTGCGCCCTTTTGTGGAGGAACATGACGAGCCGCGCCTGTACAAACTGGGAGTTGCGATTACCGACGAGTACCAGAACCATACAACCTGGATGGTCTATGATGACGTGCTGCCTGTGTTGAAAGCCTTACGGCAGCGCGATTATCACCTGGGCATTATCTCCGATTGGGGCATCTCGCTCGGCCCCATTCTGCGCAATCTCAATCTCACCCGCTATTTCGATAGTTTGCTGATCTCGGCGGTGACGCGCCATGCCAAGCCCTCGCCCATGCTGTATGAGATGGCCTTGCAACGCGCCAATGCCATTGCCGACTATACCCTGCACATCGGAGATTCCTATATTCATGACGTATTGGGGGCGCGCGCGGTCGGCATGACGCCCGTTCTGTTGGATCGCGCGCGTCGTGTCGAGGCCAGCAGTGTAGATTGTTTGCTTGTGCATTCGCTTTACGAATTACTTGAGCTACTGGAGGTACCTGTTCCATGAAGGAAACTACCACTACACGCGGCACAATCCTGCTGGCCATTGCCACGCTTGGTGTCACTGCCAGCGCCCTCACGGCGCTGGGAAAGTATGTGCGTCGTGAGATTCT
This sequence comes from Ktedonobacteraceae bacterium, assembly GCA_034436045.1. Taxonomy (GTDB): domain Bacteria; phylum Chloroflexota; class Ktedonobacteria; order Ktedonobacterales; family Ktedonobacteraceae; genus H111-94. Next base: position 16,306 of record DAOTVZ010000040.1, on the reverse strand, counting down.
GCGACGCGGTTATCCCTCATGGGAGGAATGCCGCTGCGAATTTAAGGATAGCGATACCATTTTCCAGGTCTGGTACAGCACGCACAAACGGCAAGGCGAAACGATTGTCGCCCACGAGTGGGGTACCTATCTGACGCACCCCGCGCCCTGGTTGCGCCGCTTTCTGCACTATGGCAGTCAGGTGATAGCGGCGCTCAATCCAGGCAATCGCTATCTGGAGCGTGTGACGCTCAGTCCGCAGGAAGCCTATCAATTCGCACGTCTGCTGCGCTCAGCGCTCGCAGAGGCGGACAACGAAGAACTGTATTTGCCGGACGCACAGATCGTCTGGCGGCGCGAAATCCTGCATTTCCCTGGCTATCCCTTTGGGGTCTGCACACGTCGTCTCTATCCCTCACATGTTCCACGCGAACGCGCCGACGAGGCGCTGCCTATTCCCGCGCTCTGGGATCCCCAGCGTGACCTGCCCCTACCGACCGAGGGGCCATTGCTAGAAACACCGCCGGGCACGCGCATCGACCTGATCGGCTGCACGCCCTCGCAAATCTCGTACTGCACGGCCCGTCTGCATACAGCACAGCCCTGAACGACTCAGCCCGAATATACGAAAAAGAAGTTTATTGCGTGACTAGCCCGTTCTGTTTACGTAGGGGCGTCGGAGATATGAGCGTAGATACCGTGTTAAAATACATCGAGTTGGGGCAGGATTGAAGCAGAGAGACAAAATGCCTCGTTTCCTCGCCCACTCGTCCCTCTCTCGAAAGGCCCGGAGCGTTGAGAAGCTCTGATAAAAACGCCAAAAAAACTTGACAACAACTCTTTTGACGGGTATAATTTTAGCAATTTGAGATCAGTTCCCAGACAGTTTGCGATAGGGTATAACATAGCATTATTATGGCTTTTTACATCTGGCTACAGGCACACAAGGGAAGAATGCGGCAAGCGCCTCACCTCACCCATCATGGCAATGGGCCGGATGTCGTTTTTCTGGATATGTTGTTTCCTCACCCCACAGATTCAGGGGTGAGGAATTTTTTTTTGACCATTGCAGCTAGCTTCCCCATCGGTTCAATCGCTCAATTGGACAGCGGTGAGGGAGGAAAGTATGACCTGTCAACAGGTTGTGTTGTATGGAACGCTAAACAGTAGCAGCAAGCGGAGGAGCAACACATGTTACAGATTCCATCTCAACCCGGTCACATAGAACGACTGCGCGGGAATTTTACCGGTAAAGACATTCTCTCGCTAGAACAGTTCTCGGCTGAAGATATACAGACGGTCTTTGAGGTGACACATGAAATGAAACGCATCGCGGTCAACCATCTTCCCTCGACGCGACTGGCGGGCCACCTGCTCTCGTTGCTCTTCTTCGAGCCGTCGAGTCGCACCTTCGGTTCGTTCTGCGCGGCCACCAAATACCTGGGCGGTCAGACGCTGGATATCCAGAATCCTGAGACGGTGACCTCGGTATATAAGGGCGAGACGTTTGAGGATACGATCCAGGTGTTTGAGGCATATTCCAGCGCGATTGTGCTGAGGCATAAGCAGGTCGGCGCTGCTCAACGTGCTGCCGAGGTGGCCGATGTTCCGGTGATCAACGCGGGTGATGGCAATAACGAGCATCCCACGCAGACGCTGCTCGATCTATACACGCTCTATGAACGTTTCGGGCGTCTGGATCATTTGACAGGTCTGCTGGTTGGTGATCTGCTGAATAGTCGCACGCTGCATTCGCTGATGCGCGGTCTGGCGCTCTTCCCCAACAACACCGTCTACCTGCTCGCGCCGCAACGTCTACGCTTGCCTGGAGACGACATCTTGAGCCTGCGCGCGCGTGGCCTGCGTATCGTTGAGCTTGCCCGCGAAGAGGATATTCCGCGCGATTGCCATTTCTGGTACTGGACGCGCATTCAGAAGGAACGCTTTGCCTCACTGGACGACTATCAGCAGGCCGAACAGCAGCGCTTCGTGGCGACGCCGGAACTGCTGGCACGCTATGCCAGCGATGACATGATCCTGATGGATCCCTTGCCGCGCGTCGGTACGATTGACCCGGCGGTTGACCGCGATGAGCGCGCCGTCTACCTGCGTTCACAGATCAGAAATGGACTCTACACCCGCATGGCGCTGCTCGCGCTTGTGTTGGGCCGGGCATAAAGGAGATATACAATGCTACAACAGCAGATGTTCATAGATACGCAAGATGAAATTGAGAGCGTAAGGTGGTCATTGACGCAAGGTGTGTTGCTGTTGGAAGACGGGACGGCGTTTGAGGGTATGTCGTTTGGCTATGAGGGGGACATTTCCGGTGAGGTGGTCTTCTGCACGGGCATGGTCGGCTATCCAGAAGCAATCACCGATGCCTCGTTCGCGGGCCAGATTCTGGTGATGACTTATCCCCTGATCGGCAACTATGGAGTACCCGATCAGCAACGGTGGGAGAGCGAGCGTGTGCATATCGCGGCTCTGATCGTCTCCGATTACACGACCATGCCCTCGCACGCGCAAAACGTGCAGACGTTAGGGGCGTGGCTGCGCGAGCAGCATGTCCCGGCGCTGGAGATCAAGGACACGCGCCTGCTGACACAACACATTCGTCGTCATGGCACGATGCTGGGCAAGATCATTTTTGACGCCGACGTGCCGTTCCACGATCCCAATAATGACAATCTGGTAGCGCGCGTCTCGACCAACGAAGTGACGATAGAGGGCAATGGCGACACGACGATTGTATTGATCGATTGCGGAGCCAAGCGCAACATTGCGCGAAGCCTTGTGCGGCGCGGCGTGTGCGTCATCACCGTGCCGTGGGATTACGACCTGTTCGCACCGGAACGCCCATTTGCTTTTGATGCCATTCTGGTGTCTAATGGCCCCGGCAATCCAAAGATGGCGACCAAGACGATTGCGACATTGCGCGAGGCCATGCGGCGCGACGTGCCCATACTTGGCATCTGCCTCGGCCATCAACTGCTGGCGCTGGCGGCGGGCGGCGATACCTATAAGCTGAAATTTGGGCATCGCAGCCAGAATCAGCCGTGTCTGTTGCAGGGGACGAAACGTTGTTACATCACGACGCAGAATCATGGCTTCGCCGTTGGTACGCTGCCGCCGGACTTTGAGGCGTGGTTTGTCAATGCCAACGATGGCAGCAACGAGGGCATGCGGCACTCCCACAAGCCCTGGCTTTCGGTACAGTTTCATCCAGAGGCCACACCCGGTCCGATGGATACGTCCTGGATCTTCGATCTATTCCTGGCCCAGGTGCAGTCTGTAAGAGGAAATCGTGGATAACGCAACAGTGGAACAAAACGAGCAAACAACAATAAAAAACGAATTGCGTAAAGTATTGCTCTTGGGCGCAGGCGCGCTCAAGATTGGGCAGGCGGGCGAATTTGACTACTCCGGCTCACAGGCGCTCAAGGCGCTGCGCGAAGAGGGCATCAAGACAGTGCTGGTCAATCCCAATATCGCCACCATTCAGACCTCGCGCGAACTGGCCGATGAGGTCTACTTCCTGCCCGTGACGCCTTTTTTCGTGGAGAAGGTGATTGAGAAGGAGCGCCCCGATGGTATCCTGCTCTCCTTCGGTGGTCAGACAGCGCTGAACTGCGGTGTCGAACTGTACCGCACAGGCGTCCTGGAAAAGTATCACGTGCGAGTGCTGGGTACACCGGTAACGGCGATTATTCTGACCGAAGATCGCCAGGAGTTCGCACAGCACCTGCATTCGATTAATATTCCAACGCCAATAAGCCGCAGCGCGGAGACGCTGGATGAGGCGTTGCAGATCGCGCGCGAGATCGGCTTCCCGGTGATGGTGCGTGCGGGCTTCGCGCTCGGTGGTCAGGGATCGGGCATTGCTACCAATGAACAGGCATTGCGTGAGATCGTCACGGGTGCGCTGGCCTTCGCGCCGCATGTGCTGGTGGAACAGTATTTGCATCACTATAAAGAGGTCGAATACGAGGTAGTGCGTGACCGCTATGATAACTGTATCACCGTCTGTAACATGGAGAACATGGACCCGCTCGGCATTCATACCGGGGAGTCCATTGTGCTGGCACCGAGCCAGACGCTGAACAACGAGGAATATCACCTGCTGCGCACCGCCGCCATCACGATTGTCAAGAGCCTGGGCATCGTTGGCGAGTGCAACGTGCAGTTTGCGCTGAATCCGCGCAACTCGTCCTACTATGTGATCGAGGTCAACGCACGTCTCTCACGTAGCTCCGCGCTGGCAAGCAAGGCCACCGGCTACCCGCTGGCCTACGTGGCGGCCAAACTCGCGCTGGGCTATGGGCTGACCGAGCTAACGAATAAAGTGACCGGCGTCACGCAGGCTTGTTTTGAGCCGAGCCTGGACTATCTAGTCGTGAAGATACCGCGCTGGGACCTGGATAAGTTCAAGCGCGTGCAGGAGACGATTGGCACAGGCATGAAGTCGGTGGGCGAGGTGATGGGTATCGGACGCACCTTTGAAGAGGCATACCAGAAGGCCATTCGTATGCTCGACCAGGACCTGGATGGCGCAACCTCTGAGAAGGTCTTCGCCGGTCTGAGCGACGAAGAGATCATCGAGCAGTATCTGTACAGGCCGACACCGAAGCGCATGTTCGCCCTTGCCGTTGCGCTGAAAAACGGCATGTCGATTGAGAAGGTCTATGACATCACGGGTATCGACCCCTGGTTCCTGTACAAGATCAAGCATATTATTGACGCGGAGCAGGCATTGCAGGTCAGCAAAGACCTCTCGCTCCCAACGCTGTGGATGCTCAAGCAGATCGGTATCTCAGATAAGCGCATCGGCGAACTGGTGGGGAAGAGCGGCCTGGAGATTCGCGCGCTCCGTAAGACGGCAGGTGTTGTGCCTTCAATTTTCCAGATTGACACGTTGGCCGCCGAGTTCCCCTCAGAGACGAACTATCTGTACATGACGTATAACGGGCAGCATAACGATGTGCAGCCGTTGGGTCAGGACGGTGTGGTGATTATTGGCTCTGGTCCCTATCGCATCGGCTCCTCGGTCGAATTTGACTGGACGAGCGTCAGCACGGTGGCGGCGCTCAAGCGGCATGGCAAGCACGCGATTGTGATCAACTGCAATCCAGAGACGGTCTCCACCGACTATGACACGTCCGACCGGCTCTACTTTGAAGAATTAACCTTTGAGCGCATCGTCGACATCTGCGAGTTCGAGCAGCCCTGCGGAGCGATCGTCTCGGTGGGTGGGCAGACGCCGAATAATCGCGCCAAAGCCCTGCACAATTATGGCATCCACCTGCTGGGCACCGCCGCCGCCAATATCGACCGCGCGGAGAATCGGAGCAAGTTCTCGCATCTGCTAGACACGCTGGGCATTCGTCAGCCGGAATGGAACACCTTCACCAACACGGATGATCTGACGCGCTTCGCCGAGCGTGTGGGCTATCCGGTGCTGGTGCGCCCATCGTATGTCCTCTCCGGCAGCGCCATGAATATCTGCTACACGCAAGAGGAGCTATTGCGCTACGTGGAAGAGGCGTCAGCCGTCTCGCCGGAGCATCCGGTGACGGTCTCCAAGTTCTTTGAGAAGTTCAAGGAGATCGAGCTGGACGCAGTGGCGCAGCGCGGCGAGGTGAAAGCCTTCGTGATCTCAGAGCATATCGAGAACGCGGGTGTGCATTCCGGCGATGCCACCATTGTGTTGCCGCCGCAGCAGTTGAACGCTGAGACGCTGGGCAAGCTTGAGCAGGTCGGACGTGCCATTGCGCAGGCGTTGGAGATCACCGGCCCCTTTAATATCCAATTCCTCGCCAGAGATAATCAGGTCTACGTAATCGAGACCAATCTACGCGCGTCACGTACCTTCCCCTTCATCTCGAAGGTAACGGGCATCAACTTCATCGAACTCTTCATCGATGCGCTCTTCGTAGATGTGCCGACGATAGACGTGCCGCGACCGCGTTTTGTGGCCGTCAAAGCGCCGCAGTTCTCCTTCGCGCGTCTGACCGGAGCCGACCCCGTGCTGGGCGTGGAGATGGCCTCAACGGGCGAGGTGGCCTGCTTCGGCGAGGACATAGAAGAGGCGTACTTAAAGGCCATTATTGCCACAGGCGGGCATGTACCACAGCGCGGCATCTTCATCAGTCTGGGCGGCGACGAGAAGAAACGCGACTTTTTAGAGAGCGCGCATCTGCTCAAGACGTTGGGCATCCCGCTGTATGCAACGGAGAAAACCGCCGCGTTCCTGCGCCAGCATGGCATCGAGGCGACGACGCTGTACAAGATACACGAGCAGCAGGAGCCAAACGTGCTGAGCTACTTCCGCGACGGCAAGATTGATCTCGCCATTAACATTGTGGATGGACATATTAAAAAAGAACTCGACGACGACTATGCCATGCGCCGCTACGCCGTCGATTATAATATTCCCCTCTTTACCAAGATCAAGCAGGCGCGTCTGTTCGCCAGCGCCATTGTGAAGAAGCGGCTGGAGACCTTGCCGATCAAGGCGTGGGGAGAGTATGTGTGAGGATGAGCAGCATGAGTAATATACAACGCATCAATACGGACGTTTTAATCATTGGATCAGGTGGGTCGGGCCTGCGCGCGGCCATCGAAGCTGCGACGCGCGGAACGAACGTACTGATTGTGGCAAAGGAATTTTTGAAGGATGCCCACACGGGCTGGGCTATGGGCGGTATCAATGTGGCGATCAAAGCGCCCGCCACGCCGGAGATCCATTTTCAGGATACGATCAACGGCGGCTGGTATATCAATAACTACAAGCTGGCGCGCATCTTCGCGCAGGAGATGCCCGACCGCATCCACGATCTGGAGCGCTACGGCGTCAGGTTCGACCGTTTGCCCGATGGCACGTACTTCACGTGGGCCAGTGGCAAACAGAGCGCGCCGCTCAACCTGTGTGCGGGCGACTACACGGGCCGCGAGATGATGCAGGGCCTGCTGGCCGAGCTGGAGCGACAGCACAAACACGTCACGAAGTTAGAGCATCATTACGTGGCGCGCCTGCTCAAGCAAAATGGGCGCGTGGTGGGCGCATTTCTTATAGACATGAAAACTGGTGCATACAAGGTTGTGCAGGCGAAGGCGACAGTGGTAGCGACGGGCGGCGGAGGTCACATGTATCGTATCAATACCAACACACCCAGCAATACCGGTGAGGGCTATGCCTGGGCGCTGGATGTGGGGGCCGAGTTGATCGACATGGAGATGGTGCAGTTCCATCCCACCGGCATGGCCTGGCCACCGGAGAAGCGCGGCACGCTGGTGACGGAGAAGGTGCGCGGCAATGGTGGCATCCTCAAAAACAAATATGGCGAGCGTTTCATGCAGCGCTACCAGCCGCAGCGTCTGGAACTGGCCGGACGCGACGAGGTGACGCGCGCCATCTATCAAGAGATTCAGGAGGGGCGTGGCACCGAGCATGGCGCGGTCTACCTGGACACAACGCACTGGGAAGAGGGCAAGGTCGAGAAGCTGGTGCCCGATGTCTTTGCCGAACACATGGAGGTGGGCATCGACATTCGCAAGCAGATGATGGAGATTACGCCCTCGATGCATCACATGATGGGTGGTTACGTCATCAACGAGTGGGGCCAGACGACGGTGGACGGTCTTTACGCCGTCGGCGAGGTCACGACCAGCGTTCACGGCGCGAACCGTCTGGGCGGTAACTCTATCGCGGAGGGACAGGTCTTCGGGCGTCGCGCCGGTCTGCATGCCAGCGACTCCATACGTGGCATCGACGTGCCCGTGATTGGCGAGGCCATCATCGCCGCCGAGGTCGAGCAACTTGAGCAACTGCAACACAGGAGTGACGGCGTCAAACCGGCGGTCGTGCTGGACAAGATCAAGGATATCATGTGGCAGAATGTGGGCATCATCCGCGACGAAGGAAAGCTGCTGGTGGCGCAGCGCGTCATCAAAGAGCTACAGGAGGAAGCCGAACACCTGGGAGCCAGCAGCAGCGCCGAACTCCAGAACGCCCTGGAGGTGCGTGACATGCTCAAAACCGCGGAAGTAATTATCCTGGGCGCGCTCATCCGCACCGAGAGTCGCGGCGCACACTTCCGCTCCGACTATCCGCAAATGAACCCTGAGTGGGAGAAGAACATCCGCATTCGCAGGGACGAAAGCGGCAAACTGGTCACGCGCGTCACCCCGCCCGTGCGCGACTCGTAGGGGCGTGATGAAGCACGCCCCTACGGGATGGTCGAACCGGGCACAGGGCGTGATGAAGCACGCCCCTACGGGATGGTCGAACCGGGCATAGGGCGTGATGAAGCACGCGCCTACGGGATGGTCGAACCGGGCACAGGGCGTGATGAAGCACGCGCCTACGGGATGGTCGAACCGGGCATAGGGCGTGATAAATCACGCCCCTACGGGATGGTCGAATCGGGCACAGGGCGTGATGAAGCACGCCCCTACGGGATGGTACCATGGTTGGTTCGATGAGATGGGGGATTTCAGCAGATGGAAAAAGGCCAGCAACCAGATTTTGATTCGATCAAACGGGAAAATGTCTATGGCATCGAGTATTGGAGCGCACATGATCTAATGCCGCTCCTGGGCTATGGGCGCAAGTGGCAGAATTTTGAAGCGGCGGTCAAAAGAGCCATGTCGGCATGTGAAGAAACAGGGAATCGCGCTGACGATCACTTTACTGACGCCAGTAAACCGATAGTTGGTGGCAAGGGTGCAGTACAGAAAGTGAACGATTATCATCTCTCGCGGCTAGCCTGCTACCTGATCGCTATGAATGGTGATCCACGTAAGCCGGAGATTGCCGCCGCACAGGTGTATTTCGCTGTCTCGACCAGGGCCAATGAAATGCATCGACTGAGAGAAGAGCAGGAGAAGCGGCTGGCGATGCGCATGAAGGTGAGCGAAAGCTATAAGCAACTGGCCGAGGTTGCCTACCAGTCTGGTGTCAACAGTCAGACGTTTGGTATCTTCGTCGATGCTGGCTATCTGGGCCTGCCTCACCATACCGTTGAGGAGTTGAAGCAACTCAAAAGTATCCCGGAGAAAGAAGATTACCTGGACAATATCACTCGTGAAGAGCATTCAGCAATCGACTTCAAAAATGTGCTGACTGAAGGCAAGCTGAGGCAGGAGCCGGTGTCAGACCTGGATGCTGCTTCTGAGACACACTATTTTGTTGGTGCCGAAGTCAGGAAAACTATTGAGGCGGTAAAGCGCCCGATGCCCGAAAAGCTTCCCTCGGCTCCATCTATCCGCAAGATGGTTGAGGAACGGCGACGTAAGCAGAAGCGGCTCAAGGAAAACTTTCAGGCAAATAGGCAGGAAACACTATTTTAATCTGTTTCTCTCTGGATGAGGAGTGATAGGCCATATCTCCAAAGAAGTAACTAAAATGGCTACCCATCTACATCAAGATGGCGCATCCCCGCTCTTCTAGCTTCTCGAACCAGCGTGGGATAGCGGAGAGCTTATTCCAGCGCAAATCCAGTTTTTCAAGATTTGGAAGGTTGCCAATGCTGCTCGGAAGCACGGCGAAGCGGTTGGCTCGCAAATCCAGGTATCGGAGCCTGCTCAGGTTGCTGAGTGAAGGAGGAAGCACGCTCAAACGATTGTTGCGCAAGTCGAGATGTGTTAGATGAGTGAGATTGCCTGATGATTCAGGTAGGCTTGTGAGCCGGTTATTCATCAGGTGTAGCTCTTGCAGATGAGTCAGGTTGCCAATTGAATCAGGCAGTGTTGTCAGGGCATTGTTGTACAGGCGCAACTCTTTGAGGCTGGCGAGCTTGCCAATGTTCGCGGGCAGTGTGGTCAGGCGATTATCGGTGATGTTGAGGTAGGTCAGGTGAGGCAGGCGTTCAAAGAGTGAGTCGGGAAGGTCGTTCAACTGGTTGTTGCTCAGGTAGAGGAAAGACGTGAGATTGCTCAGTTCGCCGAGCGCAGCGGGCAGTGTGGTCAGGGCGTTATGGGCCACGTCCAGCATGCGTAGTTGTGTCAGCTTGCCAATTCCTTCGGAGAGCGTGGTAAGCTGATTTTCCGCGATGTTGAGTGTGCGCAGATTGCTCAGTTGCCACAACGATTCAGGCAATACCGTAAGCCGATTGTGACCCGCGCTGAAGTCTTTTAGTTCTGTCAGTTGAGCGATACTTTCAGGTAGTACCGTTAGCTGATTATTATACAAGCGCAAGGTTTCAAGCCGTGGAAGCTGGCATAACTGAGTGGGAAAAGAGGTCAGATGGTTGGCATCGGCATGGATGGCCCTGAGTCGCCGTAAGTTGCTGAGCGATGACGGCAGACTCGTTAGCTGGTTGGCGTCGGCATAGAGTTCGCGCAGGTCATGGAGATTGCCAATCGATTCTGGCAGCGATATGAGTTGATTGCCAGTAATATCTAACTTCTGCAAACCTGTGAGCTGAGCAAGCGATGTAGGCAACGACGGTAGAGCGCAATATCGTAACGTTAAGGCAACGATGCGGTTATTATTGATATAGCAAGCTATCGGACTGGTATCTTCTGTAAACTCACGCATGAATTTAACAGGGATACTGCTATCTGCTGTTAAAGCTTCAGCCCCTTTAAGTAAAGCCTTTAGCTCCTTGAGGACGCTGATCTCTGTTGGTAAAAGTTTCGTATCAGCATATCTATCTTCTGAATCTCTCGTCATTATTCTTTTCTCTCTTAGCGGCATTAAGGGTATATATACAGTGTGCGGGCAAGGCATCGCCCTGCCCGCTTATTTAATAGCTCCAGTTCAGGCCGCATTGGGAGCAGTGGCGGGCCGGGTGGTCGCTCTCGAAGGCACGGCGAAACGCTTGATAGCGTGGGCCGTTCCATATCTCCTCAATAGTTTCTTTAAAAATGTTGCCCAGCACGCGCTCCTCGTGGTACTCTCTGGCGCTGCGGTGGCCAAAGGGGGCGAAGCAGCAGGAGAGGACGTTGCCGCTGGATGTGATATAGGTCAACATATAGGGGCGGCGGCAACCGGACCAGGGGCGTTCGCCAAAGTCGCGTATCAGGCTCTCCAGCGGTGTGGCCGAACCAGCGGCGCTGAACGTGATGCCATGCTCCTGACACATCTGCTCGCAACGGCGCACCAGGGCCAGCTCCTCAGCAGATGCACGGCGGAAGAGTGATTGCCTGGATTGAGCCAGGCCCTGCTCGAAGTAGACCAGACGTTGCATGTGAACCTCTTTGATGCCAGCTTCGGCAGCCAGGTTGATGACGGCGGGCAGTTCGGGCAGATTCTCGCGCATGGCGGTGAACCAGAGCGAGATGGTGGGTTTGTCGGCATGTTGCGCTTTTTGCAAATCGATAAAGGCCCGCACATTGCGCCAGATTTTGTCGAAGGCATCGACGCCACGTACACGGGCATATATCTCGCGTGAGGCACCGTCCATTGAGAGACGATACTCGTCCAGACCGGCATCGATCAGCGCCTGCCCGGTTTTCTCGCTCAGCGCGATGCCGTTGGAGTTGAAGAGGACGTAGGTGCCGCGTTCCTTGAGGTAACGTACCATGCGCGGCACGTCTTTGTTGAGCAGCGGTTCGCCCAGGCCGTGCAGCACCACGCGCTCAAGGACAGGAAACTGATCGACGATGTAGCGAAATTCGTCGAAGGTCAGGTCCCGATCCTCTTCACGTGAGAGCAGTGTGCGTGGGCACTGCTGACAAAACTCGTTACAACGGCTGGTTGGCTCGATATAAATAGAACGTGGCAACGGCAAGCGAGCGGTTGATGTAGATGCCACAGAAGAGATTGAAGTTGTTGTCATCAGAAAATCCTTATGGTTGCTAAATGCGCAGCAGTGGCCGGGGCCAGCGCGCTATTATCGATCAGCAGGAGCGCCAGGCGTTGCAGGTCGGTTACTTCGTCGATATCGAACAGGATGTCTAGCTGGCGCACAGTCAGGTGTTGTCGCCGCGCGGATTCAAGTGTCATTTCTAAAACGATTGAGGTACTCATCGGGATGCCGCTAAAGACATCGTATGGTTGATGCATGGCGATGAGATAGTAGCCGCCATCCTCGGCGGGGCCAAGCACTACGTCGGCACTGTCTAGAACTTTGTTAGCCTGTACAATCGTGTCGATAGTGATATGAGGGGAGTCGGAGCCGATCAGAATGGTGCGCTGATAGCCGTGCGCGTGTGTCCACCGAAAGGCATTGAGCAAGCGTGTGTTGAAATCTTCGCCTGTTTGTGGAAAATAGTGCATGGATGACGCGAACGACGGTACAAGCTGCTGCATGTATGCCTGATAATCTACAGCGGCGGGCGTGTAGGCCCAGCAGAGTGTATAGTCCGGTAAGGGCGCGAAGCGTTGCGCCAGGTCGATGAGAAACGCTTGATAGAGGTTGGCAGCCTCTCTATTACCGATAATGCGTCCCAGGCGTGTTTTGGTCTGTCCCGGTGCGGGATAGCGGGCCATAATCACGAGCGCGGTATCGTGTGTGTGGTGTACTTTGTGTGCCTCATGTCTCTCGCATATGTTGGACATCTTAGATATGGACTCTCCTTGCTCCTGCGTAACGCAGGGTTGTACTCACCATGTAATACGCTGCTTTGACGCTGCCGACGAAGGTTCCGGCTACCTTCGAGCGACCGTGACTGCGATGACGATAGTGAATGGGGTATTCGAGGATACGGTAGTGCGCGCGTGCGGCCTTGACCAGCATCTCGACGGGCCAGCCGAAGGTCATCTCACGCATATTCAGGGCATCTAGCATGGCGCAGCGAATGACGCGAAATGAGCCGATATCGTGGATGGGAACGCCATAGAGCAGGTGAATCATGCGACTGACCAGCCAGTTGCCCAGGCGCGCTTGCGGCGGAATAGCCCCGCGTTCGGCACGTGGGCCAACGCGCGAACCAATCACGAAGTCGGCTTGCCCTTCCAGCACCGGCATTAGCATCATCTCCAGGTCGGCGGGATCGTCGCTACCATCGCCGTCCATATAGGCCACGATGGTTGCGCCGAGTTCCTGCGCCGTGCGTAGTCCTTTCAAGCACGCGCGCCCATAGCCACGAGTTGGCTCGCTGGCGACAATGGCACCGGCAGTGCGCGCCACATCTGCTGTGTTGTCGGTGCTGCCGTTATCGACCACGATCACCCATTCGGCATGCTGTGGGGGAATTTCGGCAAGTAGCGACCGCAAAGCGGCCTCTTCATTTAACGCGGGTATGACGATAGCGATCCTATCAGTGGTCATGCCTGCAACTCCTGACTACAAGAATCTGTTTTCTGGTAACACGCTCAGGGCTGGTCGGTATTTACAATTGGTACTGTTGGGTTATGAAAAAATTGTAATACTATCTCGGTAAATGTTTGCGCGAAGCGAAGATGTGCCGGATGACCCGTCTCGAAGAGGTGCAGGTATGAGCCTGCGATGCGTTCATGAAGGGCATAAGCATAAGTCACCGGTACAATGCGGTCGCGTGTACCGTGCATGATGAGTGTCGGGCAGGTGATGCGGGCCAGTTCCTCATCGGTAATCAGTACGCCGCCACTGGCAACCAGCGCTTCCTGTCCTTGCACGTACATGGCGGGTAGGCGACGCCAGTAAGGCTCACCATGCAAACGGGCCAGCTCTGCCTGCCATTGCGGCGACATGGGGGTTTCCAGCAACCAGTGGCGGATAGCGGCCACATCTTGCGCGCTGACGGTGGCCTGCGCGCCCAGCACGGCCAGCGCTTTCACGCGCTGTGGGTGTAGCGCGGCCAGTAAGAGGCTGACAATTGCGCCATCGCTGAAGCCAAGCACATAGACAGCTGGCAGTTGGAGAGCATCGAGTAAGGCGATGAGATCGGCCACGTCATCGCGGTAATAGCTGCTTGGATAGGAGTCGCGCGGCGATGAACGCCCATAGCCGTGCAGATGTGGTGCGATGAGCGTGTAGCGCTGACGCAGCAGCGGCATATGGGGCGCGAAGTCGTTCTCTGCCGTACTGGCGAAGCCATGCACCAGCAGGATCGCGGGTGAGGAAGCAACCGGGGTGATATTTACCGGCAGAATATCGTAGTACATTATGGTATGGGGTGCAGTGAAAAATGGCATGTCTCACCTTTGTCATGTAACTTTCTCGCTAAAGTATAGCACGATTCGTCCAGGCAGGTGGAACAGGGCGACCCTGGCGCTCGCCCTGTTCCATTCGCCCTGAAACTAACGTTGTTTTTTGCTTGACAGTCTATTAACAGATGCATATACTTACTTTCAATACGGGTTACGTTTCGCTCGTGGTTGTTCCCTTTGCCGTGTGCTATGTCGCAGCATGTTAATGCTGAAACCTGCGAATGTCGTAGGAAAACGATTTATTTTTTACGAAGGCCGAATTATGAAGGAGTGACCCTATGAACTCCGAGGAGAGCAGAAATCAGGCGACAACTCCCACCACCGAAAGCCAGCTCGCGCCATTTTCCAACACCGTTGAGGACGAAATAATTATTCGCACCGTCAAGCTGAATAAGTATTTTGGCGATAAGCACGTCCTCAAGGATATCGATTTTGAGGTACACAAGCGTGAGGTAGTCGCGCTGATCGGGCCGAGCGGCTCCGGCAAAAGCACGCTGATTCGCTGTCTCAACGGTCTGGAAAAGGCCACGAGCGGCGAGATTTATATTCATGGCCAGCGACTCAATCCGTATGCCTCGAACAAGCAACTCATCCCTATTCGCCGCGACCTGGGCATGGTCTTCCAGCACTTTAACCTGTTCCCCCACATGACGGCTTTACAGAACATCATCGAAGCACCTCTGCTGGTGCGTAAGATGCCAAAGGAGCAGGCGATAGCGTTGGGCGAAGAGTTGTTGAGAAAGGTGGGCCTCTATGATAAGCGCGATGTCTACCCCAGCCGCCTTTCCGGCGGTCAAAAGCAGCGGGTAGCGATTGCGCGCGCGCTCGCCATGCAGCCGCGAGCCTTACTATTTGACGAGCCAACGTCGGCTCTCGACCCGGAACTGGTGGGAGAGGTGTTGAAGGTAATGAAAGACCTGGCTTATGAGGGGAGTACGATGGTAGTGGTGACGCACGAGATGCAGTTCGCACGCGACGTGTCGGACCGCGTCATCTTCATGTCTGATGGCTCTATTGTAGAGCAAGGTGATCCCGAAGAGCTATTTCGTCGTCCCAAAGAGAAGCGCACGCAAGCCTTTTTGGAGCGCATCCTGTCGGTTTTGCCGTAGCGTTTCAACAACAACGTCAGGAGAACAGTACTTATGAGCTATGAAATGAACAGGCGAACTCTGTTGCGTTATGCTGGGCAGGCAGGTGGTGTAATGGCGGCGGGCGGCGCGCTGGAACTATTGCTGGCGGCCTGTGGCGGCAACGTCTCGACCACGACCGGCTCTACGCCAACCGCAGGCGCTGTGACCGTGCCCAGCAAGGGCTTGAAAATTCCAGGACTGCTTCAGTGGGGCGCGGACTATGTGAGTGGTGCGCCATACGTCTTTCAGAACCCCAACAATCCGGGCCAGTTGATCGGCTTCGAGGTGGAGATTGCCGTAGCGATAGCCAAACTCATGAATATTCAGCAGAAGCAGATCGAGGTCTGCTATTCCAACCTGGAACAGGCGCTGGCGGCCAACCAGATTGATATGGTCATGAATGGTTGGGAGAAGACGCCCGACCGCGAAAAGACCGAGTTATTCTCGGAGCCGTACTATCGCTACGGTCAGCAGATTATCGTGCGCAAGGATGACCCGCGTTTTGCCAATATCACCAACCCGACCAGTATCAAAGTGCTGGAAGGCTATACCGTTGGCACCGGCGCGGGCTATCTGGCGCAAACGATTATGCAGTCCGACCCCAAAATCAAGATTAAAGCCTATGCTGGCAATATCGCCTTCAGCGATCTGGTGCAAGGCAAGGTGGATGCTTTCTTCCTGGACTTCCCGATTGCCGCATACTACGTGCTGGGGTCCGGCCCTGGTGCCACACCGATTCCACAGTTAAAGTTGCTCGGCCAGCCTATTTATCCCGACAACTACTATGTGGGCTTTAATAAGAGCAATCCCAACGCCCAGTTGCTGCTGCCGGAGATCAACCAGTGCTTCGATATTCTGAAGAAGAACGGCACGCTCAAGAAGATCTACATGAAGTGGCAGATGTGGAACTCGCAGCAGGCCGAAATCGGCATTATGTAACAGTATCATATATCCGTATGGATGTGATGAATTGTAACCATCAACATCGCCCTGTCCCGTAGGGGCGTCATTCATGACGCCCTGAGAGCCACACGAGGGGTGTAAAGGGCGTGATGAATGACGCCCGACGAGAGCGCAGATGTCGATGGTGAAAAAATCATGAAGACGCCCTGAGAGCCAC
>DAOTVZ010000039.1:0-5775 GCA_034436045.1 Ktedonobacteraceae bacterium | reverse complement strand
GCCCTTGCGCAAATCAACGGGGGGTCAGGGCGTGATTCATCTCGCCCCTTGCGCAAATCAACGGGGGTCAGGGCGTGATTCATCTCGCCCCTTGCGCAAATCAACGGGGGGTCAGAGCGTGATTCATCTCGCCCCTTGCGCAAATCAACGGGGGGTCAGGGCGTGATTCATCTCGCCCCTTGCACAAATCAACGGGGGGTCAGAGCGTGATTCATCTCGCCCCTTGCGCAAATCAACGGGGGGTCAGGGCGTCATGAATGACGCCCCTACGAGAGCGCCGATTTCGATAGTTAAAATTCATTATTGCTTATGAAGGCGACCAGGCTACAGGTAGCTCGCTCGTGCCGAGCAGGCGGAAGGTGGCTTTGACCGAACCAAAGTAAAGTAGATCTCCATCGTGCAGCATTGCCGGTTTGAACGGAACCAGGGTCTTTTCTCCCAGGCGTATTCCATTGCGGCTCTTGAGGTCTTCGATGTAAAAGAAGGCCTTCTCAAGGTGAATGCGCGCATGCCGACGTGAGACACTGTGGGCAGAGTCGAAAGGTGTAAGGTCAATGTCAGGTTTAATGCCATGCTTGAGATCGCTTCTGCCGATGATCGCTATTTTCTCTTTGATTTCGAGGCGCTGCACCCTTCCCCCTTGCTGTTGAATCTCCAGAAAGGCGTAAGTCGTCGCGCTCTTCGGTTTCACGTCCCCGATGACCAGTCTGGTGCTAATAAGGGTCTGCTCACCCTCTGTCGCCTGTAAAGGCATAGCAGGTCTGGCTCTGAGCAAGGTCTGCTCGCTCTCTGTCACCTGCTGAGCCACAGTGGAGTCGAGTTTGAGTGGAGTCTGCTCGTCTTTTGCCATTTGCCGGGCCATCCTGGCTTTGATGTCGATGAGCGTCTGCTCCTCACCCTCTGTTTGTTGAGCAACGTCAGGTTTGGGCTTGAGCAGGGTCTTTTCATCGCCTGCCCGCTTCTGCTCCGTAGCGGGTGTAGCCGACAGGGTTTTCATAATTGCCATCAGGCTGGCCTCGCGTTCGGGTCGCAGCATCGGGTGGTCGGTTTCAAGCTCCGGCAAGGCCGAGAGAACGCGACCATTGCGGACAAAGAGTCTGCGCCAGTTGGAAGGGTCGAGAGGAATAAGTGCGTGACGTTGACGACGGGCCGCTTCAATCAGGTTGGCGCGCGCGTCGGCGTCGATGCCGCTGGCTTTCGTGAGCTTTTGAATGCGTTCCGCGCCGAAGTTGATGGGAGCAGCCTGACTGTATTCTGTCGCACTCACCTGCAACCAGGCGTGGGTATCTTCTTTGATGTGATCTGCCAGACGACGAATGGCTTCTGCCGGTGTGCTACCGGCATCCCGCTCCTGCCAGTATTGCAAGACGCGGAAGCTATGCCCGATCATACCTGTCATCGCCCCACCGCTGGTCAAGAAATGTCCATTGCCGAAGGTATCACCCGCGACGACGCCGTTGGGGGCAATCAGCGCGTCGTCGCCCACCCGCTCGACGAGACTGAACAAGACCGGGCCGTAGATCATCTGCACCTTCGTCAATTCTTGGGCCGGAATGTCAAGGGTCTCTGAGGCCTGTTTGATGTAATAGTCGTAGAGCAACTGCTGGTAGGCGGCGAAGAATTCGGGCGAAGCGGAATCGGTGTCCGGTGGCACCAGCCCGGCCTCGATGGGGTCGAAGGTCTGGAAATCTGGTACCTGCACCAGCACCCAGCCCACCTCTGGATCATTCTCGTGGCCCACCGCGATCTGGCGCACCCAGTATTCCCGGCCCTCGCGGTCGAAGGCCGAGGCGATGCGCCGTCGCAGGCGACCGCCGATCAGAACCTCGATCAGACCGGCTAAAAAGTCCGCCTGCGCCACTACAGGGCCGCGTCCGTCCCTATGATCGATCTTGACATCATGCTGCTGAAAGCCCAGGCGTTGGGCGTCGCTGCTGTGGAAGCCCTCGGCAATCATGAACAATTCGGGTATCCCCAGATCAATCACTGTACTCCCTGGCTCACGCACACGCACAAACTGCCCTTTAAAGTCGAATTCTTTGAGGGCCTCTATTCTGATACGCAGTCGGCCATCGGGCTGGCGAATGAAGCCATCACCCTCTGTCGGCACGACGCGATGATGCGTATACAGACGTACACGCGGTTTCTGCCCGCTCTCCCGGTCGAGTTGTTCGATACGCTCCAGATAGCGGCGCAGCAGTTTCTGGATAGAGGCCGCTTCGGCCTGGAAGGTAGAGGGGCCATCGAGAACCTCTACCATATTGGTGCGAATCTTTTGTGGGTCAGGATGATCCGGTGGAACAGGTGGGTCTAAGACGGTAATCACGCGGTTGGGCAGACCATCACGCCAGCGGTCGTCAATGAATTCGACGTGGTGAATGGTGCCCACGATATGCTGATCGATGTCGAAACCGTCGATGATTTCGTCGGCAACAATATCGCCGGCTCTAGTAGAGGGACTGTAGAAGCATTCCGCGAGACGGAAGAGCTGTCCGTTGCCCCGACGCGGGATGCGCGCCTCGCCGTAGCGTTCCAGCATCAGTTGGTCAATAAGACCAAACTGGTGATACAGGTCTTCACGAATGTTCCAGTGGACGCCGAGAAAGGGATCGCCGCGCATCTCGACGCCGACCGCCTGACGGCCCATGACCACTGTCCACAACATGGCCATCATATTCGTCCCGCCCAGCCCCAGGGCCAGAAAATCGGGGTTGATGATGCTTTCGTCTGTTCTAGTCATAAGCGTGTTACCCTCCTCACGCTGTTTCCCTGCTCAGAGTTCCTGATCGATGCTCACCTGCTACTTCTCTCATTATAGACGGTAGACAAAGTTATTTTTTGGGCCGCAGTTAAGAAACCGTTAAGGATGTAGGACTTTAGTGTGAATTTCTTCCTGCTTTCCCTCAAAAAATTGACGAACTCCTGTGTATTCAAGTACAGTCAATAACGCAAGACACAAATTCGCCTAGCAATGAGGTAGGATATGCTACGACAACCGCTGCCAGCATTTCAACCCGATGATAACGTTGAAGTCACTGAACAGCAGTTCTATAATACCACTACTCTCTGGCCTGTATGGGCAGACAGAGGCTTCACGGCGCGGCAAAGTATGACCGAACCACTCTCGACGGAGCCGTTGACCGCTCAGACATCAGCGTTGCCGCAGTCATTAGAGCCACAAACGGCGCAGGTGCCAGTTATTTCAGGCCCGTCGCACGATGTTGCGACGACGCAATCCCTGATCACAGCTTTGCAATCGACGATCCAGCCAGCGACGCCCAGAAACAAGGTCGTCGTGATTCCCGCCGAGAAGAAACGCGCAAAGACCGCTCCATTGCCAACAACAAAGCGTTTATCGCCCCGCGTGCGCCTGATCGTTACTCTCAGCTCGCTCGTTGCGGTGCTGCTCATCACACTGCTCTCGCTAACGCCCATCAGTAACGCGCAGGGGAACACGACACTGGCCTCGAATGTGATTCAGTGGGTGCAACAGCAGCAGACGCAGCTCAATATTCTAGCGCATACGCTGCCGGTCGTTAATCAGGCCCCTGCTGTCACGCCAGCTCCGCCGCCTGCCACATTGCCGCAGAGCCAGTATGTGGCGATTGCGCAGCAAGACGCTATCGCCGTCGGTATCTCGCCAGTATATTTTGTGCGTCAGATCAACCAGGAGAGCGGTTTTAATCCCTATGCCGTTTCGCCTGCCGGGGCCGAAGGCATCGCCCAGTTCGAGCCAGGCACCGCTGCCGGTCTGGGCATCGATCCGTTTAATCCGATTCAGGCGCTGAACGCGGCGGCCCACTTGATGGCCTCCTACGCCAATCAGTATGGTGGCAACTACGCGATGGCCCTGGCCGCTTATAACGCCGGTAGCGGTACCGTCCAATATGCCATTAACACCTGTGGAGCGGCCAACTGGATGAACTGTCTACCGCCAGAAACACGTAACTATATTTACGTTATCATGGGTGTCTAAAATAAATGTATGTATGATGAACATAATCCGCAGGAGCGTGATCTACCATGCCCCTGCGAATTATTGGGCGAGAATGAGTCTCGCCTGTAAGCGTTGATTGCCACATCCCCTCCCCACCGTTTACGCCTGTTTACGCTGGAGCCTTCCTGGCGAAAGCCAGGCAAACAAGAGCGAGAGGCGCGAAGAGAAACCGAGCATCAATACCAATACTCCACTGAGCAGACAGATTGCACTGCCAAAGGCCAGTGTCTGTTGCGCACCTATGCCTTGCGCGACCCAGCCCGCCAATAGATTGCCAAAAGGGGCAAGACCGTTGACAATCAAAATCCAGATGCTCAGGACGCGCCCGCGCATCTCTGGCGGTGTCTGACTCTGAATGGTAGTGTTTGTGACCGTCATCGACATAACGGTACATCCACCGGTCACAACTAAGAGCAGCAGCGCCAGATTCAGGTTGCCCGTCATCGTGAAGGTGATGCAGGCTGCCCCGCCAAGAATACAGTAGGTGAGCAGCAGACGGCGACTGTACCTCGGCCCCATGCGCTCGCTGATCAAAACAACGATAATCGAACCGATCAGCGCGCCGATGCCTGCCGCCGCGTTCAACATGCCCAGGCCTGTTGCGCCAATGCGGAAGATATTGCCCGCGAAAATCGGCAGCAGGGTCGCGTAGGGGAAGACAAAGAAAGCGATCATAAATTGCAACAGCAGGATAACCTGTAAGAAGGGTCGAGCCTTCACATACAGGAGACCGTCGCGTAACCCCTGGAGCAACCCTGGTGCCTGCTCCTTCTCAACTGTTTCGCTCTGCTGCGTCTGCGGGTTCATGAAGAACAATGGAATAATGACGGCCAGATAGCTCAAGGCATTCAGGTAGTACGAACCGGCAATGCCAAGCAGGCCCACCGAGAGGCCACCGATGGCCGGGCCAATGACGCGCGAGAGGTTGAATTGCATCGAATTCAGCGCGATACCCTGCTTCAGTTCGTCGGGCGGCACCAGATCGCCGATGAAGGTCTGCCAGGCCGGAAAGCCGACCGAACTGAAGATGCCGTTGATGAGTGCCATCAGGATGATCTGCCATACGGTAATAATGTGGAGCGTTGTAAAAATACCTAACAGCAGCGCCGTGAGCATGTAGATGGTCTGGGTCAGAATCAGCAGGAAGCGCCGATTCAGGCGATCCGAGATGACACCGCCGATCAATGACAGAGCGATGTTCGGTACCAGCGCGGCAAAGGTGACGAGGCCGAGCAAGAAGGCCGAGTTGGTCAGTTGCAGAACCTGCCAGCCCTGCCCGACGTTCTGAATCCAGAAGCCGATGCTGGAAAGAAAAGCGCCGGTCCAAAAAATGCCAAAGTTGCGGTTGGTTAATGGATGTAATGAGTGCAGGAAAGCAAACGAGTGCCTGCGCGATGAGATTGGAAGAGCCATAGTGATCCTTACTAACTAGTCCCCACAAGATTAAGAGTTGCTTCCCAGGGGTGGTCACAAAATCGCCCCTGGCGTCTCTCCTAATGGTAATGAGTATCCCTCAGTTTTGGGAATATATATAAGACCCTTCCAGGCTAAGGCTGAGTCACACAATATGATGTGAAAAGTAACTATAAAAAGTGAAGTGAAAATGTGCAATTTTAATCTTGCGCAAAGAGCCAGAGAGCGTAACGCTGAATGCCCTTGCCCAAAGCCTTAGAGAGCCAGTGATGCTCATCTATATATTGGAACCTCCCTTAGCATGTTGCACGGGGGGTACGTTCTTAGGCGGAGTTGGTTTTGGCGCATTTGTCCCATAACCAGGC
>DAOTVZ010000038.1:0-5046 GCA_034436045.1 Ktedonobacteraceae bacterium | reverse complement strand
GGCTGAACAGGACATCCAGGAACACAGACAATAGGTAGACCTGCCTTCGATTTCCAGTTCCAGCCCAGGTAGTCGGGCAGTCCCATAGCACCGGTGGGGTTATCTTGCATGGCCGGAATGCCCCCGTAGGTAGCGCAGGTGCCTATCGCTATCACTGCCCAGGCTTTCGGCGCTAAGCGATCAATCCACTCGCTGGTGGGGATCGGCTGACCGTTGACGGGATTGGTGCCGAGGGCCGCCCAATAACCCTCGCTTTTGACCTTCTCGTTGGGGATCGAGCCTTCTACGACAAGTACAAAGGGGTCGAGTTCACCCCGTTCGGCCTTATACCACCAGGACATGAAGCTGTCACCAACTTCGTAGGCCAGAACAGGGTTGTGAAGATGGACTCTGGGTAGACCGGGAATGGCCCCCAGTAAGACATCTTCAATGCTTGGCTGGGTCGCAGCGGTAATAGAAATCGTGTCACCGTCACAACTCAAGCCTGCCGTAATCCAGACGATGTGGACGTCTTCCACTCGCGTTCTGGTCGTCATCACGTTTCTCCTTGAGCAGCAGATGCTCGCTAGTTGCTAAGAGGTAGCAGGGAGAGTATGTCGCAGTGGAGTATATCTTTACAGCTTTTCCTTGCGCTCTCTCAGCATCTTCTCTACAGGGACAATACACAGGGATACGGTGGGATACGGTGAGGCAAACAGTCGCCTACAAAGATAGTTCGGTCAACTTTCAGGCAACGCAGAAAGAAGTAAAGTAGGAGTATTAACACGCTGCATCCTTGCGTGCCGGTCAAGCAGTGGCCGGTGGTTTGGATGCGATTTTCTGCATCCCTGAACCTCTATAAACGATACGTTATCAGGTCGAAAACGGATTACGTTGCCATTGTCCTGATTGGCGGATAATCGAATGCGAGATGTAGGTAGGTTTACCGAAAGCTAGTATAGAACTTTTGGGTGGATGAGTGCTACACCCAAAAGGAGGGTTTTGGACATACGAAAGAAGGTATTTTTCTTATTCTATCTTATTTTTTAGATAATGATGAGCTATTAGATATAGATGAGTTAATTTTATATATTCAACAGAGGGGTGATGAATCACCCCCCTACGGGTTAGATGCTGTGTGATTTAGAACCAGCGGCGTCCTCCACTCACGGAGATCATCTGGCCGGAGACCCAGCGTGCCTGCTCTGAGGCGAGAAAGACGATAACATTCGCGATGTCTTCCGGGTAGCCGACACGGCCCAGGGGTGTATCACGAATGATCTGTGTCTCCAGTTCTGGCGTAATCCAGCCCGTCTGCGTAGGGCCGGGAGAGACGATATTGGCGGTGATGCCGTAGCGGCCCAATTCGGCGGCGGCAGCGCGTGTGTAGGACTCGGCGGCATATTTGCTGGCTCCATACGAGATTTCGTGGAAGAAGCCAACTGCGCCATCAGTGCTGATACTGATGATGCGTCCGCCGCGTAGCCCGCGCTGGATGCGCCTCCGTGCGAACTCCGCAATCAAGAGTGCGATGGCGCGGCTGTTGACTGCGAAATGCGCATCATGACTGGCAACGCTCAGTGCGGCAATGCCGTAGCCTCCTGGTGCGCGCTCGTTATTGAGCAGATCAGGTGGCTCGAAGCTATCGGCGGTGCAGTAATCGGCGTTGTTGACGAGAATATCGACCGGCCCGAAGAGCGCCTCGGCCCGCTCAAAGAGCATAGGAATGATTTCCGGCTGTGCGAGATCAGCCTCGATGGCCTCGACGCGCCCGCCCTGTGCGCGAATAGCCTGCACGACCTCGTCGGCTCCTTGTGCGCGCCGTTCGTCGTAAACTGACAGTGTTGCGGGTGCCTGCTCGTCGGTGCTGTCCTTGAGCGGCGGCATGCGCAGGTAGTTGATGAGAACGGCTGTGCCCTCTGCTGCCAGCGCCTTCGCCGTAGCAGCGCCGATGCCGTGATTGGCCCCTGTAATCAAGGCAACTTTGCCCTGTAATCCTGTCTGTACCATGATTGTGCCAGCCTTTCTTGAGATCAAGCAGCAAGTGATAAGAGTGAAGGTGAAATGTATTGCAGAGCAGATTGGTAGATCTGATCGATAGTACAGGAAGAGCGACATGCAGACACAAGCTTATTGCATAAAAAAATGCCGGTTGAACCGCTAAGGGGAAGGGCAAAAAGCGGAACAGGAGGGACATCGACATGCAGTAAGCTTGCGCAAAGCATTTCATCTGTACTCCAGTACAGACTACCGGAACTCACGAGCGTGAGCTATCTTATCTGCTGTGCGTGCGAGCTTTACTGCCTGCCGTTTGTACCACCCATGAGCGTTGTGTACTCCTTACGGTTCGTTAAGCGAGGTGCGAAAAAGGATACGAAGCAAGTATAGAGTGTGCTGGCTGAAATGTCAAATCTTTTTGCGGCTGAGATTATTAATTGGAGTGTGCTTGATTTTTTCAGGATCACCTCGTATTTTTTCAGGGCTATTTCGTATTTTATAGGGAAGTGTTATGATTGACTACCAGGGAGGGGTACTTATGAATGATCTCGAAGCACCTGTGACAGAAGTAACCGTCTATGCCGACCGCGCCCTTGTCACTCGTAGCGGTCGCATGCACCTCGAAGCCGGGGAACACGAACTGCGCGTCAACGATCTGCCCAAGTTTATCCGCGATTCTCTGCGCGCAGCGGGACGAGGCCCGCGAGGAACACGCATCCTCAATGTCGATGTTACGACGGCTTTCCATAGTCGCCCGCCTGAACGCGAGATGCAGCAACTCCAGGATCAGCTAGACCAGTTGATCCAGCAAAAACAATTGTTGGAAGCTCGTCAAGCTGCGTTAAATGATCGGCGTCAGTGGCTGCGTGCCCTCGGTGAGCAATCCAGGGACTTTGCAAAGGGGCTGGCTCAGGGACAGATGAAGCCCCAGGATTGTGCCGATTTCTTTCGCTTCGCCGCCGAACAGGCCCTGCAAGATGCTGAAGCGGCCCAGGCTTTAGAGCTTGAGTTGAAGCAAGTGCAGCAGGAGATTGACGCCAAAAAACGTGAGCTTGCGCGTAAACAGGGCCGCGCCCAACCCGACCGTCTGGCCGCTATTGTCACGGTCGAGCTATCGGAAGCAGGAGATGTCGAGCTGGAACTATCCTACCTGGTCATGGGTGCCTCCTGGCATCCACAGTACGATGTGCGTGTGCAGATGGCCGACGATGACAGCAAGGGAGAAGTTGAACTGACCTATACCGGTGTGGTGCAGCAATCTACTGGTGAGGCGTGGGAGCATGTGCAGCTTTCGCTTTCTACCGCTCGCCCAAGTCTGGCCGCCATCTTACCAGAGCTTGAACCCTGGTATTTGAACGTCTATGCTCCGGTGCCTCCTGCTCCTGTGGCGGCTGCACAAGCGGCCAGGGGAGTACAACCTTTTGCATTACCTCACCAGTCAGTTGCGATGCCAGCTTCTGTTCCTCCCCCCTCTTTTGATGCTACCGTTATAGGAGCGCCTGTCTCGGCCATGTCCGAAGCGGCAAGCGTTGCTACGGCTACTGTGGAACAAACGGGCACAGCGCTTGTCTTCCGCGTTGGTCGCTCCGTCGATATTCCATCGGATAATTCACCGCATAAGACCACTATTGCGCGTGACCGTCTACCCTGTACTTTCGATTACGTGAGTGCCCCGGCCATCGAGGGGAGCGTCCACCTGCGTGCCGCCATCGTCAATACCACTGAGCGCGTGCTGCTGAACGGTGACGCGAGCATTTTCTTGAGTGGCGAATATGTTGGCACCACGAAGATCAAGACGATATCCCCTTCTGAAACGTTCAAGATATTCCTGGGTCTCGATGACGGCATTAAGGTGAAGCGCGAACTGGTCGAACGCAGTGTTGACAAGGGTAGCGTCTTACAAAGTGGTGTGCGCCGTATCACCTACGCATATCGCATCACTGTCCATAACTATGCTCATTCAACCAGAAATATCGTGATCCGTGATCGCTTACCGGTTTCGCAGCATGAGAAGGTCAAGGTCAAAATCCAGCACATTCAACCCCAGCCCAGAGATCACACCAGGTTGGAACTCGTCGTCTGGCAGTTTGCTCTCGTGCCCGATGCCGAACAAAAGATTGAATACCAGTTCGTGGTGGAGCATCCGCAAGATATGAAGGTGATAGGACTGCCGTAGGATAGACCAGGGTTCTCCTACAGATGGGAATGGGACGGCTGACTTTTCTGTCAGGATCACTGATAGGCCATGTGTGGCAGGCCACATCTTTGATCGCATCGGCTCTTTTCTCTCGAATTTCTTCGTAGCGGGCGTCATTCTCTTGCCTGGCATTCTGGCCTACTTGCTCCTGCTCGGCAAAATCGAGCAGATGCCCTCTCCTGGTGGAGATTACCGTAGAGCAAATTCCCACGGCTAAGATGTTTACCTACTAGCCGTGGGAATTTGAGCCTGACCCTTGCCTTTACCATTTCAGCGCTGTATCCGGGTTGGGGCAGAGTGGCAGGGGTTTACAGATGAAGGTCATGATATAGATTGAGTCATCTTGCACAACCGCTGGCGGTGGAGGTGGTGGAGGTGGTCCCCAATGAATCGGGGGTAGATGCAGATAATCTATTCCCCTGAGTGCCATGCTTGCTTTGTTGCTCTGAGCCAGTAGCTCCTGAGAGATCTCGCCGTCATCAATGATGATAGGACGCCTAATCTCGGTCTGCATATCTCCCGATCTAGAGCCAGGAAGCGTTGGAGGGATGGTGCTAGAGATCGGCGCTGCTTCGACCGGTCTAAGTGATTCGGCCTCGACAGGATGGATGGCTTCGATGGGACGTGTTGTCTCAAATAGTGCGGCCTCCAAAGATCGGGTAGCCGCTACTTCGGCAGGTCGGACGGTTTCAATGGGTCTGATAGGAGCTATAGGTCTGGTTGGTGTGATCGCATCCGGCGGTATGGGTTCGGATGCTGACTCAGGCCGACTGAGCAACACAGGCTGTTTCAGAGTCTCTGTCATTTCTGGTGAGACAGCGATGGCGAAGGTGCCGAGTGAGAGGGTTTTCTGCGCCTGCAAGCGCTGCAAG
>DAOTVZ010000037.1:0-13907 GCA_034436045.1 Ktedonobacteraceae bacterium | reverse complement strand
ATGTTATCAGTCTCGAACGCGACGACGAACTCCTGATCGTCCAGGCCAAAGGAGTAGGTGGTATTGAGCGAGACGCTGGGATATTTCAGGCCAACGCGAATATGCTCATTCATCATGCGCTTGCGATCTTCCATCGGTAACGCATACCATGCGCGTGTCTTCACAAAGGGATAGACAAAAAGATATTTCTTGTCATCCGGCGTAATCACCAGGCGGGGATCATGCGCACCACGCGCATTCTTGCCTACATACACCGAGCGCTTGGTCATGGACAGGAAACCATGCGTCTCGCGCAGATATGGCCCTATCACACTACGACGTATCTGACTGTTCAATGAACGCAGATCGCCAATGTCATAGGTAGCCTGCCAGATCATAAAATCGCAATCCGAACGCACACCATACAGACCAAAAGTGCGAATCAGCTTCTCTTCACCATATTTCCTGACAATCTCCAGCAGTTGCTGCTTACCCCGCTCACGTACATCTGCCGGAACAAAGTACCATTGCGGATCGAGTTTATAAAATGTGAAACGAACAAGCTGACGCGGCTGCTTCGGCTTCGGCTGCGCCGACTGAGCCGCAGAAGCCGTTTGTGGGGTCTGTGGCGCTTGCGGTTTCTCTGCCTGTATCTGTACATCGGAAGTAACTATGGTTTGTTCTGCCATGATGCATCCTCACGACTAGTAAAATTAACAATCGCCGTCACCAGACCCTCGATAGTGAACTCTTCCGCCTCGATATGCACGGGCAAGCCAAGTTCACGCGCGGCCTGAGCGGTAATTGGGCCAATACATGCTATAGTTGTTTGTGCACAGTGATGGATCAATTCACGATACACATCAAGATCATCCTGCGCATTTTGCTTCAGCCATGCCACAAAATTGCGCACGGTTGAAGCACTGGTAAAAGTGAGTAGATCAAGCTGATGCTGCTGCAACTGATGCAGCACCACGCGTCCCTGCTCATCATCACACGGAGCCGCTTGTGTGGAATACACCGCTACCTCATCTACCAGTGCCCCCTCCTGTTGTAGAGCAATCTTCAGTACCTTGCGCGCCTCCGCTGCGCGCGCCAGCAAAATACGCTGCTCTCGTAACGGCATACCCCTCTGTTGGGCATCTTTGCGCAGTGCAATCGCCACGCTCTCCGCCACATACTCTTCAGGAATCAAGGCGGCCTGGACACCATAGTGCGCCAGCATCGCCGCCGTTGCCGGGCCAATAGTCGCCACGCGTACGCACAGGTCTTGTGGATGATAGCCAAGCTGCTGTAAACGCTCGCAACATATCTGTACGCCGTTCGCGCTGGTCAACACTAGCCAGTCATAATAGGGGCACTGATCTTCTTTCAAGACAAAAAGCCGTTTCAAGGCCGCATCAAGCTTTGTCCAGTCCTCTGGTGGCACGATACGAATAGTAGGAAACTCCACTGGAATCGCGCCGAGTTGTCGCAGGCGCTCGCTCAAGACGCTGGCCTGCTCACGTGTGCGCGTCACCAGCACGCGCTTCCCCTGCAGCGGCAGTATCGTACTTGCGTATTCAGACACGTTGGCGCTCCTGTTCTCTTTCTCTACTATCCTCTAACGCCTGAATAATAGCATCTGCCCCCTCTGCCAGTGCCTGCTCCGCCGCTCTGATGCCCAGCGCCTCGACAGACTCAAGGCGCGTCTCCTCCGTCCAGAACATCCTCTGCTGCACACGCACCTGGCGCTTTCCATCCAGGCTGATCACTAATCCTTGCAGCGTCAGGTATTCATCAGTGATCTCTCCATAGGCGGCGACCGGAAGGTAGCAACCTGCGCCGAGCCGACGCATAAACGTCCGTTCCGCTGTCGTGGCCGCCTGCACTGCCCGATCATTTAAGGGATCCAGCAATGCGTTCAGCGCTGGCTCATCGCGCAACTCAAGCGCCAGCGCACCCTGTCCCGGCGCGGGCATCATAAGATCAATTGGAAAATACGTTACGCGACCCGCGAGTTGCGCTGGCAGTTCCATGCGATGCAGGCCCGCCGCCGCCAGCACAATACCGTCATAGAGGCCCGCTTCTAATTTGCGCAGGCGCGTATCTACATTGCCGCGCAGTGAAAGAATTTCAGCATCAGGATACTGCATGCGTATCTGCGCACTGCGCCGCAAACTGCATGTGCCGACGCGGAGCGGTGTCTTCTGCACCTCCTGTGTCGGTACTAACCGACCACTGACAAGCTGAAATTCGCTCTTCGAGATAAAGACATCGCGCGCATCTTCACGCGGCCCCAGAATAACCAGACGCAACCCCTCCGGCTGCGCAGTTGGCAGATCCTTCAGGCTATGCACAGCCAGGTCAATGCGTCGCTCCTGCAATGCCCGCTCTATTTCCGTCACAAATACACCTTCACTACCAATTTTTGAGAGCGGCACATTAGTGACACGATCCCCGGTGGTATGAATTTGTTCAATCACAATATCCAGATCGGGCCACTGCTGATGAAGTTGCTGGCAAACCAGTTCCGTCTGTATCATAGCCAGCTTGCTGGCTCGCGTGCCTATCGTAATTCGTCTCATTGTTCTCTTCCAAAGCAAAAAGATAGCGCAAGGCTTCGGCATACACGTGGCCACGTCCAGATGCCGCCGCATCCTTCAAGCGCAGCATAGGTGTATGTAATAATTTGTTCATAAAACGAGTCGTCAGTTCCTGCACCGCCGCAGCTTCGCGCTCAGACAGCGAGGTTGCAATCTGACGCATTGTGCGCTCCAGTTCTTGCTTACGCAGCAGTTCCGCGTACTGACGCAGATCACTGATAGTTCCCACCACGCTTAAAGAGGCCAGCCAGCGCATAAATACCTCCACCTCTTCGGCGATGATCGCACGTACATGCTCAACCTCTTGCAGACGCAGTTGAATACCACGCTCAACCTCAATTTGCAGGTCATCCAGATTATAAAGGTAGATACCAGGCAAATCGGCAACCGCCGCCTCAACGTCACGCGGTACAGCGATGTCGATCAGCAGCAAGGACTGCCCATTGCGCCGTTGCATGACGCGCTGCATCAGGTCGAGCGTCACCAACGCGCGTGGTGCGCGCGTAGAACTGATGGCAACATCCGCCTCGACCAGCGCATCTTCCAGGGCAGAAAAAGGGCGGTGCGTCGCGCCCAGCGACTGCGCCAGGTGAATAGCATGTTCATGAGTACGATTGACGATCACCAGCCGTTGCGCCCCATTGTCGCACAGGTTGCGTGCCGCCAGTTCGCTCATCTCACCGGAACCAATTAACAGCACACTGCTCTGGTGCAGGTCAGGAATGTGACGACGAGCCAGTTGCACAGCTACATGGCTGATTGAGGCGGCATTCCGGCTAATTGCCGTCTCGCTGCGGGCGCGTTTGCCGGTCGCAAGAGCAGCACGAAAAAGGGCCGAGAGAATCGGGCCTGCGTGGCCTGCACCTTGCGCGATCTCCATCGCTTCGGCCACCTGCCCCTGAATCTGCGGCTCGCCCGGCACCAGAGAATAGATGCCACTGGCAACGCCAAAAAGGTGAGCCACCGCCTGCTCGTCAACATGGGAATAACAATGGGTCGCTATCTCTTCTTGCTCTACCTGGCGAGCCTCACTTAAAATACGTAAAAGAGCCTCTCGACCACCGACAACGTCAGGAGTAACAGCATAGAGTTCAACGCGGTTACATGTTGAGAGAAGGATAGCTTCCTCCGCTATCTTCCGCACCTCGCTCAGAACATGAGGAACCTGGCGAGATGTACAGGCAAGTCGTTCACGTAAAGCAATAGGGGCAGTAGTATGATCGACGCCAAGAATGACAATGTGCATGCAAACCTCATAAATCTATAAATTATCCCTAATCTAATAGAGATTTTAGCGTTTTTTCGCCGTTCGTCAAGACCCAAAGGTTCAGAATCCTGGAAAAGAGAACCTTATATTTTCTCAGGTATTCACCTTATGCCCTACTTCCAGGCGTTGATCAGAGCGACCGAGAGGGACAATAGTACCGAAAAGTTGCCTCACATCAAAAGATATGTCACGATAACGCCAGTCGTATGTTTCTCTTTATTTATAGATATCGACAAGCCAGATTTTCCGGCTGATCTGTCTGAATAAGATAACGCTCATAAACCGTAACAAAAGGTAGGATGAGAAGAGATAATGTCTACGTTTCGTTGTCCTCGATGTAATAACGAAGTGCCAGCGCAGGCTCGCTTTTGCAATAAATGTGGGTTCACACCATCCGGTGTAGCAGGCCCACCAGCGTCGGGGCAAACTGCTTCACCCAACGCTATAAAACCGATAACACCAGGGGCAGGCCCCTCACTACCTCCTCTTCAGCAGCGACAAGGGGCCGGCAAGCCACCAATGAGCGGGCCTTCCGCCTCGCAGGGGGTAGCACCAGCGCAATCACCCTTACCTCCCGCGCGTCAGACCGACGCCGGGCTACCACCACTACGGCATACTCCGGCTATGGCAGACAACCAGGCTGCATCTCTTCCTGCTGGGGATATTCAGCCTGTGAGAACCAGCACCCCACCACCGACGCAAATGCGGTCAGGGCAACCCGCAGGACAGGCACCGACATTACCACCAGGCACCCCACGCAACGCCAATGCGCTTCCGGCCACACCGGCCCCAACGGGATTACCCCCTGTGACACCGATCACATCGATGCCACAGATATCTCGCATGCCGCCCGTCGCTATGCCTCCTGCCGCACAGCAGGGCACACCTTCTCTGGCAGCGGGGATTGGCCCGGAGAGCTTCTTCGCCACAAGCCAGGCCGCCGAACATTGGCGCAGTAGCTGGCTTGAGCGTCAGCGGGCCGAAGCAGGCCCGGCCTATGGTGTTACGCGTGGCCAGGCTTCGGTTGACGAGCCATTGCAAGCTATGCAAAACAGTTTTATTCGCATGCGCGCCCTGGCTCCGCTCAAGGATAGCGAGAAACAGAAGTCAAAAATGAGTTTCGGCTTCTGGACCACGATTATCATGATGATATGCTTGATCGGTGGTCTCAGCGCCTATGTCATCTACACCTACCTCCCAGGCGCGCCCTTGCAAACACAGATCAACGTGGCACCTGCTACACCGGCTCCTATGCTAACGCTGGTCGGAAATGCCGTGCCATCGATTGCCGCCGGCAAGAGTCTCAAAGTACATGGTAGCTACTTTGGTGCCAATGATGCCATTACTTTTATCTTGAATACCCCCCTGACAGATAGCAACGGCAAACCGCTCAGCGTCCAAAGCTCCAGCAAAGGCGATTTTACTGCAAACATTACCATTCCGACCTCTACGCCCGCAGGGGCCTACGCCCTCGAAGCGCAGGATAATCAAACCGGTCAGCATGCTTTTCTGGATATTCAGGTTCTCTCGCCCACTGCACAAAGCACAACAGATAGTGTGAAAGCTACCACTGCTGACGGTACCTCAACCTTGAAATTTACTGCATCGCCCGGCAAGGGGAATCCGCAGTCGCAAGCCATCACACTGAAGAATGTGAGTGTCAATCAGGTACAATGGACGGTTGGCACCGTCACCGCCAACGGTATTAACTGGCTTTTGATCGAAAATGATACGACCGTCGGCGTCCTCAACGCCGATGGTACCGCAACCATCGAGATTGGCGTCCTGACCACCAACCTCCAAAACGGCACGTATACCGGCCAGGTAGTTTTCACCATCCAGGGGCAAGGGCAGGTCATTGTGCCGGTCACATTGAGCATCGGCGATACAGCAGCGCAGTTGGTCATTGTACCCAACCCGGTGCTGGCAAGCTGGCAGGCCGGTGGCACCTGTCAGCCCACCTCTCTCACCCTGCTTGATATGAGCAATGTCCCGATCAGTTGGCAAGTCAAAGAAGACGCCGACACCGTCACCAGCCAGCATATTAGCCTGAATGGCAAAACGTCTCTTGCGGGAAAGTTAGACCCCAACGGCCCGGCAGGGAACACAGCGATATTGCAAATTATCTGCTATGGTGTTAATCTGAATGACGTCTATCATGTCACGGTCTATTACAACAACACGTCTCAGGTTATCCCTATCATTATCGGTAGCTAGAGAGGGTAGAAGAGGCGTGGACAGTATGACACATTCGCGGGAGTAACTTATGAGCATTGATCCACGCCTCATCGCTCTTTTCTGTATCCTGTTTATCAGCCTGGGCATCTTCAACTTCATCATGGGACGACGAAGGATGCTCCAGGCCCAACAATCATCCAGTGGCGTTGCCTGGTATAAGCAGATTAACATTCTGGTCAGCATCGAATATTTCCTGCTTGCCCTGGCCTTCCTCATGAACCTCGCCCTTAACTATCACTGGCTTCCCCCCAGCCTGTACGGCATTGTCATCCCCTTTTATATCCTCGTGCTGATCGCCTCTGGCGCGCTGGCCGGCGTAGTCATCTTTCGGGGCCTCTCCAGAAGACGCAGGCAGCAAGCTCGCACAGTGACGACAACCAGCAACACGAAAGAGCAAGAGCTATCGGCGGAAGAACGCGCTTACCTCACGCAGAAACGCCGCGAACGTCGCAAGAAAGCAGCTCAGGCTCGTCGCCGCCGCGCTGGCAAGGCTTAATCATAGTGTAACCATCCTCACACGCCTTCCAGTCCCAGATGAAGCTGCACCTCTGCTTGTTGCGCATCAAATTGTGCCAGTACACGCACTATGCGGCAATTTCCGCTCTGCCCACTACCAGCAGGTGCAGCACTATCCGTCAACGTAATCACATCATAAAGCTGAAGCGCCGGATTGAGCGGTACGGTGACGCTATGCTGTACCTGTGCCCGTAGCTCCTGCGCCAGTAAGAAGGTAGCCTTCTGGCTACACTGACTGCTGGTCGTCAACTTTTGATCAACGTGGTAACGCAACTGCTCCAGCCCAATCAGGTGCAGATGCATGGCATCGCTGCTCTCTGCCACTGTCAAGGCGCTGCTGCCACTTCCAACCGGCGGTTTCCCCATCACAATCACATGATTGGCATGCTGATCGTTACTACCAAACGTCACCGCCTCAATCTCCGGCTGGTATATCCATACAGACACATCACCGGCAGAGAGTTCGCGGAATTGCATTACCTCATTCTGATCACAAAAGTAGACCAGCCCATAGGTATCACATAGTTCGTTGAGTGCATGACGATAGCTCTGCCCTGCCTGCAACACAAACGATGGTACAATCTGGCTCATTTGCGTCGTCGTTGGCAACTGTACGCCGAATAGACCAGCCTTTGCACAAATCTCCGTTATCAGAAAGCCCAGCGTTTGACCACTATAGGTAAACTGATAGCGCGAAACCAGATCCAGGTTGCGCGATACATCCAGCGCGATCAGCCGCAACTGGTTCTGATCCGGCGCGCGCACGAATTGAATCTGCGCAATGTGATAGGTACCAACCTGCACGACATCGCTCAATGGTGGCGTCCCTACTTTATAGCCTTCACTCAAGATCAACGAAGCATTAAGACCAATCGGTTGATACCAACCCGGCACGGTTACAAGCGTGTTATAGACTCCTCGCGCATTGTCCAGCACGACCTCCAGGCGTGCCGGTTTATTCGCTTCCTCAAGGCGCTGATACGAAAGTATCGAGGCCGAGACATCTAGTTGCTGCGTGCTGCTGCCTTGAAAAGCCGGTGCGCTATAGATGCTTCCAGGTGACACCAGATAGTAGCGCGCACCGGCGCTACCACTTTGCGGCGTGACCAGTTTGAAGGGTACAACTCCATAAAGGCTGCTCATATCAGGCACAATCAGCCCATTCGACCAGTGTATCAGATCACTCGATTGCCTGAGTCGTGGGTAGTTATAGATGGTGCCGGTGGTCTGGCCCGTGTCAAACTCAATACTGGCCAGAGTATATAATCCATCAGCAAAACAGAGACGCGGCGCGACATGCCCGACGAAGGTGCTGGAAGAAGGCACAACCACTGTATTGTTGCTCCAGGCGTTGCCGCTCGGATTAAATGTGCAGCTATAGAGCGTATAGCCATCCGAGTAGATCACCGTATAGATGCTGCCCGTCCAAACAGCCGCTAACCCGGCACCATCGCTGATTGTCCCCAGTGTCCAGGTCGTCAGCGGTGCCCAGTTGCTGTTCGCATAGTGGGAATAGCCAATCCCTTCCCCCCCACTCACGTCATAGAGGAAAAAGACATCGTTATTGCCCGCGCTACTGATACCTTTCAGTTGCGCATTCCCTGGCGGCACCAGCACAGTCACCGGGCCACTCCAGGTCACGCCACCATCGGTCGAAGTCCAGCACCAGAGGTCGCTACCTCCCGTGCCGCGCTGCGCAAAGGCCCGCAACACGCCGCCAGAACAGGAAACGGCACACCCACCATCCTGAGACATCAGGCCCCCGGAGCCGGGCAACGTCGTCCACGAGGCCCATTGTGCCGCCTGCGTGGGATCGGTCACGCGCTGAACTTGAAAATTTTCGGCATAACCGGTACCGCCGCGTGTCACCTGAACACGCACGATGCCATTATCAGCCGCAATACAGGCATCATTCCAGGCATCAGCCATGCCCGGCGTCTGATAGGAGGCATAATGAATCACACGATCTTCAACTACAAGCTGCACAGCAGGCAAAAATGTTTTCGCGTTGAGGGCATTACGAAGAGAACTATCAATTGCTCGTACCATAACAGAGGGAACCTTTCGAGGAATAGTAAGAGGGCTAAACAGAGGTGCATGCTTGCTAGCAAGCATACTTTTTTTTCTAGTATAGACAACAGACAAGGATTTTGCAAGCGTAACAGATCAGGCCGGGTGAACGTCAAATTTGACGCACCCTCAGACCAGCTGCCAGCATACGAGAATTATCAGGAGGTTGGTAATGCTACTCATCCTTATGATATACTCTTGTGGGTATACTGTAATCATGCAATGGCACACCAGGCTCACAGAGCCGAAAGGAGCATAGCTATGGCTATCAACTCGATGGACTATAGTGCAAAAGACCTGATCCTCGATGTTGTGCGTACCGAACGCGCGGGGTTCTTCGCCATTGTCGATGAGCCACAAAACTGGAAAGTGGATACACGTTGCGAAGGCTGGTGTGTGGGTGATATCGTCGGACATATGATTGATGTGACCGAGGGATATCTGCAACGTTGGGATATGGCACACAAGAATGAACCAGCCGACGCGCTTGGTCTGCTGGTAATGGCCAACGAACTCAACAAACACGCCCTGGCCTTCCGCACGCTGCCGCGCGTAGAAGCCATTGCCAGGCTCAAAGCCGACTCAGACAAAATGCTCACCATCTTTGATGCTCTGACCGCCGACGAATGGAGCAATTTCCTTGTCACTCACCCCTACATGGGGCCACTACCAACACTTTTCTACCCCGTCTTCCATATTATGGACTACGGTGTTCACACCTGGGACATGAAATGGGGCCTGGGTCAGAAAGATGCCCAACTCGATGAACGCACGGCTGGCGTCCTCGTTCCCTATATGTTTATTCTGATGCAGTCCACAGTAGACGCAGACTCAGCTAAGGGACTGGACATCACTTATGACATCAGGGTTGACGGCGAGTACGGCGGACAGTGGCGCGTACAGGTGAAAGACGGCAAGTATACCTACGAGCCAGCCGACAATCTTGAAGGTACACAGGCCATTTTCCACTTCAAAAACGCC
Organism: Ktedonobacteraceae bacterium; assembly: GCA_034436045.1. Classification (GTDB taxonomy): domain Bacteria; phylum Chloroflexota; class Ktedonobacteria; order Ktedonobacterales; family Ktedonobacteraceae; genus H111-94. Next base: position 4,271 of record DAOTVZ010000037.1, on the reverse strand, counting down.
TCTGAGTTCGTTCTTACCACCTTCCAGCGCATTGAGGGTGGGGAAGCGACGGGCGATCCGAAGGTGATTGATCAAGTTCGGCATCTGTTCTTCAGGATATAGGTAACGAATTGTAGAAGCATGAGCTTCCAGTTTCTGGAATAGAGGCAGCATCATGTCAAAGATACAAGTACAGGGGGTTCATCACATCACCTTTGTCGGCTCCAACCGTGAGGCAACCATTGATTTCTACGAGGGGGTACTTGGCATGCCGCTCGTATTGGAGCAGCCTAACCTGGATGTGCCGGAAGAAACACATCTCTACTTCGATGCCGGAGACGGACGGCTGATCACCTTCTTCGTTCGTCCCACCCGTGTGAACGATCCCACTCCCAATCCAGAGGGTATCGGCAATCTTCATCACCTGGCTTTCACCGTCTCACGTGCCACTTACACCCAGGTGGCCCAACGGCTGAACGAACGCAATATCTGGAACACCGGCAACATTGATCGTGGTTTCATGGACTCGATCTACTTCAGAGACCCCAACGGCCAGTTGCTTGAGATGGCCTGCTATAAATTCGTTCCGCCTGAAGGCTATACCGTCGCCGATGTACTGGTTACCGCCCATCGATTGCGCATTGCCGCCGGTGCCCCGGCAGTTCATGAGGAACATCTCGCGGATGCCATCGCTGAATTAGTTAGGCGCAAGGCCATTTCCCTGACCGGTAGCGACCAGGGCAGAGCAGAGGCAAGACAGTCCGCAGCGCCAAAGGGAAAAGAGGATGAAGTTGGGTCAGGGGTAAACTAGCTCTTTAAGAGCAGGGGCAGAGCAGAGATGAGGCATTTTCCTGCAACCGGCGAGCAACATGTGGGAACTTTCTGGTTGTTGCAGCTCAACTCAGCGCCAACCAGTGAGATTGCGCCACGTGTTGCGACTACCTTTCAGCGTGCTGATGAGGAAACAATACCCTCACTTGCTCAAGCGATGGGGCTGGATGACACATCTGAAATCCAACGACGCTTCGCCAGCAGGTGCCGCTGCTATATCGCGCTGGTTGACAACATCCTTGCCGCCTACGGCTGGGTGAGCTTTGATGAAGAGGAGATTGGCGAACTCCATCTACGCCTTCATCTCGCAGAAGGCGATGCCTATATCTGGGATTGCGCTACATTACCCGCTCATCGTGGGCTACGTCTCTATCCTGCTCTGCTGTCCTATATCGTGAGTGAATTGCGCACCGAAGGTTTAAAACGCATCTGGATCGGAGCCGACAGGGACAATCTCGCCTCTCAGTCTGGTATGGCGCTTGTCGGCTTCCGGCCCATAGCCGACGCCGTTATCGCTTGCGTAATAGCTTCACCCCGGCTCTGGTTACGTGGACAACCCGGCGTCCCTGAACACCTTGTCATGGACATGCGTCGTATGCTCTTTGGCGAAAGTGCCTTCGCCTGGCAAAATGCGCTATCAACCATAAAACGAAAGCAGGGGTGAAACGGGTGCTACTTCTTCTCGCAGCCAGCTTGTTGCCAGGCCGCCTGCACACACTGTTTGAAGAGCATCACGTTAGTCAGAGGGCCGACACCGCCAGGGGTGGGCGTAAGCAGGCTCGCCACCTCTTTCACAGAATCCATATCAACATCGCCCACAATACCGCCTTCAGGTAGCGCGTTAATGCCAACATCAAGCACCACCGCACCGGGTCGCACCATCTCCGCCGTGACCATCCTGGGGCGTCCAACAGCCGCGACCAGTATATCCGCCTGCCGCGTTAGCTCGCTGAGATTGGCAGTACGTGAATGGCAGATCGTGACGGTGGCATTTTTCTGGAGCAACAACAGTGCCAGCGGCTTGCCAACCACATTGCTGCGACCAATGATAACCGCGTGCTTGCCCTCAAGGGGAAGGTGGATACGTTCGAGCAGTTCCATGACCGCCGCCGCCGTTGAAGATATCAGGCCGGGTGTCCCCAGGAGAAGATGGCCCGCATTCAACAGGCTGATCCCATCAATATCTTTGGCAGGAGCCAGACTCTCCGCCACTAGCTGCTGTGGAAGGTGAGCAGGTAGTGGCGTCTGCACAATGATGCCATGAATAGCCTTATCATGGTTCAGGCACGTCAGTAACGCCCGTAATTCCTCTGCTGTTGCCTGCTCTGGGAGTTGCTCCAGGGCGGCATTGACACCTATTTCGTCGGCAATACGCAGAATCGCCTTACTATAAACACCAGAAGCCGCGTCTCCTCCAACACGTACAATTACCAGACCGGGGGCCTTCCCAAATTTCTCGACATAACGGCGCACTTCGTAGCGCAACTCGCTACGCATCTCCCTCCCCATTGCGCGCCCATCAATTAACTTTGCTGTCACGCTTTCTCTCCTACAATCCCTGCCACTTGCTGACTAAATGCCTCGACCCGCTGTAAGGCCGTGAGCAAACGATCATTATACGCCTGCACTGCCGCCATATCCTTCATGGCCTTGAGATTGACACGCACCATCCAGGCCGCGCCATTACCCGCACCCGTCGCCAGCATCATCCCTGTGGCAATATCACTCAGAACCCTCTTATTGCCAATCTCTGCAATCCTGACACAACACTGCCCCAGTTCAGCCGCGCACTCAACCATCTCCAACGGTACCTGCGCCGCCGCACCAAGCGCCTCCTGAATGGCCTGTGTACGCGCTACCTTCTGTTCCTCAGTCTCGCGCGCGAGCTTAAAACAGGCCGAAAGCCGCCCATAGGCTTCAATATCAGCCGTCATTAACTGCTCGAAACGCTGACGTAAGCGCTCGGTATGCAGAAGGATCGTCTCTAACTCTTGCTGCACCTGCTCGTATCCAGCCTTCCCCAGCGTCAGACGAACGACCATACTGGCTAAAGCCGCTGCCATCGCTCCGGTGAGGGCCGAGGCCGAACCACCTCCCGGCGTCGGCTGCGATGATGCAAGTTCATCAAGATAGGTCTTCAATGGTTTATCTATATACATCGGTATTCTTTCTCTCAAATTACCAAAAGCTCTGGCTTATTCCTCTATCATCTGCCGTGCATGCTGCCACTCCAGGCGCGTCTGCTGCGCCTCTACGAATAGCGCACCCAGCGCCGGGCTTTGCTGCGCAATCTGGTCACGCATCTGTTGCAACGTCGCAATATAGGTATCCATCCACGCCGTAATTGCCTCACCATTTGTCAGGCAGATATCCCTATACATCTCAGGACTGCCCGCCGCCAGGCGTGACATATCACGGAAGCCGCTAGCCGCCAGTATGGCCATCTCAGGCCAGTAGTCCTGACCCGCGACAGCATTAACCAGTGCGACGGAAGCCAGGAAGGGCAGGTGACTGACACCCGCCACCTGCTCATCGTGCCGCACCGGCTCCATGAAGCGCATATGCGCCCCCAGCGTCTCAATCAACATCGATACTTTCTTCACCGCCTCCGGGCGCGTTCGCGCTGTTGCACACAAACAATAGACTTTACCGCGAAATAACTCTGCATCCGCCGCCTCTACCCCACTCACTTCTTTACCGGCCATAGGATGACCGCCAACAAATGATACAGAGGTCGGCAGCAATTCTTCAGCCCATTGCATTACCTGGGCCTTCGTGCTGGCTACATCAGTGACAACACTGCCAGGCGTCAACACAGACGCAAGCTGACCAAGCAGATGGCGCATTGACCCTACAGGTGTCGCCAGCACAACCAGTTCTGCTCCTTGCACGGCATCGGCTAGCGCTTCATACGCCTGGTCAATTGCTCCTATCCGTTGCGCGCGCTCGCTCACACCGCGTCCAAGATCATAACCCGCGACGTGTTGCGCCGCCTTTGCTTTGCGCAAAGCCAGCCCAACCGACCCACCAATCAACCCCAACCCAACAATAGCAACACGCTGAAACATACAATCTCACCTCTGTCGTTGTTATGGTGTAGACGCAATTGTAGGGACAGGTTTATCACCTCCGTCGCGCCCATCCGCTGCTGAGGCCACCGCCAGACGCGGTGAACCCATCATTACCGTTATTTGAGAGGAGCGTCAGGAGTCCAGTTCAACACCTGCCATAACTCATCCACTTTGCGCGCCATCGCAAAATCTTTCTCAGTGATACCGCCCGCCGAATGAGTCACGAAACGTAGCGTCACCTTATTGTACTCGACCAGCATATCGGGATGATGTGCGCCTAGCTCCGCCAGATGTGCTACGGCGTTCACAAAAAATATGGCCGCCGGAAAGGTGGGCAACCGAAACTGCCGCCGCAGTTGCCCATCAACAACCTCCCACGTCGCTAGCTGA
>DAOTVZ010000036.1:0-6095 GCA_034436045.1 Ktedonobacteraceae bacterium | reverse complement strand
AGAGAATATCAGGTACTCTGATACGTTTAATCTTGATGCCTTTCCAGATTTTGAAGCTCATCGAACCACGTTCTAGCTCAATAGGGGTATGTCCCTGGGAAACAAGATCATCGAAGATCTGATAGGCTTCTAAGGACTTAGGGGCTAGAGAAAGCCTTTAATCCCTATCTATCCGATTGCCTTCCTATGTGCCTTCCCGCGTTCATAATAGCGCTCCGCGCTCCCTAGCAGATCGGCGCGTTCGGCCTCGTTGAGTGCGCGGATGACTCTGGCGGGCACGCCGAGCGCCAGCACGCCGGAAGGAATGCTTTTGCGTTCAGGCACAAGCGAGGAGGCTCCGATAATGGTTTCGTCGCCGATGACGGCGTGATTGAGGACGACGGCGTTAATACCGATCAGGACGCGATTGCCCAGCGTTGCTCCGTGAACAACGGCGTTGTGGCCGATGGTGCAGTCGTCGCCGATGGTCAGGGGCGCGTCTTCGTCCAGGTGCAGGGTGCAGTTATCCTGAATATTGGTGCGTTTGCCGATGATGATGGGGCCGGTATCGCCGCGAATGACGGTGTTATACCAGATGCTTGCACCTTCGTGAATCGTTACATTACCGATAATGACCGCGCCAGGGGCAATAAATACATCTTCAGCAATCGTGGGCCAGATACCGTTGAAAGGTAGAATCGTCATTGTTCCCTCCTTAATCCCGCGCAACACGGCGCACTGCATAGCAAATCTCGTCCAGGCGACGATCATAGCGGACATCATTGGGGTCGAAACTGTTGATGAGGACGCGCTGGTAGCGGTTGCCCTCGGCGTGAATGTACTCGGTAGCATTGAGGGCCAGCGCGACATGCACGATGGTTGTGGTGGCGAAGAAAATCAGGTCGCCTTCACGCATGTGTGCGCGCGGCACGTCCTGGGCCAGCGCCGCGTACTGCTGGTCGGCATCGCGTGGCAACTGGTAGCCTGCCATGCGATAGCAGAGCTGCACCAGCGCGCTGCAATCGATGCCCTGCACCGTTGTTCCACCCCATAAATAAGGCACGTTTAGATACTGACGGGCATAGCGGGTCACAGTTGCCAGTGGCTGGCGCGGGTAGAGGGCCGCGAACGAGTTACCTACATGCATGGTGATGGCAGAACGTTCCAGCCAGGCCTCTCGCTCTCCCGGCAGTGCCACCTGCACCCGTTGAGGGTCGGTTGTATCCAGCAGAGGCAGTACGCTTGAGAGATATGCGTTTCCAAGACACATCTCTCCTCTTCTCTCTGCGTAGAGCGGCGTCTGTGGGACGCTGACAACGGCGTTTAACGCCAGTGGAGTGGCGCAACACTCACTGTTGCCGATCCGGCAAAATCCCTTGACAGGTGGCTCATCCAGTTCGTCGCTGCGCACCCACCCGCTATAATCGGGCAGCGTCACATGCGTCCACATGCCTTGCTCCTCATCTGCCTGAGCAGGCGTATTCAATAATGCCTGTGTTACCAACTCTGAGGCGGCATTCGGCTCGCGGCGCACATCCGCTACGCCTATGGCAATGGCAAAGGTAGATACTATCATGAAACTCTAACTATTCACCCCTGCAAAACCCATAAGGGTGTGATGATAAAAGTAAACCGACAATCCCGTAGGGGCGTGAGTGATCATGCCCTGGTGGCCTGTCGAGCCGCTCACAGGGAGTGATGAAGAATGTTAATGCCCCGGTGGCCTGTCGAGCCGCTCACAGGGCGTGATCACTCACGCCCCTACGGGATTGTCGGTTTCGTTTGGGAGAGTTCATCATCACGCCCTTCGTATACAGATTTTTTTATAGTATATCATGTGGCTCTGTCACAGCGATGGAGATATCAGACGTGTCAGGAAGGTACAGACTCGTCGGTCATCTCTAGTTGATCTTGAAAGACGCGCCAATGGTATTACCTGATCGCTATACATTGTATCTGCCGACAGAGCGTGAAACCGCCGATATGGCACAAGGCTCGGTACAATTTATTGGCACTGCGACAGTTCTGCTACGCTATGCCGGTTTCACCATTCTGACCGATCCGAATTTTCTGCACCAGGGCGAGCTGGCGCATCTGGGCTACGGTATCTACACGACACGCCAGACCAATCCGGCTCTTGAACTGCATCAATTGCCGCCCATCGACTTCGTGTTGCTCTCACACTTCCATGAAGATCACTTTGACCGGCGTGTGGTGCGTGAGCTTGACCGCGCTATACCGATTATCACCACGCCGCAGGCCGCGCTGGCTCTGCGCCGCCGCTGCTTCGCTGCCACGCAGGCCCTGGCAACCTGGGAAACACTGACTCTGCACAAGGGTCTGAGCATGTTGCGTGTAACCTCGTTGCCCGCCCGACACGGGCCAGCGCTGATCTGGCGTGCCTTACCACAGACGATGGGCAGTATGTTAGAATTCATGGATCAGGATGGGCAGGTACTCTTGCGCGTCTATATTAGCGGCGATACTCTGTGGTACGCGCAACTGCAAACCATCGCGCAGCACTATCCCCATATCGATCTGGCGCTGCTACATCTGGGCGGCACACGCCTCATGGGCATTCTGGTGACGATGGACGCGCGACAGGGATTAGAGACGCTGGAGAGCATCAATGCGCACAAGACCATTCCCATTCACTATAATGACTACGCCGCCTTCAAGTCACCGCTGCACCACTTCGAGCAACTCGTGACGCTCTCCGGCCTGCAAGAGCGCGTCGTCTACCTGCATCACGGCGACAAATATACCTTCGAGGTGCTGGAAAAACAGGAGAGATAAAATGAATAAGGGGCACAAATGGACAATTGAAACAGATGCCAATTGTCCGTTTGTGTCCCTCATTCATGCATCAGGATGATGCAGCAGTCTTTTCGGACGGCGCTGTATTGCTAGCAGACTGTGTAACGGCGCGTGGACGACGACCGGTGTACAGCACACCCACGAAAAATACGATCCAGCCTACCGCCATGATGGCCCAGAAAAGGCTCTGCACTCCCAGGAAACGCGCCAGCGTACCGGCAGCACCATTAATCAGCGCGCCGACCAGAATCAGCACGTTGGCCAGTACCAGGTTAAAGGTTTGAAAACCGGCGGTCTGCGACTGGCGGCGCACTAACTTCCAGCCGGAATAGATGGCGACGCCCGCGATGGCGACCACGCCCAGTGTGTTCAGCACGATGATTGTCACCAGCCAGGGGCCGGGGATCAGCACGCCGGTACCGGGCGTACCTGCTACCTTACTCAGCGCTGTTACGTCGATCTGCGCGAAGAAGATTAGCACAGTTGCCAGCGCGCTCAGAATGTAGAGGGCCGTCAGACAGATAACGGTGACACGCGGCTTAGCAACCAGCGCCAGGCAGCCCAGACCCAACCAGGACGGCATTAACGCCCCGCCGAGGATATAGTAGAAGCGGAAGAGCAGCATGCCGCCAAAGCTGGTCGGCCCAACGAACAGCATACAGATATAGCAGAGTGTTGCTATAAAGGCCATCGTCAACGCGATTGACCAGTAGAGTTGATAGGTGCGATGTCGCCGCGCGTACTGGCTCATCACCACACCCGCGAAGAGTCCTATCACGATCAGATTAATGATCGGCGGAATAAGGTTCAGCGGGCTAAGCATCTCTTTGACCCCCTTATTCTTCCTTCAGAAAATACAAAAAATTACAACGGTTCCCCATAAAATATACAAAAAACTCAGAATATTGACAACTCTTGTGGACGGATTGGGGTCTGTGCGTCTATTTCATCCCGCGCGTGTCATCTGGCGCTGGCGGAGCAGCAGCAGGAGGCCGAGCAGAGCCAGGAAGAGTAGGAGAAGCCCCAGCAGGGCGCGTACCCCAGGATTACTCAAGTCCGGCCAGGGCGCGGGCTGAGTAGAGAGGGAACCGGTGGATGGAGAGGTAGAGTTAGTATATGCCGGTTGTTTGGTGGCTGCTGCATGTGGTGTCTGCTCAGCTTGCGCAGGGCGCGTTGCCGAGTACTGGGGAGTTAAGGAAGAAGCCTGATGAGTCGCTTGCGGCTCTCCAGGCGGTGACACCTGACCGACACCACTGCTGGTGCCGGAATCCGTTGACATAGATGCCCCGTTCATAGCACCACTGGGAAGCGAGATGCTGGAGAGCAGGAAAACAAGGCCAAGAACGGCGACCAGCGCAGTGAGCGAGCGTAGTGCGGTAAGCGTGGTCTTCGACCAGCCATGCCCGGCTCTGCGCGTCGGCAACGCACGCGGCATCGTGCCATTGCCACGTAGCATGATCGGTTTCGTTGACGTGGTAGAAAGCATATCTTCTGACAACAAAAATGAACGCGGCAGAGGCGGCTGCGGTAGCGCGTGCAACAAAGCTGCCGCCTGGCGCAATGCGACCAGTCTCTGCTGACAGCGTTCACAGGTTTGCAGATGTGCCTTGCACTGCTCCTGTTCCTCGGTCGTGAGCGCTTTGTCCAAGTATGCCGAAAGCTGTTCAGTTGTCAGATGCCGATTCTGTGCTGTCACCCTTCTTCTCCATACTCCATCTACGGGAAACTACCCGTCCCCCTTATGACGATAACTTTGTGGTAAAAGTTCCCTGTGTTGATACAGGTAATCGCGTAAGCGTGCCCGCCCACGCGCAATGCGCGAGCGCACCGTACCCAGCGTGGTTTCGGTGGTGGCTGCAATCTCCTCATACGAGAGTCCCTGTACATCGCATAATACCACAGCCACACGCTGCTCAAGCGGCAGAGCTTCCAGCGCCTGCTGAATAACGCCCTGTAGCTCCTGTGTCAACACGTGTGCTTCGGGATTGCCCGTAGGGTCTGGATCGGTGAGCGCGGTCAAAAAATCAGCCGAGGGCATATCGTCATCGTCGGTCAGCGCCTCTAGCGACTCGGCGGGACGGCGCTGGACGCGGCGTAGATAGTCATAGACCTGGTTGGTGCCAATCCGCAGCAACCAGGCGCGAAACGAAGGGCCGCCGCGATAGGTATTGATACCGCGAAAGGCGGCAAGAAACGCATCCTGCGTTACATCGGCAGCATTATCGGCGTTGCCCAGCATCCGAAAGACGAGGCTATAGACCGCTTGCTGATAGCGCAACACAAGCTGGTTGAATGCCTGCAAATCTCCCCGCTGACTGCGCGCGATGAGCAACTCCTCATCGTCACGCACCGACTGCCTCATACCATGCCTCTCTTCTATCGTGATTGCATCACTATAGCACACTTTTTACCGTTGGGGAATAACCAAAAGCGCCTTCGTGTTGATTCATACGGTATAGGCCTTGACTTTTTCACACAACTCAGGTACCCTACTTCCTAGCAAATATCTTTTCAAGGAGAGCGATTCGCGTGATAACTTTTAACTAACATGTAAAGCGCATGAACACACGACAAGCAATGCCTGGCTCGTTGCACATATTCCCTTGCGTCAGTACAGGCTCTATGAGCATACCTGACCTGCGTGAGATATGTGTGATGCTTATATTGCATGGTGTTCGCGGTACATGGTAGTGAAGCATTCACGCAGCGCGTTGGTTTTTAACACACGAGAACGCTTTCCCACGACAACGCCCTCTTATTCATCCTTCTTCATGATACCGTGGAAACCGGCTAAGCAAGCAGGCATTTCATCAACACCGTTCTATGTTGTCGCCAATGAAGGCGGTGAAACCATGCCGTCTGGACGTGATAATGAATTTTACCCATCAAAATCGACCCTCTCGTAGGGGCGTGATTCATCACGCCCTGAGAAAGGAGCGAGGGACGAGAGGCGAGCAGAGAGAGCAGGAAGGGCGGGGAGGGAAGGGGGTGATGAATCACGCCCCTACGGGAGCAGATCAAAGGGAGGGAAGGGCGTGATGAATCACGCCCCTACGGGAGCAGATCAAAGGGAGGGAAGAGTGTGATGAATCACGCCCCTACGGGATGAGGCCATTGCCGATTTCGGTTGAAAAATTCATCGTCACGACCTACGAGAGAAAAATTCATTAGTGGGAATAGCATAAGGAGTGGACTTTGGCGGAAGAAAAGATGCTTCAAATGGTTCGTGAAGAACCTATGCGGGGCCTGCTGGCCCAGGCCCCGCTGCGCGCTATCCTGGTCGGCCTCGAAATGCCGGA
>DAOTVZ010000035.1:0-2001 GCA_034436045.1 Ktedonobacteraceae bacterium | reverse complement strand
CCTGTTTGCCAGACGGTCAAAGAGGTTGTGCAGTGTGTGTGCAATATCATCGTAGGGGCGTGATTGATCACGCCCTGTTTGCCAGACGCCTGCTTGCCAGTAGATGCGCTTCCAGGGCGTGATGAATCACGCCCCTACGGGGGGACGCAAGGTTTGATAGATAGTAGCAAAGGAGCGGCATCGTGAAGTTTGATCTCGACGAGGAGCAACTGGCTATCCGTGATACTGTGCGCCAGTTTACGGCGCAAGAACTGACTCCCCATGCAGAAGATTGGGATGAACAGAACTATTTTCCACGCGAAGTGTTTCATAAAATGGCCGGGTTGGGCCTGATGGGCATGACCACACCGGAGGAGTTGGGGGGGGCACAGGTAAGCCGACTGAGCGCGGCCATCGCCTACGAGGAACTGGCGAAAGGCGATATGGCGACGGCGGTGGGACTCTCCGTGCATAACATGGTCACAGGGTCAATTGCCCACTTTGGCACGGAGGAACAGCGTAGACGCTGGGTGCCGCGTCTGGCTGCCGGTGAACTGCTGGGCGCGTTCTCTTTGAGCGAGGCCGAAGCCGGTTCGGATGCCGCCAGCCTGCAATGCCGGGCCGAGCGCATGGGCGACCATTATCTCCTCAATGGCACCAAAATGTGGGTCACAAATGGTGGCGAAGCCGATGTGTATATGGTAATGGTGCGTACCGCGACGGGCAAACGCGCCGGTGGCATCTCCTGCTTCGTGATCGAAAAGGATACGCCCGGTTTCTCTTTCGGCAAGCTTGAGCGCAAGATGGGCCTGCACTCCTCGCCTACGCGCGAATTGATCTTCGAACAATGTGCCGTTCCAGCTTCACAGCGTCTCGGCGAAGAGGGCCAGGGCTATAAGATCGCGCTGGCATCGCTGGCCGGTGGGCGCATCAATATCGGCGCGATTGCCGTCGGCGTATCCCAGGCCGCCTTTGAAACCGCGCGCGACTACGCCCGTGAGCGTGTGCAATTTGGCCAACCCATCGCCACCTTCCAGGGCATTCAATTCATGCTGGCCGACATGGCGATGAAGATTGAGGCCGCACGCCTGCTCGTCTACGAGGCGGCGTACAGGCTCGATAGCGGTCAGAACGCCAGCATGTATGCCTCGATGGCGAAATGTTTTGCCACCGACAGCGCCATGGAGATCACGACGAACGCGGTGCAGATTCTCGGCGGCGCAGGCTATGTGCGCGATTATCCGGTGGAACGCTATATGCGCGATGTGAAGGTGGCGCAAATCTTTGAGGGCACCAACCAGATTCAGCGCATTGTGATTGCGCGCTCCATTCTAGGTGATATGCGTTAAAATAAATTTAATATTTATATAAAATCATCAATAGTGAGCAAATATCTATCTAACGGAATAGATATTTGCTCACTATTGATGATTTTATATAAATATTATTGCTTTGCTTGACAAAGGGGTTCTGGTTAGTTATTCTGAATATCAGAGTGAATGAAAGACATTAACTTATCTTTCACTTAAAGAAGAGTAATAGAGAGATGAATATGACGCAGATAGCTAGAAGAGGTAGGTTTGTATGAGCCTCATTTCACGTTTTGACCCTGTACGCGAAGTCATGAGCCTGCGCAATGCGATGGATCAGTTGCTCTCACAAAGTTTTGTCAGTCCAAGCTGGGCCACCATCCCTACCACCGTTTATGTCCCCATGGATGTGTGCGAAACCGAGCAAGGTTACACCGTGCGTGTTAGCCTTCCCGGTGTGCGGCCTGAGAATGTTGATATAACACTGGAGCAGAACACGCTGACTATTAGAGGCAGGTTCCCGCCTGCTGATGAGGAGCCAGAGGGTGAGGAACGACGTGAGGAAGAGCAACGGCCCCGCAAGAGCTGGCTCTTGCGCGAGATTACTGCTGGAACGTTCGAGCGCACTATTACCTTTGGGCGTCCAGTCGATGCGGAACATGTGGAAGCCAGACTGGAGCATGGCATGTTGACGCTGAACATTCCTTTTGCG
>DAOTVZ010000034.1:0-9354 GCA_034436045.1 Ktedonobacteraceae bacterium | reverse complement strand
CCGTACCGGTGGGCAATCGGGAACGGGTACCTCGAAGAAGGTACGTAACGCTTCTGGACAGACACCCGCTACTCGTTCTGGCAAGGCCAGAGTGAGCAAGGTGGCTGGTTGAAGGAAGAACCCCCGTCGCTTGAGCGCGGGGTGTGTCAGTTTGTTGTACAGTCTATTATCATGTCACTACGGATTTTGTTTGACATCAGCAGCACGGGTATCTTTTAATCTCTGTCGCCTGGATGGTATCTCCTCATTTATATATTGTAAAGTATCTTTCCGTGTTGTAAATCTGTTTTTATGAAAATATCGTATAATTTATAAGGGAATATAACAGTTACTTTACAATAAATAAATATGATGAGAGGTACATAATGTCACTATCACAAAATCGCTGTATTGTTGTTTTTGTTCGTCGCTGGTTGCCCTTCTTTGCTATGCTGGCGCTGACCTTGCCTGCGATGTTTCTTAACCAGCAAGTAGCACAGGCGCAGACCACTATGCATACGGTCAATGCTAATCGTCCGGTGCTGGCTTTTTATTATATGTGGTATACGCAATCGGACTGGTCGCTCAGTCAAATGTCAGATTTGCCTGTAAACCAGTATGATTCTTCTGACCCCTCAATTATTCAAAAGCAGGTAGAGGAAGCGGCTAACGCGAGTATTACCGGCTTCATCAGTTCATGGTGGGGCATCAATGATCAGACTGATACTAACTTTGCCCAATTACTGAGCCAGTCAGGCACGCTCGCCGATACGACGGGACAGCATTTCGCTTCCTCTATCTATTTCGAGAGCGACTCGCCGCACCTGCAAGGTGAGAGCAATATGGTGCAGGCCCTACAGTATGTGATTGCTAACTATACCAGTAGTCCCTATTATTTTCACTGGCAGGGCAAGCCCGTGATTTTTGTATGGGATCCGCTGGGCAATGGACGCACACTCTCGCTATGGGCCTCGGTACTCAAGCAGGTTGATCCGCAGCATCAGATCATCTGGTCTGCCGAAGGGGTCGATATGAATCTGCTGAGTGTGTTCGATGGCATTCATCTGTATAGCGCCGGTGACTGGGGCTTGCAAGATGGCGATATGACTGCGGTAGATCAGGGTTTCAGAAACAAGGTAGCGGCGTACAACGCCGCGCATCACGCCAATAAAATCTGGGCGGCAGGGGTTATGCCCGGCTATAATGATACGCGCATCCCCGGACGCAAAGGCACATTTATCATTCCGCGCAACAATGGCGCGACTTACGGTGTTAGTTGGAAGGCCGCGATGGCCAGTAATCCGTCCTGGATCACGATTACCTCATTCAACGAATGGTACGAGGGGTCGATGATCGAGCCGAGCGTCACCTATGGCTCACTCTATCTCAACCTGACACAGCAGTATGCCAGGCAATGGCATGGGTGAACAGGCAAGATTGTCGCGGGGCCGTCGCGCAATGCGCGGCGGCCTTGTTGCGGTCTTGTTATATAATAAGCGGATAAATTTCCTGTGACAAAATCCTCTGCCTGGGCGTCAATGTTTCTAGGGAATAATCTCTATAGGTGCTGGAGACAACCCGTTGGTTTTGAGTGGAATGGCTCAAAATATTATGGAAAGAAACCATCCGCTTTCCTGGAAAGGTGTCAACCATGCCACATTACTTTACGTTGGAAGAGGCAGAGGCGCTCCTACCACGTTTGCGGGGAGTGTTACAGGAGATACAGCAGGAACGTCAGAAATTACGAGAGGTCGAGGATGAACTGGACGCGCTACAGGTGCAGGCGCTGGGCAATGGACATCGCTCGCGGGCGCGTATCGTTGAATTGCAAGAAACAATGGAACGACATATAGAGCGCTTTACGATGCTACTGGGGCAGGTGCAGGCGCTCGGCTGCGAGCTTAAAGACCCCGATATGGGGCTGGTGGATTTTCTCAGCTTGCGCGCCGGACGCGAGGTGTACCTGTGCTGGCGGCTCGGTGAAGAGCATATCGCTTTCTGGCATGATCTCTCGGCGGGTTTCGCCGGACGCCAGCCGCTCTAGTTTTGTGCCAGGGAGGCCTGATATCCACAAGGGGTATCACTACATCTAGTATGTGCTAAGGAAGGTATGACTACTGTTCGCGCCGCTTTACAGCGAGGAATGCAGCAATTGGCCCAGGCGAACACGGCAAAGCAAGATGATACAAGCCGCCTGGACGCACAGCTATTGCTGGCGCACGTGATGGGCATAGAGCGTGCCCTGCTCTATGCCTACCCTGAGCGCGAGCTAACCGCTGAGCAGGAGGCGCAATTTTTCGCGCTGATTGCGCGGCGCGCGCGTGGCGAGCCGGTGGCCTATCTGCTTGGCCATAAAGAGTTTTATGGCTTAGACTTCATCGTTGATCACCGCGTCTTGATTCCCCGTCCTGAGACGGAATTGCTAGTAGAGGTGGCTTTGCAACAGATACGGACGCGCCTGTCCGGTGGACAAACCCCTATCGTAGCCGACATCGGCACCGGTAGCGGCGTTATTCCCATCACGCTGGCCGTCGAGGAACCGCGTCTGCCTTACCTGTATGCCTGCGACATCTCCGCCGAGGCTTTAGAGGTCGCCCGGCTCAATTGTGAACGGCATCATGTCGCGTCGCGCATCCGCCTGTTGCAAGGTGATCTGCTCGCGCCGCTGCCGGAGCCGGTCGATGTGCTAACTGCTAATCTGCCTTATGTTGGCACCGAAGAGATGGCACAACTGGCTCCTGACGTGCTGGCCTACGAGCCGCATCTGGCGTTGTTCAGTGGCCCGAAAGGGCTAGCCCTCTTATACCGCCTGTTGGATGAGGCACAGCAATCTGCTACGCTGAAGAAAGATGGCGTTATCTTGCTGGAGATCGGCTATCAGCAACGCGAGCCGTTGCAGCGCTATCTGCATGAACATTGGCCACAGGCAACGCTAACGGTACTGCGCGACTATGCCGGTTGGGAGCGTGTGTTACAAATTGCTATCTGATGACGTGGCTTTTTATGGTAACTATGGCCTTTCGATTGATAGCGGTCGGGTATGTATTCGTTAAGATACTGTGACAAGGAAAAAATACTCTTTAAAAAAGTCTTTATGCGAACGTTTTTTAGAAGAAAGTGTCTTTAATGCTACCTTAGCACGTAGCATTGGTGCCGCGTAGCTTGCCAGCAGGCGCGGCACTTCTTAATAAGTACCAGGAAGTGCAGGATGAGAGAAATAGCGATGCCGCATATGTTATTATTATCCTTGCCCACCGCTCTCCCCGATATTGCCGTCATGCTGCTCGGAGGTGTATGTGCGTTTCTTCTGACGTATCTCTTGACGTTTGGTGTCATCGCGCTCTGTCGCCGTATGGGATGGTTGGGGCGGCAAGAGGCCGGACGTGCCAGGGATATGAGGCCGCGCCTGGGGGGCATTGCAATGTTTCTGGCTTTCGTTATTGCTTCGCTACTGTTCTATAGCGGGCAGCACGTCTCATCCAGGGAGATGGTTAGTTACTGGCTGTTGTTGGGTGCTGCGCTGCTGATTGTGGCCGTTCATGCCTACGATGATGTCAAGGGACTGGGGCCATTGCCAAAGCTGCTGGCTCAAACGATGGCAGTCATTATTGTGATGGGGCCGGGCTGGAATATCGTCAATGGCACGGTGCAGTATATGTTCCAGGGTGTGCTGCTCTTCGGCTTTAGCAATCCCTTTGGGGTACCGGTCTACCGTCCCGGCTTGCCCTGGTACCGCGAACCCGTTATCTCACTCTTTATTCACACGCCCGCGATTACCTGGCTGGCTATTCCGGCAATGCTCTTTACCTGGTTCTGGATTGTGGGCATGATGAATACGGTCAACCTGGTCGATGGACTGGATGGGCTGGCAACGGGTGTGGTGGCGATCACAGCGCTTTTCATCACGATTATCAGTTGGGTAATGGGGCAGCATAGCATCGCCATCCTGGGCGCTATTTTTACCGGCGCTGTGCTTGGCTTTTTACCGCACAACTGGAATCCAGCTAAAATCCTGATGGGCGATAGCGGTTCACAGTTTCTTGGCCTGGGCCTTGCCGTACTATCGATCATTGGGGGCGCGAAGGTCGCATTGGCGCTCATGCTGCTCGGTATCCCGATTCTCGATGTCGCGGTGGTGGCAATCAATCGTATCAGGCATGGTCAGCATCCCCTGCACTACGACAACACGCACATGCATTATCGTTTGCTGGCTACCGGTCTGAGCGTCAAGCAGATCTGCTACGTCTTTTATGGGCTAACCTTTCTCTTCGGCGTGCTGGCACTCAACCTACCCCATATCTACAAACTCATCGGCATGGGGGTGGTTGGTCTGGCGATGGTGCTACTCATCGTGTGGGTTGACTACCGCCAGCGCAAACGCGGCATGCCCATCAAACCCGCCGATCCCGCTCCTGAGCCACCTGCCGACGGCATGGGTAGCATTGAAACTGCTAGCAGTGCCAATAATGGAAGCAACTCGGCACCTATCGTAGAGACATCCATGCCGGACAATGTCCCGCCCGATACGGTAGAGCAGATAGAAACGGATAAAACAGCGGTCTAAAGTATTTTCCCACCAATCCGTAGGGGCGGGTCGGCGTAGTGATAATGCTTTCTGGCCTTATCCAGCGATGTGGCGACCCGCCCCGACTCTTCGGCCTCATGGAGCGTTGGCGACGAAGTTGCCTGATCAAATTTCCCAATTGATAGTTGCATTATACATACGCCCCTATGCATTCGATGGCGCTCGGCTGTAAGACAGATGCCGGGAATACAATTGCCTGCCTGCCTGATATAAACACTCTTGAATTAGTTTTTCGGAGTCAGCTAGATAGAATTTCTTTGCAAGAACAAAAAAAGCCACCGGATAGGTCGCATGACCCATGCATGACTCTCTGTTCAAGAGTAGCATAGGACAGCAAGAGAGATGTTTCTACGTCTCAACCGTTACAAAGAAGAACTGCAATGTCTATGCCCAACGTCTATCCTCTCATGAAGGAGCGAGAAAGTAGAACGTAGCACGATGAAGAAACTACCGGTAAAAATTGCGGGGCTGGGCTGGTACCTGCCTGAACAACGTGTGACGAATAGCGATCTTGAAAACCGCCTGGGCATTCCCGCCGTCTGGATCGAGCGCGTCTCAGGAGTCCGCGAGCGGCGATATGCTACACATGAAACCTCAGTTTCGATGGGAGGGGCCGCCGCGCGTATGGCGCTGGCGCAAGCCGCGTTGCATGTCGGTGAGATTGATGCGATTATCGGAGCCTCGACGGGTGCACAGCAAGCCATTCCCTGCACGGCGGCGCTGTTGCAGCGCGAGTTGGACGCGCCGGAGGGGCGCAGTGCCTGCTTCGATGTCAACGCAACCTGCTTGAGTTTTCTCTTCGCCTTGCACGCCGCCGCACATCTGGTAGCGGGGCAGGTCTATCATAACGTGTTGATTGTCAGCAGCGAGATCGCTTCGCGCTCGTTAAATCCACGTGAGCGCGAAAGCGCTGTCCTCTTCGGCGATGCGGCGGCGGCGGCGATTGTGACGCGCAGTGCTGATGAGGAAGGCAGTGCCGTCTGGCACGCGCAGTTCAGCACCCATAGCAGTGGGGCGGAGTTGACGCAGATAGTCGGCGGGGGCACACTGCACCATCCCAACGATCCGACCACCACACCGGAGATGAACCTGTTTCAGATGCGTGGCCCCGCCATCTTCAAAATGGCGGCACAACTCAGCATTCCCTTTGTGAACCGCTTTTTTGAGGAACTGGACTGGCGGCGCAACGAGATCGATGCCGTTGTGCCACATCAGGCCAGCCGCCATGCACTGGAATTGCTCTCGGCCCGCCTGGGCTTTCAGCGTGAGCAGGTCATCTGGAATCTGGCCTTGCGCGGCAATTGTATCGCAGCCTCGATTCCTCTGGCGCTGGCTGAGGCGGTGCATGAGCAGCGCATCCGGCGTGGACAGCGCGTCCTGCTGGTCGGCACAGGGGCCGGTCTGACGCTGGGTGCGCTGGCGCTGACCTATTGAGGGGTGCTATGAAGATACTTGTAACCGGCGGCACCGGTTTTCTAGGACAACATCTCGTCAAAGCCTTACTGGCTGACGGACACCGCGTCACCTTGATGGGCCGTTCGATGGCGGCGGCCCAGGCGCTCATCATGGCGGGGGCCGTACCGATGGTGGCTGATCTACGCGATGCCGAACGGGTGCAGGCGGCATGTCGTGGTATGGAGGCTGTGTACCATGCTGGTGCCCTCTCGGCACCCTGGGGCCGTTACGCAGACTTCTACGCCGTGAACGTTGAAGGTACGCGGGCGGTGGTCGCGGGCTGTCTCCAGCATGGTGTGCGCCGTCTGCTCTACGTCTCTTCGCCCAGCGTCGTCTTTGATGGGCACGATCAACTCAACGTCACCGAGGCCGTGCCCTATCCGCGTCGCTTCGTCTCGCCCTACTCGCACACCAAGAAGCTAGGTGAAGATATCGTGCATGACGCGGCTCTTGCCGGTCTGGAGACGGTCACACTGCGCCCGAAGGCGATCTTTGGGCCGGGCGATCAGACGCTGTTGCCGCGTTTAGTCGCTGCTGCGCGGCAGGGTCGCTTGCCGCAAATCGGCGATGGGCGCAATCTGGTAGATCTGACCTACGTGGAGAACGTTGTTCACGCGCTACGGCTGGCTTTACACGCACCGGCGGCTATTGGCAAGACGTATACTATTACCAACGATGAGCATGTGCCGCTATGGGAGACAATCCGTCTGGTGCTGCGGCGGCTGGGCCTCTCCACAACGCTGCGCATGCTACCGCTAAGCGTTGTGCTGACAGCGGCGCGTCTGATGGAACTGCGGGCCACGCTCACTGGCAAAGAACCACTGCTCACGCGCTACTCGGCTACTATCCTGGCACGCACACAGACCTACGATATCAGTGCCGCGCGCAACGATCTCGGCTATCGCCCGCAACGCACGGTGACCGAGGGCATTGAATGCACCTTAGCGGCGTGGAAGGAGGCATGAGAGCGATGGAAACGGTGCAATGCTATCTGCTGGACACCGGCTATTGCCTGACGTGGGAACACCATGTCATTCAGGGAGGGGCGCGGCGGCGCATTGCCTGTCATGCGCTGGTGGCACTGCTGCAACACCCGCGCTATGGTTGGCTACTGTGGGATGCCGGTTACGCGCCGCGCCTGCTGACGGCAACACAGCGTCTGCCCTACGCGCTTTATCGGCTGGCAACGCCGCTACACCTCGACCCAAAGCTGACGGTGGTCTCTCAACTGGGACGCTGGCAACTCACCCCCGCCGACATCGGCTACGTGCTGGTGTCACACTTTCACGCCGATCATATTGCCGGTCTGCGCGATTTCCCGACGGCCACTTTTGTTGCTACGCAGAAGGCTTATGCCGACATCGCACCCCGTCGTGGCTTCAATGCTCTGCAACGCGGCTTCATTCCAGCGCTCTTGCCGGAGGATTTTTCGCGGCGTCTGCGCCAGTTGCCTCGCTTCACAGGCGCGGCTCTGCCGGGGTTGGGCGCGACCTATGATCTGTTCAACGATGGCTCGCTGCTGCTGGTCGAGTTGCCGGGACACGCGCGTGGGCAGATGGGTATGCTGGCGCAGACGCAGCGCGGCCCCCTGCTCTTCGCGGCTGACGGCTGCTGGCTCTTGCGCGCTATTCATGAGAATCGCCCACCGAGCCGCGTAACGCATTTCTTCATTGATGACGTAGCGGCGATGCGTGCTACGATTGCCCATCTGCACACCTTCGCACAGGCCTGCTCCGATGTGACGATTATACCAAGCCACTGCCCAGAAGTGTTCGCGCGTGAGGTAATGCAGCAATGAAGCATAGCATACAACGAACCAGAGAACTCGCCTGGACTATGCAGCACTTCGCGTGCGCCCGTTGGCGCTGGCAACATCTGCACGACGCAACACTGACTCAGTTCCAGGATGAGCGTGCGCAGGTCATCGTCAACTATGCCGCCCGGCACGCGCCATTCTATCGCAGGCATTGGGCCGGTCATGACCTGCGCGACTGGCGCATATTGCCCACCGTTGATAAGCAGTTGATGATGCAAAACTTCGCTACCTTCAATACGCGGGGCATCGAACAGGAGCGGGCGCTGCTGGTCGCGCTGCGGGCCGAACAGGAGCGCGATTTTCGGCCCATGCTGGCCGATCTGACGGTCGGACTTTCCTCTGGCACATCGGGCCATCGCGGACTATTCCTGGTCAGTCCCGAAGAGCGCGCGGGCTGGGCGGGTGTCATGCTGGCGCGGGCGCTGCACGGCCTTCGTCCACGCCGCCTGCGCGTAGCGTTCTTTCTGCGCTCAAACAGCAACCTCTATGAGCAGATCGGCGGCCTGCTACTACAATTTCGCTACTTTGATCTGATGCTACCTCTGGCCGTTGCTGTGGCACAACTGAACAGCTTTCAACCTCATATCATCGTGGGGCCACCGTCGCTGCTGGGCCTGTTGGCGCAGGCACGGCGCTGCGGCACACTGCATGCGCACCCGCTGCGGCTCATCTCGGTAGCAGAGGTGCTGGAGCCGCAGGATAAAAGCGCGCTGGAGGAGGTCTTTGCCGTGCCGGTCGAGCAGATTTATCAATGCACAGAGGGGTTACTGGCGGTCAGTTGCGCACATGGCTCGCTGCATATTCAGGAGGATCTGGTCGTGTTACAGTGCGAGCCTCTGCCCGACGAACAGCAAACATCACATATTCAGCGTGTCACACCGATTGTCACCGATCTGTGGCGCAAGACGCAACCGATCATTCGCTATCGGCTCAACGATGTGCTACGCCTCGATCCGCGCTCATGCTCTTGCGGCAGTGCGTTCCGCGTCATTCAGGCTATCGAGGGGCGTTGTGACGATCTCTGCTACTTCACCCAACACTCAGGCGAGGTTCGCACCTTCTTTCCCGATACCATCCGTCGCATGATTCTGTTAGCAAGCGCGCAGATCATTGATTATCAGGTTGTGCAGGAACACCGCGATCAACTTCATATCTATCTGGCTGTATCTGAGCAGGCGGCTTTCGCGCAGGTGGCTGAGCAAGTGCGTGAGCGCGTCAACGCGATTATCGCGCAATACGATTGTCGCCCCGCTGAAGTGGTCATAGAGGAAGGTTTAAGACCCGTAGCAGCCGGGCAAAAAAGGCGGCGTGTGCAACGATTACGCTAGAAACGAAACTTTTGCTGTGTCCCGCGCGGGACACCGATGATGAATTTTTCCTGATCGAAATCGGCGCTTCCCGTAGGGGCGTGATTCATCACGCCCAGGGAGCGGCTTGACGGGCGAGCAGGGCGTGATGAAATGTGCCCCTACGGGGTGAGGTGATGGCTGGTTTTGGGAGAAAAAATCATGGTGATGCC
>DAOTVZ010000033.1:0-2318 GCA_034436045.1 Ktedonobacteraceae bacterium | reverse complement strand
CTGGCCTTTGTGATTTCCCCTAACCACGTGCCGCTGTGGCCACTTGGCATCCTGTTCGGGCTTGGCTACGGCGCGTACAGCAGCGTGGACTGGGCGCTTTCGATAGATGCACTTCCTTCAATGAATGCGGTAGGCAAAGATATGGGACTGTGGAGCGCCTCTGCTACACTCCCTGGTATTCTCGCTCCGCTGCTGGGTAGTTTGCTGATCTCTCTTGCCAGCGCCGGGGGCCAGACCGCCCTCGGCTATCGCCTGACCTTCGCGCTGGCGACATTCTTTCTTTTAATTGCTGCCGTCACGATCCTGCTGGTACGTGAAAGGCGCGAGGTGCGTGATGCCTATACCACATCACCGACAGGGACTATGGAAATGACAGGGAGAACGGACAAAACAGAAAAAATAGAGGGAACAGAGAGAGCGGAGAGACCATGGCGAGGCAGCAGGGCGACCGTGAGGGTCGCCCCTACCATATCCGTTCAGGGTAGGGGCAACCCTCGCGGTCGCCCTGGGGGAGTACCTGCCGTGCATGGTGGCCCTGGCGCGCATGTACGCCGTTCGCCGCACGTCAATTGGCTGTGGCGACTGGCCTTGCAGACGCGCGCCGGTGAAGCGCGTGGGGTGATGCGCTTCTGGCCGTTTTGGGAACGCCTCATGCACCGGCTCTGGCATATTCAGGCCATTCCCAACGCTCCGCATCATCTTTTTGAGGTTCGCTTCACGCGCTATCACGGGCGGGCGCAAACAGTGGCGGATGGCCTGCGCATCGCGCCAGGCGATCCCGTGGTCGAACTGCACTTCTCCAATCGTGCCTTGATGCAGGCGGCTGGCAGCGTTAGCAACTGGCGCTTGCTGCACATGATGAGAGAAGACCTGCAAGCGCTGGCTCAATGGGCACAACAGACTGATTTTCCCAGCGAGGCACGCTTCATTCGTGGCGTCACCCTGTTGGGACGTGGAGCGCCACGGCTGGGTTTTATCGTGCGCGAGCGGCCCCACAACCTGGCGGCCTGGTGCGACCGCATCTTTATGATGGGTCTGCTGGTACTCTACCATCGCGCTGGTCGCGCCCGCCTGACGCAAGGCAGTACGTATAATACCTATCCGCAAGAGGTATGGATGACGCGCGAGGAGCTAATACGCCGCTACGGCAACCATAAGTCTGTGTAGGGACGGAGATTTGATCAATGTTATGCGCCGGTAAGTAGTTGCCGCACGGTCTGCAACAGTTCGGTGGGGTCAGCAGGTTTGGTGAGATAGGCGTGTGCTCCCAGTTCCCGTGCCCGTGTGCGGTGCGTCGAGTCGTTGTGCGAGGTGAGCATGATGATTTTGACATTGCTCCATTCGGGATAGAGATGCATAATGCTTAGCAGGTCAAACCCGTTTAAATTGGGCATATCCATGTCTAGAATGAAGATGTCCGGCGGTTGTACCTGCATGTGATCGAGAGCTGTGATACCATCGAGTGCATCAACAATAATGTAATTCTCTTGTTCCAGAATCGTTTGTAATGTCTGATGCATGGAAGGTGAATCGTCCGCAATCAGTACCAGCGGCTGGCTTCGCTTCGATTCCTGAGCAGGGAGGGGTAAGCCTTCCCTGACGGGGGGCGGGCAACTTGGTAAGCGGTTATGGAGAAGCTTTAATAGATCGACCATCAATAGCACGCACCCGGCCCCATCGATGGCGGCCTCGCTGATCCCTGGACGGCGCAGATAGGGGGCCAGTGGGCGCACCAGCAGTTCCAGTTCTTGCACAATCTCATCGACTGCGACTCCGATGATCAGGTTCGAAGCGGGTTGTGCCAGAAGCAACACAGGCGTGATGCGTGTTGTTGTGGATGAGGATGTTGGAGAAATTTGCAGCAAATCGTGCAGTGTATAGAGAATATCCCAATCCTTCGTCGCCGCCTCGCTGATGCGTCTTATCTGCACGAAAGGCACTAAGAAATGTTGCATGCCAACACGTACTTGCAAGCAACGCACGGCACCACGCGAGCGTGGCAGGCGCAGGACGAAGCTGATGCCTCTCCCGTTCGTGTTGCGCCGTGAAGAGATGACGCCGTTAAGCTGACGAATCGCCGTGTGTACGGCGTCGATTGCGCCGCCCTGTACCCTCATAGAGAAACCAATTTCGATGATTACCTCGGAGCCAATGCCCTGCACATGTAACCAGATGGTATGTGGTTCTGCGCTGCTTTGGCCTTGCATCTGTAGCGTGTCGGTCAGGCAGGTGCGCACGAGTTGCACAAGCGGCTCTTTGAGCGCGGCCAGAATATGCTGGTCGATCTCTGTCATCTCGCCCGTTACTGTAAAGGCCAC
>DAOTVZ010000032.1:0-5133 GCA_034436045.1 Ktedonobacteraceae bacterium | reverse complement strand
TCCTCACCAGAGGAGCAAGGTGCGCTGGTCCAAAGCGTGGCGGCGCTGGCTGGCCGGGCTGCGCCAGATCATTGAAAGCATCTATGACAAATTGCTCAATACCTTTCGCCTGGCGCGGGAGCGGCCTTGCATATCTTTTGCCTGTGGCTCAATGGGCAACTTGGGCGCGACCCGTTGGCCTTTGCCGAGTTGCTCGAGTGGTAAAGTCATCATCTCAATTCACACCAAACGTTTAAGAGAAGGCATTGACATACTACCGCTCCTTTTTGATTGTTGCTTAGCCTCTAACTCAGGCATGAATCATCCCTGATTTTTAGGAAGTGGGTGATGCTGTTCTCAGCAGCCAGCAAAATCCCATCCCCTGAAAAATTGAGATGGTTCATGCCATGCCTTCAGTGCGCGGTCTCCTGCATCCTTTTGCGGACGCTAAGAGGGCGCATATCGGTCCATATCTCTTTGATATGCGCGAGGCACTCATCCTTAGTCCCGCTAAAACCCACATCTTGCCAACCTAAAGCATTTTCTCTATCCACAGGCCAGATGGAGTATTGTTCTTCGTGATTCACAACGACCTTATATACCGTGTTATCGACGATACCATCTTTCTGACTCATCTCTCATCCCCTTTCTCACAGCATATACAGCGCTCTGCTGTATATTGAGCGATTGTACAATGTGTGCCTTAAATCGTATACGCTCGATCTTCTCGTAATGGATTGAATTATTCATTACTGGACCAAGCTTTTCTAGAATCGAGCTATATTGGCCAAACACCTCCTTTTCCTTATTTCAGCTAGATAGCAGGCACTCAGATTTCGCAGGTTTATATTTGACGAATTAAAGAAGCCTCTCTATGCTTTATTTGCATTTCATCTAGACACGCTCTCAACTGTTTAGCCAGTTCCTCCACGTTTGGATGAAGCATTAACGAATGGTGATCGCCTGGGATTTCATAGATATATATTTCTCCCGTTACGAATTGTCCCCAGGCCAGGTCCGGTGGAATGTGTGCAGCCGCATCTCTACAGCGGAAGACCATCATATCGCCTGGGTAGGAACGAGGAGTATAATTCCGCACTGCCCGTGAATTTAAATCAAAGAGACGCATATGATGACGGAATAAAAGGAGATCTGTATCAGGCAGCTCAAGGCCGACCTGGCGCTTATAATCGAGCAGATATTCCATCTGCTCTTCTTCGGTAAGTTGAATAAATTGCTCCCAGGGCAACTCCTTACCTAATAATGCATGAGCAAGCTCCGCGTCTCCACCTTCCACCGCAGGGAGAATCGTAGCATCCAGCATAGCCAGCATAGCCACCTCCTCTCTTTGCAGGAGCAGTTGTTGGGCCATCTCATAAGCCACAATACCCCCCATAGACCATCCGCCCAACAGATAAGGTCCATGAGGCTGCACCAAGCGTAATGACGAGATATAGCACTCTGCCATCTTCTCAATGCTCTCAAACGGCTCTTGCTGCCCATCGAGTCCACGCGATTGAAATGCGTAAAATGGCTGATCCGAGCCTATACAGCGCGCCAAATCTGCGTACGCAAATGTGTCGCCGCTGGATGGATGAACACAGAAGAAAGGCAGTCTCTCTCTGTTTACAGAGGCAGGATAGAACTCCATGAGTTCGCTCTGCTTATTCGCATGAGGCGCTATCCGCTGGTTACGAATAATACGAGCCAGATATTCGATTGTGCTCTCCTGAAAGAGCGTGTTTAAAGCAATTTTGCTGCCGAGGGCTTGTTCGAGTTCGTCGAGTAAACGTACAGCGAGTAAAGAATTGCCACCTATATTGAAGAAGTTATCCCGTACCCCAATGCGCTTGATACCTAGAATCTGCTCCCATACGCGGGAGATTTCCCACTCGATGTGATCTCTCGGACCAATATATGGGTTCTTCCCAGGTGAACGCCGTATGTGTTCAGGTCTGGGCAGTGCGCGACGGTCAACCTTGCCGCTGGGGGTTAGAGGCAACGCGTCGAGTAAAACAAAATGGGCGGGAATCATATACTCGGGCAGCATGGCTTGCAAATGACTTCGCAATTCCGCTTCCACAATAGTGTTCCCGCCACGCGGTACAATATAGGCCACCAGGCGTTTGTCTCCAGGTGTATCTTCGCGCAGGATGACCGTCACATCCTGAACATCTGCTTGTTGCGTAAGCACGGCCTCTATCTCTCCCAACTCAATGCGAAAGCCACGCAGTTTCACCTGATGATCGCGCCGTCCTAGAAATTCCAGACTACCATCGGAGCGTACGCGGACTAAATCCCCGGTTTTATACAGTCGTGCACCGGCACAATGACTGAAAGGATCGGGAACAAAACGTTCGGCTGTCAGAGCTGGTTGATTTAGATATCCACGCCCTACTCCGACGCCCCCGATATAGAGTTCTCCAGGTATACCAACAGGTAGCGGTTGCATGTGGGTATCAAGTACATACACCTGAGTATTAGCTATGGGATGTCCGATGGAAAGCCTATCAGTATCAGTAGAGTCGCAAGTGGCGATAGTAGCGCAAATCGCTGTCTCACTGGGTCCATAGGCATTGAGCATCCGATAACGCCCGGACCATTGCTTTGCAAGGTGAACGGGGCACTCCTCTCCGGCTACAATCAAGGTCTGTAAGGCCGGTAAGTCTGTGAATGGAAGCAATGCCAGTGCGGATGGAGGTAATGTTACCGTAGTCACCATATTGTCCCGCAATAGTTGTAAAAGTGAAGCATCTGGCAAGAGCGAGGTAGGCGAAGGAGGAAGATAGAGGCTGGCCCCTGCTAACAAGGCCATAAAGATCTCGGAGACCGAAGCGTCAAAGCCAAAAGAAGCAGACTGTAAAATACGGCTGTCAGAATTTACTGCAAATGCGCGTATCTGTGCCTCAATCACATTACACAAGCTGCGATGGCTGATGAGTACACCCTTTGGAGTCCCCGTCGTTCCAGAGGTATAGATTATATAGGCCAGATTGTCCCCTGTAGCAGTGCAGGCCGGTGGCTCAGCACATTCATCGGTATGCAGATTCTTTTCATGACTATCCAGGTATATGATCTTCGCCGAGCACTCGGGCAATCTGGCCTGTAAAGTACGTTGAGCCAGTAATACTATCGGTTGACTGTCACTGAGCATCAAAGCCAGTCTTTCCTGGGGATATCTAGGATCCAGTGGTATATATGCTCCTCCTGCTTTTAATACAGCTATAAGAGCGACTATCATATCAAGTGAACGTTCCATGTATACTCCGACCGCTATCTCAGGCCCTACACCCAGGCGTTGCAGGTAGTGGGCTAACTGATTGGCTTTGTGATCTACATCCCGATAGGTGAACGACTGATTTTCATAGACAAGTGCCACTGCTGTAGGTGTACGACGCACCTGTGCCTCAAAGAGTTGGTGTATACATTGGTTATCTGTATAAGGAGCATTGGTCGCATTCCAGTCTACCAATAGCTGGTGGCGCTCGGACTGCGAGAGCCATTCCAGGCGGCTAATGCGCTCCCGTGGATGAGTTATCATATTTACTAATACATATTGATAGTGCTCCAGGAGCCGCTGCATGGATTCTGCTATAAACAGGTCGCTGTTATAGTCTAACGATAACTGTAGCCCGCCGTCATCAGTCTCACTTGCTATCAAGGCAAGATCGAACTTCGCCGTGCCGCTCTCTACCGTCATAGGCTGCAAATCGAACTGCAACTCGGTCTCAGGTAGGTGGATAGCCTCGGAAGGCATTTGCAGTATGAAAAGAATCTGAACCAGCGGGTTGTGGCTCAGATTGCGCTCAGGCTGGATGGCATCGACTATCTGATCAAAAGGTATGTCCTGATGCGCATAGCCCTGCAAGGTCATCGCGCGCACCCGCTCCATCACCTGCTCCACAATTGGATCTCCTTTGAGATCGATTCGCAGAGCCAGGGTGTTGACAAAAAAGCCGATAAGTTGCTCAATATCACGACATGTACGCCCTGATACCACTGTGCCTATAATCAGGTCATCCTGCTCGCTCATACGCTCCAATAGTATGGCAAAACCGGCGAGCAAGGTCATGAATAACGTACATTTCGCCTCGCGCGTAAACGCGCGCAAGTCTCTGAGCAACGAGGCGGGTAGAGTGCGGGTCATAGTCTGCCCTTGATAGCGCTGTACTGCGGGTCGTACCTTATCTGTAGGCAATTCCACCACTGTTGGAGCTTCGGCTAATTGAGTTTTCCAATAGTTTATTTGTTCCTCCAATACAGGCCCTTGCAACCACTGGCGTTGCCAGACCGCATAATCGGCATATTGTACTGGAGGCGGAGGTAGCTGTTCTACTGTCCCTATAAGATCGGCTGTATAGCCAGCCATTAATTCCCTGAGCAGTATTTCTTGAGACCACCCATCTGTGATGATGTGATGAAGCGTTAAAAGCAAAACATGTTCTTCAGTACTCAAGCGTAGCAGAGATGCACGCAGCAATGGACCTTGTTGTAAATCAAAAGGTTTCTGTGCTTCCTCCTGAGCCAACAGTAAGATGCATGCTTCGCGATCAATCTGGGGAAGCGTACTCAGATCCACCAGAGAAATGCTTACAGGCAACTGAGGAGTAATGACCTGGAAAGGCTGACCATCCTGAACAGTAAAAGTGGTACGCAAGGCTTCGTGTCGTTGTACGACAGCTTGTAAGCTCACTTGCAAGCTCTCCATATGCAAAGGTCCAGCCATGCGCAAGGCGAGGGGCACATTGTAAAACGGATTATCCGGTTCAAGCTGGGCTAAAAACCACAGGCGCTGCTGCGCCAGGGAGAGCGGTAAACGCCCGACACGTGCAACCGGCTGAAGTGGGGGCATTTCCAGAAATTTAGCCTGGCCCGCTGTTTCAATAGCCCGTGCCAGACCTGCTATATTCCGGGCCTCAAACAGCGTTCGGAGCGATATGTCAGTGCGGAAGATCTCACGCACATGTGAGATCATTTGCATTGCTAATAGAGAATGACCACCCAGTGCAAAGAAATCGTCCTCAACGCCTACCTGATCGAGGTGCAGGACCTCAGCCCACACCTGTGCCAGAACTTGCTCTGTGGGAGTGCGCGCCGCCACATAGCCGCTCTCGACCTCAGGATGCAGTGGCTCAGGGGCAGGTAAAGCGCGCC
>DAOTVZ010000031.1:0-49159 GCA_034436045.1 Ktedonobacteraceae bacterium | reverse complement strand
CTTGCTACTACCCGCTCAGAAGAAAAGAAAATACCACAAGAATAGTAGCATACATGCTATGTGACGCTGCTCCTAATCACATCGAATGAGTCTTTGAAAAAGATGCGAGCGGGACGAGCACCAGTGTGCTTACCTTCATCCCACCCACACGTTCAACTAGCTATCACTTGCTAACTCACCGGATTGTGCACTCGCAGCCGCCGCTGACTGGTTAAGGACACGGTTATAAATGTTGTACATCACATCTGTTGCCTCTTGTGGCCCAACAAATATAGCCAGCCGATCCTCCAGACTGCCCAGCACTTGATAGCGGCGGTTGATCGCCCGGTGGGAAACTGAATAACAGGGATCATTCATCACACGTTGCAGCGCCTCACAATTGCGCTGAATGCTCCAGATGAGATACGCGACTTCGCTACGCTCGATAGAAGGTACCATAACTGTTCTTTCCTTCATCAATACAAATCCACCATGGGATGGTACCTGACAAGAGATACCAGTACATTCTACACAATCGCATGATAACTTATAGCTAATTTAAGTATATTTTCTTCCATCGCTCTATGAACAGGTACAAATACTGCCGTTTTCAGTTGGTTATTGCCTTCTCACAAAGGAATTTCTATTGAAAAAATCTCTGTCACCTATGCCAACAGCATTATCGGTGGCTGCGATATAATAACGAGGGGCCAGGAAATTGCTCGAAGGAGAGCAGGCCCCAGAGGTCTTCAGTAGGAAAGGGTACAAGGTATTCTTATGGCACATTCTCCCGTTGAACGTCACACGCCGCTTCCACCGGTCAGCGACCTGTATAATATCGATCACCTGCTGAGTGAAGAAGAGCGTATGGTACGCGATACAGTGCGTAAATTTGTGCAGGAGCGCGTTCTCCCTATCATTGGCGAACATTTCGAGGCGGGCACCTTTCCCCGTGAACTCATCCCCGAAATCGCAGAACTGGGCCTGCTCGGCATGCATCTCGATGGCTATGGCTGCGCCGGTCTGAATGCCGTTTGCTACGGTCTGGCTTGCCAGGAATTAGAGGCCGGTGATAGCGGCTTGCGCTCGTTTGTCTCTGTGCAGGGATCACTGGCGATGTTCCCTATCTATGCCTTCGGCTCCGAGGAGCAGAAACAGCGCTGGTTACCACGCATGGCACGCGGCGAAGTTATCGGCTGCTTTGGCCTGACCGAACCCGATTTCGGCAGCGACGCGGGCAGCATGCAGACTTCCGCCCGCCGCGATGGCAACAGCTATATCCTGAACGGCACCAAGATGTGGATTACCAACGGCAGCATCGCCGATATTGCCATTGTCTGGGCGCGCACCGAAGAGGGTATACGCGGCTTCATTGTCGAGCGCGGCACACCGGGCTTTACGACCAGCAACATCCACCACAAGCTCTCACTACGTGCTTCCATCACTTCGGAGTTGCACTTCGCAGACTGCCGCGTACCCGCCAGCAATATGCTGCCTGATATACGCGGTATGCGCGGTCCGCTCTCTTGTCTGGACGAAGCTCGCTATGGTATCGCCTGGGGCGCAACCGGCGCAGCCCGCACCTGCTACGAAACTGCATTGGAGTACGCCAAAACGCGCATTCAGTTCAAGCGCCCCATCGCCAGCTTCCAGTTAGTCCAGCAAAAACTGGCGATTATGGCGACTGAACTGGTCAAGGCCCAACTGCTGGCGCTACAATTGGGACGCTTAAAGGACGAGGGCCTGCTACATCCAGTCCAGATTTCGATTGCCAAGCGCAATAATGTCCGCGAGGCGCTCAAAACTGCCCGCGAGGCACGCACCGTGCTGGGCGCGAACGGTATCACGCTGGAATATCCGATCAGCCGCCACATGAACAACCTGGAATCGGTCTTTACCTACGAGGGTACCGATGATATCCACACACTCATCATCGGTCAGGCCATCACTGGCCACAACGCCTTCTCTTAGTGCTGTTTATGCCCCTACGAGGGTGGTGAAGACGACGAGGCGCTCGTCGTAGCCGTCGCCGGTCCAGACGCCACTACAGGTAATGAGATTCAGGTGGCGTCCGCCGGTGGGGCCGAAGACACTGTTCAGTACTTGCTGCCCTGGAGCGCTGGCAGGATAGTGAACGACGCTATTGACGACAAAATGCAGTTGTGTCCCGATCCGTGTGATGACGATCACACTGGCTCCCACTTGTAGCGTGCCAAGATACCAGAAAATAGCCGGATCGCCGCCCACACGGTCTACGTGGCCCGCGATAACCGCGTTGCCTACCTGGCCAGGTGCGGGACCAGGCTGGTACCA
Organism: Ktedonobacteraceae bacterium; assembly: GCA_034436045.1. GTDB lineage: Bacteria > Chloroflexota > Ktedonobacteria > Ktedonobacterales > Ktedonobacteraceae > H111-94. The sequence goes on along the minus strand of DAOTVZ010000031.1, from coordinate 46,867 downwards.
GAAGACGCTTGTCCAGTAAGGTGATTTGATAGCGGTCGAGACAGGCGCATCCATACGCCCGTCCGCCGTCTCTCCCACGTTCATCACCGGCGCATTGATGTGCAGACTATCAATGCGTAACCTGACCGGTTGCCAGGGTTGCGCCATTCCGGCGACAACGACCCCAGGTATGACCACGTTGCGGTTATAGTTATATACCCAGATCGCCAGCACGATCAGAAAAATAAGGCTCACATACAACAACAACTTCTTCATCGCTACCTCAAAGGTAGGGGCCGATTTATCGCGTCTACCTGACTCAACGTACCCTGTTCAGCTTGCTCTAAGCATATACTGAATGGCTGTTACAGGCGTCAATTGTCATGCCGCATTGCGTTTGTCCACAACAACATGCTGACGGCGTTTGCGCCACCAGAGAAAGATGAGCGCGGCAAGCACAACCGCCACGATAAAACCGGTCGTTACCCAACCGAGCGTGTGCGCAACCTGCTGCACTAGCGCGAAGTTGTCATGGAGGATACGCCCGGCTACGTAGCCAAACACACCATAAAAGGTGGCCCAGAGGATACCGCCCGCCGCATTATAGAACAGGAAATCCCGCCAGCGCATGTGATTGATGCCTGCCAGCAGCGCGGCCCACAGACGCAAGAGCGTGGTGAAGCGGCCAAAGAACACGGTTTTGCCGCCGTGCCGCGCGAAAAAGGCTTCCGCTTTATCTAGATACTCCGGTTTGAGAAAAAAGTAGCGCCCAAAGCGTAGCACAAAGGCACGTCCACCAAAGCGTCCGACGGCATAACCGATATTGTCACCGACAATGGCCCCAAAGGATGCAGCTACAATAACTCCCAGCGGATTGAGTTGATGGTAAACACCCGATACAAACGAGGCCAGCAGCAGCATGGTCTCGCCCGGAAAGGGGATACCAATACATTCCAACATCACAAAGAAGGTCACAGCCGGATAGCCTACAACCGCCAGCGCGTGTTGCAACGTCTCCAGCGAGATTAATGCGGCTATAGGCCATACCATATAGACAGCTCTCCTCTACTTATTCGGACAATACATAACATTCAACAGTAATTACGTTGTACCAGGCCATTTGTTGCCCACAACAAAATTTTTCTTAGCCCGCGACAACCAAACTCGTCAGCTTTTCCGTCAGGAACCGTGCCAAAGGTGACGGATAAAATACATAAGTCAGAGTAAAGAGCCACATCGTTCGGTCACTCTAAAGGATACAGGTGGCTGGTATCGTTGTAGAAAACGAGTTGTACCTGATCGCCAACGACTAGCAATTTTGATAGGCTTGCCGGGTCCAGATGTAAACCGCGACTGTTAGGCAACGATAGATTGAGCAGATGCCCAATCAGTAGCCGCAAGGCCGTTCGATGACTAACAAGAAGTAGTGTCTGACCCGCGTGAGCGGTGAGCAATTCGACCACGCACGGCACAATACGGGCAAGTACGGCCTGTTGCGTCTCACCCCCTGGCGGCTGAATCATCCACGAACCACGATCCCACGCTGCCATCATTGTGGGTGATTCGGCTTGAATTTCAGCCTGAGTACGTCCATCCCAACGGCCAAAATCCATTTCCCGCAGAGCATCGCGTATCTGTATGGGCAAGCCCAGTGCTTCAGCGATTGGCTGCGCTGTCTCGCGCGCTCGTCCTTGCGGACTACAATACAGAGCATCGATTCGTTCACGGCGCAGACGCTGCGCCAAACGCCGGGCCTGCTCACGGCCAAGCGCCGTCAGTGGACTTTCAATCAGGCCACAAAAGGCATCTCTATAGCTTAATTCTGTCTGGCCATGTCGCACAAACAATAGCTGCGTAACAGAAGTTGTTTCCAAATACATCAGTCCATTCTTCCTCCTGAATAAGCACATACAGAGTACCTACTAGTGAGTACCCTCACAGAGAAAAACGAATGAAAACGTATAACGTCTTCAGGGTAGAGGCTTCTCTGACGCTGGTTTTTGTCTTATTGCCGTTCGCTCCTTTTTCCCCTTCACTTTCAAGCAAAGCTCAACGCAGAATAAATCTCACGCAGAAAACGGCTGGGGACTCGCTCCAGCAGCACGGTACCGTGAAAGCCGTTGCGATCTGCTACTGCCTCCCATGTACTATAAGAAAGTGGATATGGCACCCATATATTGCCATGATCGGTATTATATTCAACGAGAATAAGCCTGCCCTCTGGCCGCAGATAGCTCCTGACCAGCGCCAGTACGCCTTCTTTGTTGCGTACAAAGTGCAGCGAATTTGCCATCACCACACCATCGAGTAGCGGCAAGGAGAGCGGGCGCGTGAAATCGGCCTGCTGGTAGTACACGCGCTGTGTTGGAAAACGACTCTGCATGGCCTGCTGTTGCTCGCGCAGCGAACGTTGGTCTCTATCGACCGAGTAGATTTCTCCATCGGCTCCGAGCAGGTCAGCCAGGGCCAGCGTGAAGGCACCCCAGCCAGAGCCGAGATCGGCCCAAACGCCGCCCGGCCCGGCAATGCCCTTGCGCAATAAACGCACGTGATCGTGATGCTCCATCGCTCATTCCTCCACCGGCAGACCTTCCATACGCATGATAACCAGCGCGTTGGTGGTCGGACTTGGCCCTGGACGCAGCTTGTAATCGAAGATCATGTGGCCCTCGACGACCTCTTCGCGGAAATGCATGTTACTGATGTGCGGCGAACTATCGGCCAGCTTGATAAGTTCCAGGTCATGCGTCGAGATAATGCCCAGGCAGCGATGACCGGCCAGCGCCTTCACATAAGAACGGCTACCGATCAGGCGTTCGCGGTTATTGGTGCCCCGGAAAATCTCATCTATCAGGAAGAACAAGGGGAGCGGCGCAGTATCAGTAGCCTCGTCGCCCTCTTGCAACGCCGTTAATAACGCTTTGAGACGACGTATCTCGGCATAGAAGTAAGAATAACCGTCCGTTACCGAGTCAGTGACACGCACACAGGTGAAGAGCCGGAAGAGCGCCACCCGTAGCGTGCGAGCATCCACCACACTGCCCGCATAAGCCAGACAAAGATTGACACCCACCGTGCGCAGAAAGGTACTCTTACCGGCCATATTGGAGCCGGTGATTATCACCACATCGCCCAGGGCATACATGGCAAAATCATTCCGCACCTTCTTCTCCTCCGGCAGTAGGGGATGACCGAGCGCCGTAGCCTGAAAGAGTGCCTCACTCTCATCTTCGCGCACATCAGGCATGGTATAGGCCGGATTGAGGTAGGCGAAGGTTGCCAGTGAACAGAGAGCCTCAAGCTCATACCATAGCTCCAGCCACGTGGGCAGACTGCGCGCCACCTGCGCCTTATAGTGCCGTAAACGATGGGCCGCGTAGGTCTCTACAGGCAGCAAAACATTGATAATCAAGCGCAAAAACTGGTTTTTCTCTAACGTGGCAACGGCGGCGATACGAGCAATGCGCCTCAGCAACAGCGAGGGACGCTGAGCCTCGTCGGCAAAGAACGGTTGGCAGAAAGCACGTAGCCGCTCATGCCCCCCATAAGGATATTGCTCCAGAAAAGCGAAGACGCCGCTGAGTGTGGCAAAGGCATCACGCAGATAGTAGGCGTCCTCAAAGAGATCCCCGCGCTGCTTGCCTGTGGAATAGAACAGCACGATCACGCAGAGCAGCGTGAGCAGCCAGTATTGTGGCAAATTGATAGTGAAGGTCAGCATTAGCAATATCAGCGTGAGCAGCGTGAGCAAGAGGGAAGTACACATGAGCGGAATTAACGAGCCGGAAGGATCAGGCTGCTCCAGCCAGTGCAACAGACGTTGCCCTTCCAGGTGTTGCGCGGCACGCCGCGAGGCCAGCATGGATTTCAGCGTGAGCTTGTCACGGAAGCGCGTCATGCTGATGAGTTCGCTGATTAATATCTGTCGTTGTTTGATTGTCGCCAGATTCGGCACAGTGTTCAGCAACCAATCGCGCAGGAGCAGAGCGCCCTCACGCGAGACGGCAGTATTGAGCAATTGATGCAGTGAGCGTTCGCCCGTGATGTCCAGATCAATCTCGAAGGGATGTTCCGTTGAAGGCTCACCTATGTCCGTGCGCGGAATAGTCTCCCAATGCAACTGCATGCGCGCCACATGCGTCTGCTTAATGCGCAGCCAGATGCGATGACGCACGATGCTTCTATCAACAATGCCTTGATAATGGGCCACAATGGAGAAGCAGAACAGTACCAGCAGAGCAAGCAGCACACCGATCCACCAGATAGTAAGCAAGGCGAGCAACACGCTAAGGCCCAGCCCACCAAAGAAGATCGCCACACGCACCCATGAATAGCGGTTGCTCACCTGTTCCAGCCGCTCGATACGCCGTTGCACACGTTCCTGCTGGCGCTGCAGAGCCTGCAACCGCTCGTATTTATCAGTCATAACGTTCCTTAAAGTTAGATGGCTGTCTGATACCAGAATATTTTTCTTATGCGCTATATAGAAGTCTAGCACTCCAACGTTCATAGGACAAGTAAGGAAGGCAGTGTATCCGCGAGGAGCGAGGGTGCCCTGTCCCGCCTCGCGGGTACGCTGCCTTCCCCCTGGCAAAACCTGTCGCCAAAAGGATATGATTGAGAGAGAGGTTATCTCTACCGTTCATAGTAGTGCAGAAAGGACAAAATAGATGGAAATACAGAACAAGGGTGTTTTGATCTCAGGCGGGGCCTCCGGGCTGGGTGGTGCTTGCGCGCGCCTGCTCACACAGGCAGGAGCCAGGGTTGTCATCGCTGACCTGAATGCTGAACTCGGTGAGTCATATGCTCAAGAGATCGGCGCGATATTTGTCAAAACCAACGTGACGGAAGAGGCCGATGCTCAGGCAGCCGTCAAAGCCGCCGTTGACGCGGGCGGCCTGCATGTTCTGATCAACTGTGCCGGCATCGGCCTGGCCGAGCGCACGCTGAGTAAGAGAGGGCCAGCCGACCTCAAGAACTTCACCAGAGTGATCCAGGTCAACCTGATCGGCACTTTCAATATGATTCGCCTGGCCGCCGCCGCGATGGCGACTAACGAGCCGAATGAGGAGGGCGAACGTGGTGTCATCATCAATACTGCCTCGGTAGCCGCTTTTGAAGGACAGATCGGACAGGCAGCTTACTCCGCCTCGAAGGGGGGCATTGTCGGCATGACGCTCCCCATCGCACGCGATCTCTCTACTAACGGTATCCGTGTCATGACCATTGCTCCCGGCCTCTTCGACACCCCTCTGCTGGCCGGACTACCGGAACCGGCGCGCATCTCGCTCGGTCAACAGGTGCCGTTCCCACCACGCCTGGGCCGCCCCAGCGAATATGCCGCGCTGGCAAAGCATATTATCGAGAATCCAATGCTGAACGGAGAAACGGTCAGGTTGGATGGTGCTCTAAGGATGCAGCCTAAATAACTGCTCCAACAGGACAAACGATGAGAGAGACACCAGTAGTCACTGCTCCCTCTTAATCATTACACCTCTTCGTCCTCCTCAACGTGCGGCGCAAAACGCGATGAGCGACGCACGGGAGGAGGGCCGTTGAGTTGCTGCGCGTACTGCTGGCGCACCTCATCATCCTCATAGGTATAAGGGGCGCGACGCTGGAGGGTGTGACGGGTCAGACCGGTGGTATCAGGCTCGCGGGCCGGGTCAGCAGGAATGTTGGCTAACTGCGGACGACGGCCTATCTGTCCGGTTTGCTGTGGCAGATGGCGGCTCTGGTGGAGTGACGCGCTCCGCGCAGAGTCTTGCAAATACTCGGTCTGAGGATCTGAGGGTGAAGATGCCCGGCCCCGACGACTGGCCATTTCATTACTCGTCATGAGCGCCCGCGAGGCAGCAGTCGGCGGCGGTGTCGATTCGACAACACGCTGAGGGCGCGGTTGATTGGCACGGCGCATAGCTTGCAGGTGATCCGTTTGCTGACGAACCGCCCGTAGATGCTCGCTATCCTGTACCTCCTCCTCATAGGCATCAAACGCCTCTTGCGGTGTAGCAGCATAGGAGCGCGGGACGTAGGCAGCATGGGGCGGCATCAAATCAATATCATCATATTGCTGAGCCGCTTCCAGACGTGCAGTACGTCGTGCCTCCGCCTGGAGTCGGCTGAGCGCAGAACCAGGTTGATAGCCATAGAAACCAGGATAGGCGGCGCGGCGCGGGGTACGCTTTTGGGGCGTAGGAGCGGGCGGCATTTTTGGTTGACGAACCACTTCTGGTAGGTAGGTACCTCGACGGGGAATAGGTAGGTCGGCGGCATGACGTGCTTCCTGCGCTGGCGGGTAGTTTCCATCAGCAGCAGCCAGGGCCTGAGAGGACAGACGACGGCTGGTGCCTGGTAGAGCGGCGCGGGGGACATCCAGTAGCGGAGGCTGAGCATCAATCATTCGTATCGACCGCTCCGCCTGCATCTGGAGACGGCGACTCTCTTCGCGCGCCAGTATCATTTCTTCTTGAGCAACAGCGCGCAGATGTTCATCATGACGACGTGATAAGTGAGAGAAAATGAGTAATGAGATCGGAATACTGATAAGCAGGGCCGCCAGGCCTCCGATTAAGCCGCCCACAACCCACGAATTCAAGGTGTTCCCAAACCAGAGTACTACAGCAGCACCTATCACAAGCACCAACGCTGTCAGCACAGCCTTCATAAGGCCCCTTTCCTGCGCTTCTAAGACATCATCAATCGGGTATGCGTGAACAGGGTATGTTCAGACAATATGTTCCTGCTAGCTATCAGTATATCAGATTTAAAGCAAAACCACAAGAGGATAGATAGAGGACAAAGGGTAAAAAACACGAAATAAAAGCATAAACTCAACAACGATAAAAATGCATACCCTTATCGCCAAAAAAAGGGACCTTCATCCCATGTGTGGACAGAGATTTTGTACTTTATCTTCTTGAAAGAAGAGGTCTGAGTATACATCGCTCTGCCTTAAAGGGGCGATGCATACCAGTCTCCTCTTCTCTGCATAAAGAGAGGGTACCACGCTCATAAGAGCAGGCACCGATATCACAGATTTTCAGGTCGTGAGTCAGGCCAGAGCAAACGAGCTAGGCAGCGCTATAGTGGCGAAAGATTGCCACTACCTTGCCTTGCACCTCCCATTCGCTATCCCATTCACTCTTAGGAATGAAGATTGGATCCAGCTCAGAATTGGCAGGTTGCAGACGAACGCGATTATGCTCCTTCTCTTGAAAGAAACGCTTCAGCGTGGCAGTGCCGCTCACCCCGTCTTGTGTATGAACCGCAACCACAATATCGCCATTCTGGCACGTTTTTTGGGGCTTAATCACAACATAGTCGCCATCGCAGATATGATCTTCAATCATGGAGCGGCCCTTGACCACCAGCGCGTAAGCATCTTCACTGTCGCTCAGGTTATGCCCGATGTCCAGCATTTGTTCTGACTCAGTGTAAATATCAATCGGCTCACCGGCGGCAATTGTTCCCATAATGCGAATACCATTGCGCTGTGTATGCGCTTGTTTCGCCAGTTTGATACCACGACTCTTCTTTGACTGACGGATAATCCAACCTTTTTTCTCCAGCATAGAGAGGTGATAATCGACATGCCCGGTGCTGGCAATATTGAGGGCACGCCCGATTTCGCGGTTGGTCGGGGGCATGCCTTCCCGACCGATATACTCGACAATGAAGTTATACATGCGGCGCTGTATATCGCTGGCTTGCTCGGATGACATGGTTTTCTCCTGCCTTTCTGAACAGGTTTATACAGTACTCCCCATCTACCTTTAGAACGGCTATTCAAACATATGATAGCATACATGCTGACGCAATACAAGCTTTTTTGGAACGAAATTTTGGAATATTTTTTCCTCTTGCCATCCCAGGCAAAGAACAACATTTTTGCACGTTTAACCACTTGGAATACTGGACATGTTTTGCTATACTCGATTCAGGACAGTGGCGAGGAGAGCATCGCTTATTGCGACGCGCGTGAAGATAGGTGTACAATAGGGGCGTCGGATTTTCGACGGACGTAAGCCATGAAAGAGAGAGTCAGAACAACATGGTTGAGATGACAGTTGAAAGCGTGCGAATCAATCTGGCTACGCAGCAGCGAGTGGTCATCTTGAAAGCTATCAAGCAAGAACGCTATCTCTTCATCTGGATAGCGCAGGGAGAGGCATATGCGATTGCCGTCGAACTTCAAGGCACGACTTCCCCCCGACCACTCACCCATGACTTGCTGAAAAACGTCATCACCGAGCTTGGGGCAAGCATCGTCAGCATTGTAATCTCCGACCTGATCGATGAGATTTTCCATGCACGCATTGTATTAGATGTGTCCGGGCGGCATGTCGAGATCGACTCACGGCCTAGCGATGCTATCGCACTCGCCGTGCGCGCTAAAGCACCGATCTACGTAGAAGAGAGTGTGCTGGATCGCGCAGGAGTCACTATTGAGTCGGCTGAAGAGCCGCAAACCCCGCGTGCCAAGCCCGAAACGAAGCACGATGACATCGACAACCTGGATGCCTACCGCGACTTCATCAACAGTCTGGATGTCCTTGATGAGTTTGGAAAAGACTGAGTGTCCTTTCCAGACTCTCTATCCATGAATCCACCGCAACAGGCGGGCGGGATACAGCCATCCCTACACAGTACTGGCCCTTTGCCGGTGCAGCAGTATTTTCAGCAGGCGAACCAGCATGCGCGAGAGGATACCATAGCCGAAGATTGCCAACAATACTGCTACGGCTACATTGACCGGCGCGGGTAGTCCTGCCTGTTGGATCAGCGCGAAGCAAGGTTCCGCGCAAAGATCACCAAGAGCAATAATGGTTGCCGACCACGCCGAGGTTGTTCCACCTGGAAGAAACAATACAATCAGTCGCGCGACTAGCAGAAGCTGTATTGTCACGAAACATAAGCCCACTATCAGTGGTATCGGTATGCTCCGGCTACTGCTTTGCCTCATGTTCGTCAGACGCTGCCCAACGTTCGGCTGCAGCCATGTTGGATCCTGCTGAGGTATCTGCGGCGGAACTGCCGGGTAGGGCGGCGTCGGCACGACACTCGCGGGCGAAGGTATGGTAGGAAACTGGTACGGTGGCCACTGCCCACCACTGGAAACCGGTGTCGCCATGCCCGGTGACGGGGCAGCAATAGCGGAGGAGCCAACCGGCTGCGCGCTTGGTAACGTTGGCACGTTGGTAACATCGACAACATCACCTGCCTGCGCTGGATACTGCGGCATTGCAGGCAATACCAGCGGTGCCTGCGGATCGAGCGGCGGCAAAGGTTCTGTCGGCAAGCTATGCTCATCAATCACAGGTTCTTGCTTCTGTAAGTGCTGAAACCACTTTTTCATCTTTTATTTTCTGCTCCACCGAGCTTCCAACGCTGGCTGTTGACAATAAATACCTTCTCTATAGATGGAAGACGTAGAAGGTCACTCTTTCATTACACGACATAGCGAGCCAACAAATCATCATACGTCTCCCGCCGCTCCATCAGAGCAATGTGCGAGAAATCCACCAGTATTACGCCTGGACGGGGCACAAGGTTATAGTTGCTTGCCATCGGCAGACAATACGCGCCCGTAGTGGGTACAAGCAACAGCTCACCCTCATGCATCACTGGCAACGCAGCACGCTCGACCAGCACATCACCAGACTCGCAGTAACGCCCGGCCACGCAGACAGTCTCTTCGGCAACCGCGTGAGCGCGGGTAACCGCCAACGCGGTATAACGCGCACCATAGAGCGCGGGTCGAATGTTATCAGCCATGCCTCCATCCACGAACAGGTATGTGATCCCCCCTGGTGTCACTTTGCGCGCTCCTACACGATAAACGGCCACACCTGCGCGTGCGATGATCGAACGTCCTGGCTCGATGCTCAGCGTAGGAGCTGGTAACGTCATGGGAAAAGCCGCTAACGCCTCTCGCATAGTGGCATCCAGCGCCTGAGCCAGTGTGGTAACGGGTGGCACATTCGGCACATCAACGGTTGCAATCGCCCAGCCACCGCCCGGACTGATCTCGCGCGGCCACCACCCCGTCTCCTGATAGACACGCTCGGCCAGCGCCAATAGACGTTGTAGTGTTTCCCGATACGGGCGCGTCTCGCGTAACATGGTACCGCTATGCGCGTGCAGACCATCCAAAACCAGTACATCATCCGCGAGAATGCGCAGAATCGCCGCATACGCCTCATTGCCGCCAAGCGGGAAACCAAATTTGGCGGCGGCATGACCGGTTTGCAGATACCGATGTGTCTCTGTCTCTACATCCGGGGCCACACGCAGCAGTACCGAGGGACGAACAGCCGAAGCACGAGCAATACGGGTCAGGCGCTCTAGCTCGGCCCAATTATCCAGCACAATATGCCCGACCCCCAACGTTAAGGCCAGTCGTAGCTCGTCCTCGCTCTTGTTGTTCCCATGAAACGAGACGCGCCCCATCGGAAAGCCACTCCGTTGTGCCATCAGCAACTCCCCGCCGGAAACCGCATCCAATCCCATGTCTTGTTCAGCCAATAGACGCACAATGAGCGGCGAAAGATAGGCTTTCGCCGCATATAGCAACCGCACAGGAGAAGCACGATACCCATCTTGAAAAGCTTGCCGATACTGTAAGCAGGCATGCAGAATAGTAGCACGATCAAAAATATACAGTGGCGTACCAAATTGTTGCGCCAAAGCCGGAACAGCATGTCCGGCAAGATAGATCACGCCATCAGAAGAGACTGTTGCGGTATCCGGCAATAATTGTTCAAACAGTGAAAAATCGTCTGGCATAGCTCCTCTTTTTCGATGTCTGTCGTATTCACACGCAATAACACTGCACCCCAACAATAATGATACCCTACCACGACACGTGCTATTCACTCGCCGGTACTCTATGGTACAATAGAGCCGTACACATTGCACATATGGAAGGTGGAGTGAATTTTTTGTTATGACTCAGATCGACAATCGCACACAGGAGCAGCAGGAGGCCAGAGCGGAGAAGACACCGCGCCTGCGTTTCGCTCCCAGCCCAACCGGTTTTCAGCACATCGGCGGCTTCCGTACCGCGCTCTTTAGCTGGCTGTACGCGCGCCATAACGGCGGTCAATTTATTCTGCGCATCGAAGATACAGACACCACACGCACAGTTGAAGGTGCGGTTGACGATCTCATTCAAGGTTTTGCATGGCTAGGTATGGATTTTGACGAAGGCCCGCTCGTCGGTGGCCCCTACGGCCCTTACTATCAAACACAGCGCAAGGCACTCTATCAATATTATGCTAACAAGCTCATCGAGTCTGGACACGCCTATCGCTGCTATTGTACACCGGAGCGCTTAGAGGCGGTGCGCAAGGAGCGCGAGGCGCAAAAACTGCCGCCGCGCTATGATCGTCACTGTCGCTACCTGAGCGAGGCGGAGAAGGCCGAACTCGCCGCCAGTGGGCAGTCGTTCGTGGTACGCTTTGCTATGCCGGAGGAGGGAGAGACAATTGTCCACGATGAACTGCACGGTGATATGATCTTCAAGAACAGCAATCTGGATGACATGATTATCCTCAAGTCTACCGGGCTGGCTCCCTACCATCTGGCGGCGATGGTCGATGACCATTTAATGGCCATCACACACATCTTGCGCGGCGAGGACTGGATTTCCAGCGCTCCTCTACACGTGCGCATCTACGAGGCGCTGGGCTGGGAATTTCCAAAGATCTATCATGTTCCGAACATTCTGGGCAAGGATAAGCGCAAACTCAGCAAACGGCGCAACGCCCCCTCCTGGTCGGATTTCAAACGCGAAGGCTATCTGCCGGAGGCCGTTGTAAACTTCATGGCCCTGCTCGGCTGGTCCTATGATGATAAGACCGAGATTTTCTCGCGCGAGGAGCTAATCAAGGTCTTCACGCTGGATCGCATCGGCGTGGCATCGGGCATCTATGATCCCGACAAGTTGTTGTGGATGAACGGCTACTACATTCGCCAGTTGCCTCTCGATGAACTGGTGCGGCGCACGCTACCCTACCTGGAGCGTCCACAAAGCGAGGGGGGCTTGCCCGATAGCGTTCAGCGCCCGCTCGATGTTGAGTATACCACGCGCGTGTTACGCCTGGAGCATGAGCGCCTCAAGACGCTTGGCGAGGCCGCCTATGTTGTCTCTTTCTTCTACGAGCCGGAGATCAGCTATGATACCGCTCTGCTCATTCAAAAAGGCATGGATGCCACTCGCACGCGCGCTGTGCTAGAGGCCGCTCGTGAACGGCTCAAGACGCTGGAGTGGGAACATACGCTGATGGAACCGCCTATGCGTGCTTTAGCTCAAGAACTTGGCCTCAAAGTTGGTCAGCTTTTCGGCGCGATCCGCACGGCGGTCAGTGGACGCACCGCCACTCCCCCGCTCTTTGAAATGATGGAAGTTCTGGGACGCGAAGTCAGCATGAAGCGTATCGATGACGCGATTGCGCGCCTGTCGTAATACTATCAATGCCTGACACCCGTTCTGGGTGTCAGGTTGGGTTTTGAATATGATTAACAAAGATTATATTCTACGCCTTGCTGAACGCATCGGCAGAGCAATGGCGATTATTCTGGGACTGCGCGAAGCCGATCAGCTTGAAGACGCTCTCATCTATATCGACGAACTGATGCTCCAGACCACCGGCCTGACCTCGCGCTTCATCAATTCGCTCTCGGACGAGATGCTCGCACAAGCCCTCTCGCCGCTTGGCACACTCAACATCGATAAATGCCTGTGGGTCGCATCGCTGCTCAAGGCTGAGGGCGACATCTACAAGGCTAAAGATAACGACACCGAGAGCTACTATCGTTACTTGCGCTCGCTCAACCTCTTTCTGGAAGTGCAGTTGCATGATCGCTCCCTGGCCCAGAACGAGTTCTTCGCTGACATCGACGATTTGCTGCAATCCCTGGCCGAATACGAGCTACCGGCACACACCAAACGCAAACTGATCAGCTACTACGAGCTAAGCGGTCGCTATGCGAAGGCCGAAGACATGCTCTTTGAGTTGCTTGAACCTGACCCCACTAATCCCATCCTGCATCAAGAGGGCCTGGATTTCTACCACCGCCTGCTAGCCAAAAGCAACTACGACCTGCAAGCAGGCAATTTAACGCGCGAAGAGGTCGAGGAGGGACTACGCCGCCTGGAAGGCTTGTTGGGCATGTAGAAGAGCCTAGCCTGTTTATAACGGCAAGCGCCCGCCATTATGTGGGACGTTCAGGCGTATTACTATTCATAGTCATCTGGACATGTGACTTGCCATATATTACACTTACTTAACGGAGCCTTAATAGTGCTTAACAGAGCAAGAAAGTAAGTGGAATGTGATGGCAACGACACAGGATCAGGCACAAGCCAGGACACAGGATCAGGCGCAAACCAGAACGAAGGACATTTTTTTACCAAGGCGGGGAACACGAGTGTCATCGACAAAAACCCAAACTCCGAGTGTGGCACGCTCGACCGTGCGCAATACATGGCGCTGGCTCTGGTCGGATACACTCTTCCGTATCATACCGATGGCGGCGGTACCGTTGCTCTATATCGTCATCCTGCATCTGCCCCTATCGTTTCTAGGACTCACCTTGCATGATGCGTCACAGCAGGCAATTGAAGGGCTACTCATCGGCATCGTAATGGCCACTTTTGCTGTGATCTATCGCATGCGTGTTGTTGGCCCCTGGTTTCGCTGGCCTACGCTGGGCGACCACCTGTTACAGGGGTTTTTCTACCTCTTCATCAACGGCCCCGTCGAAGAACTCTTCTTTCGTGGCTTCGTGCTGGCGGCGGTCACGCAATGGACGGGCTGGCTTGGCTGGGGCTGGCTGGTCAGCACCGCAACTTATACGCTCTATCACCGTCTGGGCCAGTGGAGCTGGCGCAGCGTCGGCGGCGTGGGACTGGCAGCCCTGGTGTTTAGCGCTGTCTACCTGTTGCAACCCACGCCGCGCTCGTTGCTCGCCGTCGTCATCGTACACGGCTTCACGACCAGCGGCTTTCTGAGTTGGGGTGATGAAGTCATGTATCGCGTCTGGAAACGACGGCAGGCACGGACACAATAAACAGAGGTTTTAGACATCTATTTCGATGCCCACGTCCAGTTCGCAAGCCTCTTGATAGACAACGGTGGCAACGGCGGCATCCTGTACGGCCACACCGACCGACTTGAAAACGGTGATCTCCTCCGGCTGACGTTGCACATCGGCATCAAGCACATGGCCCAGTTCCTGCCAGTCTTCGGGGGTGGTAACGCCCGCCGCCATTGCCTGCAAGAGATCACCGGCCTCGCTTAGAGCCGCCGCGCGCTGATCGACGATGATGCGAGCATGCGTCAGGGTATCTGTGCCAACTTCGCACATCTCCGGCGTGAAGGCTCCGATGGCATTGATATGGGTTCCTGGCATGACATCCTGATAGGAAAATAGGGGCATCGTCGCTGTCGTGGCACAATCAATCAGCAAAGCACCATCCAACGCATCGTGGGCCGAGGCAGCACGCCGTATAGCGGGACAGGATGGGCCGAGCAATGCCCGGAGCTGCGCAACCAGATGGTGATAATGTTCTTCATTACGATTGACCACACGCACCTCGCGCAGCGGTCGCACAGTATGGATTGCCAGCACCTGCGTCACCGCCTGCGCACCGGCTCCGAAGAGCGCCAGCACATCTGCGTCGCGTCGCGCAAACAGGTCGGTGGCCAGGCCCGCGACCGCGCCGGTACGCATGGCAGTAAGCCAGCCGCCTTCCATGATCGCCAGTGTGCGTCCACTGAAAGGATCGAGTAGCAGCACCGAGGCATAGCTCAGAGGGAGACCACGAAACGGATTGCGTGGCGCTACCGTGATGATTTTAAGGCTAAGGGCATCTTCAGTTGACGTTTGTAACAACGAGGGCATTAACAAGGTAACACCTTGCTCCGGCAATGGCACCGCCAGACGTGGCGGCATCTGCACCTGCTGCGCCGCTAACGCACGAAAAGCGACGCGCATCGCCGCGATAGCAGCAGGCATGGTCAGACAGCGTTGGAGATCAACGCGGGAGAGAATGCGAGCCATCAATTTTGTCCTTCCAAATCCTGGTATAATAGAGACGCTACATGGAAACCCCGACAATACTACCATCGTTACCTTCACGTATACGTTTCGTCTTTTCACTAAGGTATAATAGAAGTGGATATCTGACAAGAGATTTCTCTCTAAAAAATCCCTGGAGGTTTTTCCTTTGAAAATTGTTGTTACCGGTGGAGCGGGGTTTGTCGGCTCCAATCTTTGCGCACGCTTATTGCAGGAAGGGCATGTTGTCCTCTGTGTTGATAATTATATTACTGGCTCTGCACAAAATATAGAAGATATTCGTCACCATCCAAATTTCACTTATATGCAACAAGATGTGACACAGCCATTCTCTTTTGAAGCCGATGCTATTTTTCACCTCGCCAGTCCTGCTAGCCCGGTTGGTTATATGAACCATCCGATTGAAACCATTATGGCTAACACGCTGGGCACCTATCATATGTTGGAGCAGGCACGCAAACAAAATGCACGCTTCCTGGTTTCTTCCACCTCTGAAATCTATGGTGATCCTCTGGTACATCCGCAGACGGAAGATTATTGGGGCAACGTCAATCCGATTGGCCCACGTGCCTGCTACGACGAGAGCAAACGCTTAGGCGAGACACTGACCATGGAGTTCTATCGTCAGTACGGCGTCAATGTACGCATCGTGCGTATCTTCAACACTTACGGGCCTAAAAGCCAGATCGACGATGGACGCATGATTCCCAACTTTATCACACAGGCACTGAAAAATGAGCCTCTGACCATTTATGGTGATGGCACCAAGACGCGCAGCATCTGCTATGTCAGCGACCTGGTGGACGGCCTGGTACGCGCTATGTTCCAGCCCAACACGACGGGTGAGGTCTTTAACCTCGGCAACCCGGAGGAGCATACGGTGCTGGAATATGCCCAGACGATTATTCGACTTTGCAACGCCTCTTCGCCTATTCTCTACGAGCCGAGCCGTGTTGATGACCCGGAGCGGCGACGGCCAGATATCAGCAAAGCGCAGCGGGTGCTGGGCTGGCGGCTTCAAGTTAGCATGGAAGAAGGTCTGCGTCGCACGATTGATTGGTTCAAAACTCGTATTGAGCATCTATCGCCCGTTCGTTAGCTCTACGCCGCTGACGAGGAATGGTCGCTAGCAAAGATTGACATCGCCATGTATTATATCGAAACAGGAACACAAGGAACGAACACGCCGCCTTCGCCCTCTGTGCGGGTGTTTGACCGCCTGCGCTCACAAGCAACAGTGGTAAACCTGATCGGTTTGTTGTGCGCATTCTTCTTGCTAGGGTGTCTGCTCTTCTTGCACGAACCCTGGAATCTGCGCATACCGCTCTATCTCATCGTCGCCATCTGGGCCATCTTACGTCCCCGCGTGGCACTCTATCTCATGCCGATTGCCGTTCCCTGGGGATCGGTCGATACAATTACACTGGTCGGCGCGAACCTGAACAGCGCCGATATCCTGGTCGGGTTGCTGGCGGTTGGCTGGCTGCTGAGTTTCATCCTGCGTCCTGTGCTGCCCCACAGCGACATCGCCAATACCGTACTGGACCGCGAAGAGCATACCGTCCCGCGTTATCTCATCGTTAGCGTCGTTATCCTGCTCATTGCCATGCTCATTTCTATGACCGGCGCGTATAGCGTGCGAACCAGTCTCAAAGAGCTTGCGAAATGGATCGAGCTACTGATCGTAATCTTAATCGGCTCGCAATATTTTAGAACGCGACGACAGATATGGACACTGATAGTAGTACTCTGTCTGGCCGCCATCTCGCAGGCCATCTACGGCTACATCCAGTACTTCTTCGACATTGGCCCGCAGGCATTCATCCGCGACGCCAGTCTGCGCGTCTATGGCACCTTCGGCCAACCTAACCCCTATGCCGGTTATATCAATATGACGCTGATGGTGGCACTCGCACCCGCGCTTCTAGGCGGTAAAGCGAAAACACGTATCCTGGCCGCTATCACGGCGGTGCTCTTGCTAGCGGCAGAGATTTTTTCTCAGTCACGCGGCGGCGAAATCGCTATGGCAGTCGGCTTGCTGGTGATCCTGGTCATCGGCGTTCCCTTGATGCGTAAACTGGCCGCTATCGGTGTCGTGGGTGCTCTGCTCATCACTGCGGGCTACCTGGCAGGTAAGGTACCCCAGAAACTGGTTAACCCCGTTATTAATATCCTGGGCTTAAAGAAGATCTCTTTCACCGCACCAAGCCCACAGGATTACTCAACGGCAGAGCGCCTGGCTCACTGGTATGCCGGTATCCAGATGTTCATTACCCATCCCTGGACGGGTGTGGGCATCGGCAACTATCCGAATGCTTATCCCCAGTACTATATCACCATCTTCGTAAACTCGCTAGGTCACGCCCACAACTACTATATCAATATGGCTGCTGAAACCGGCATCATTGGCCTTACCGCCTTCCTGTTCTTCCTGGGCGCGCTCTTCACCGCAGGCGCACAGGCGTATCGCAGGCTCAATCGACGCTACCGAGAACAACAGCAACGTCGCAGGTTCCCAGAACGTATTATGACAGAGGTAGAGGCCCTGCGCTCACGCGCAAAAATGCAGATGCTTACCGATGATCGCGCGCTTGCCATCGGCCTGATCGCTTCTCTGGTTACAGTCTGCACGCATAATATGGTCGATAACTTGTATGTCCATAGTATGACCATCCTCTTCGCGTTACTGCTGGTGGCCCTTATCCGCCTGCCAGCAGTAACGTCCCAGGAGAGCTACAACAAAGAGAAAGTCGCGTACTGATTGATATGAGACAAAATTTTGATCCTCCTTCCGACGATATCAGTGGTGCCAATGCTCTATCGTCGAAAGGTCCTCCCGACATAGACCAGAATAATGAGATACCTCAGCAAGTATCAGCACTCTCTCCAGAAGTCGCGGAGCCGGAGATTACGCGCGAGCAGCTTTCGCTCAAGAAACGACTCCTGAACTGGCGTACCCTGATCCCACTCCTCATTGTCATCGCTGCGCTGATCTTCTTTGCTAAGAAGCTGGATATCAACCCGCAACAGACATGGGCCGATATGCGCTCGGCCAATCTCCTCTTCTTCCTCATCGCCTTTTTCATCTACTACTGTTCCTTCGCAATGCGCGCGCTGCGCTGGCATATGTTGCTGGAAAATGTTGGCTATAAGAAAGAACACGGTATTCATCTGCCAGGCTTCTGGAAGCTGGTCGAGATCATCTACATCTCCTTCTTCACCAACGCAGTTGTACCCGCAAAGCTGGGTGACCTCTACCGCGCCTACCTGCTGCGCCAGGAAATCAATGTCCCCACGACACGTAGCTTCGGCACAGTGCTGGCCGAACGCCTGCTAGACCTGATCGTCCTGCTGCTCCTCTTCATCTCCGCCATCATCGTGAGCTTGCACGGGCAGCTTCCTGTGCAACTAGAGGTGGGACTGGAAATAGCTCTGGCAGTCGTCTTTGCCGCCATAATCGCTCTCTTCATACTGCGTTTTGGGCGTGAACCGCTGGCACGCCTGATACCACAGCGCCTGCACCTGTACTATTATCACCTCCAAGAGGGCATCCTGGGATCATTCCGCCGTGTGCCAGGACTGACCATTCTTACCATTGCCGTGTGGAGTTGCGAGGCCTTACGTTTCTTCTTTATCGCGCTCTCGCTCAACCTGATCGTCGGCAGTTTCATCCATATTCTGGCGGCAGCGATCTTCATAGGTCTGGGCGAGGCCCTGCTGACCGCCATTCCGGCTACCGGCGGGGGAATCGGTCTGGTCGAGGCCGGTATGCTAGCTATGCTGGCCCTCTTCGATCACAGCCGCAACGCTACCAATCTGATGGCCGCCGCAATCCTGCTAGATCGTACCATCACCCTCTTCAGCATTCTCTGTTTCGGCTTTATCGTCTTCCTGCTCGCCTTTGGGCGAAAAGCCGCTCAACAATCCGCGTCTGTGCAACAAGTGGAGACCCCAAAAACCTTGACACGACGATAGAGCTACACTATAATTTTTTCGCAGGTCCGTGAGGCTGGTACGTGATTCCTGGAAAACCCGGAACATATGCCGTACCTCAAAACTGGGCATGAGGGGGGGGAATCCCTGTGTCGGAAGTCCGCGTTAGCGAACACGAATCGTTTGATACCGCGCTCAAGCGTTTTAATCGTAAGATTCAGCAGGACGGCATTCTTGCTGAAGCACGTCGCCGTGAGCATTATGAGAAGCCGAGCGTGAAACGCAAGAGGAAAGAGGCCGCGCGTCGGCGTAAAAGCATGCGCAAAACAACGTAGTTGTGTATGATAGTCTCAAAGTCTGATGGACAATTGGCCACGAGCTTTATAGTATATACAGCACGTAGCAGTATCCGTCAGAGGAAGCCCCTACAATGAGGCAGAATGTGTGATCGTTGTAGGGGCTTTTCTCTCTCAGGCCGTATAGGGCAAGGATGGTATCATGCAGGAACATCCAGAGATAGAATTGTATATTAACCTTGATGACCAGCAAAAAGCCCTGGTGGAGCAAATGCTGGCAACGGTGGATATAGACGACGTCGTGTTACGCACCCTGCACGCAGTAGGAGTGAATCGCCCGGTGATGTTGACGCTGCTTTTAACTGACGATGAGGGTATCCGCGAGATGAACCAGCAATACCGCCAGCAAGATAAGCCCACCGATGTCCTCTCCTTCCCTCTGCTAGAACAACCCCTGGTTTCCGCCCCCGCCGAACAGCTCTGGCAACCACAAGAGACGCCACAGCCTTCAGTGCAATTCGTTACTCCGCCGGACATGGTGCTGAATCTGGGCGATATCGTGATGTCCTGGCCCACTTTGCAACGACAGGCGCAGGAACTCGGCCACAGCCCACTGTACGAATTGCTCTATTTACTCGCGCATGGCGTGCTGCACCTTGTTGGCTATGACGATCACACGGAGGCAGGCTACCAGACGATGGTAAGCATTCAACAACAGGTTTTAGCATCCATCGGACAGAAAGCATGACACCAATGACATCGCCCACTCTTCCTCCAGAAGTACAGCCGCGACGGAAAAGCGAGTGGGCTAAATTCATCGCCAGTTTCGGCTATGCCTTCAATGGCCTCTGGTACGTTCTGCGCACTCAGCGCAACATGCGCGTTCACGTGATACTGGCTATTCTGGCCACTCTTATGGGTATCCTGCTCCATATTTCAGCCCTCGGCTTTGCCTTGCTTTACGTTGCTATCACCGGCGTCTTCATCACCGAGATGATTAACACTGTCATCGAAACATGTATCGATCTGGTTACGCCCAACTATCATCCACTCGCTAAAATCGCTAAAGATGTCTCGGCCGGAGCCGTCTTGCTCAACGCCATCCTCGCCATCGTCATCGGCCTCTTCGTCCTAGGCCCACCGCTCTGGCAATTCTTCCTGCACTATTTTCATTAAAATCAACATAACATATTTTCCACATGTCATTGTGGTGCCATTGCCTCTGTTTTGCCAGCTTGCTTGTTTGTAATTTGACGTTGCGCAACCGTAGATGTTACACTATCAGGAATATCTGAGTTACTCAGAAAGGTGAAGATCGTTACACCAACTTTCGTTACTGGTCAGGGCCTGGCGGGCAGATGCCACACGACGGCTGACACTGTATCACCAGCGAATCAATAGCATCAGGTGTCATGTACAACGATTTTTACATGCAACAAGAGTATCATCGAAACCCGGCACGCGCCACGGGGGTGCGCCGGGCGTTTTTATAAGGAGGTTGCCGCAGTTATGTCCTCGGTCTATCAGCATGGCGATTTCGCGCAGAAATTCGCTATGGAAGGTCTCACATTTGACGACGTTCTTATTCTACCTGCTGCTTCATCTGTACTACCACGCGATGTCTCAACCCGAACACGCTTTACACGCGACATAACTATCAATATCCCCATCGTCAGCGCTGCGATGGATACCGTAACGGAGGCGCGGCTGGCCATTGCGCTGGCGCGTGAGGGCGGCATCGGCGTCATTCACCGCAACCTGTCCATTGAGGATCAGGCACAGGAGGTAGACAAGGTGAAACGCTCGGAATCGGGCATGATTACCGACCCGATTACGCTCGCACCAACGGCCTCTCTGCGCGAAGCCCTGAATGCCATGCAACGCTTCCACATCTCCGGCGTACCCATCACAGAACAGGGCCGACTCGTCGGCATTCTAACCAACCGCGATATCCGCTTTGAAACCAACCTTGATCGGCCCATCTCCGAACTGATGACGCGCGACCACCTGATTACCGTTCCCGTCGGCACAACACTGGAGCAGGCCCGTGACATCCTGCACCGCTACAAAATCGAGAAGCTGCCGGTGGTCGATGAACACGGTATGCTCAAAGGCCTGATTACCATGAAGGATATTCAGAAGAAGATTCTGTATCCGAACGCGGCGAAGGATGAGTTTGGGCGTCTGCGCGTGGCCGCCGCCGTCGGCGTTGGCCCCGATACCGAGCAGCGCTGTGGCGCGCTGATCGAAGAGGGCGTGGACGTGATCGTTGTCGATACCTCGCATGCCCATTCGCATATGGTCATCGAGAAGGTAGCACACATCAAAGACCTCTTCGGCAAACAGGTACAGCTTGTGGCAGGTAACGTGGTCACTGGCGAGGCTACCAGGGCGCTCATTGAGGTCGGTGTCGATGCAGTGAAGGTCGGCATCGGGGCAGGAGCGATCTGCACCACGCGCGTCATCGCCGGTATCGGTATGCCGCAAATCACAGCCATCTACGAATGCGCGCGCGTGGCCCGTCAGTATGATGTACCGGTCATTGGCGATGGCGGTATCCAGTATTCTGGTGATATTGCCAAAGCCATCGCGGCAGGTGCGGACACTGTGATGCTCGGCAGCCTGCTGGCAGGAGTTGATGAGAGTCCCGGAGAACTCATCATCTCACATGGCGAACGCTTCAAGGATTATCGCGGTATGGGGTCGGTAGGCGCAATGAAACAACGCAGCTACAGCAAGGATCGCTACTTCCAGGACGGCATAATGGACGAGTCACGCCTGATCGCCGAAGGCATCGAGGCCCGTGTACCCTATAAAGGCCCGCTCGGCCCCCTGGTCTATCAACTCGTCGGTGGTTTACGTCAGGCAATGGGCTACACAGGGTCCGCAACTATTCAGGCAATGCAGGAGAATACACGCTTTGTTCGCATTACTAACGCTGGTTTGCGCGAGAGCCATCCGCACGACGTAATGATTACTAAAGAAGCGCCGAACTATGGCACAAAAAACCGTTAAATCCATAGGGATGCGATTTATGAGGCTTCAAACGCAAACAACACCGGGAACCATTCAAGGGGTGTGACGCATCACGCCCCTGGCGTTTTCGTTTGTTAAGATGTGTTATGCCGCCTCTATAATCGTAAAAAAGCGAAGAGTTCTTCCCAGGGATAGGGGCCAGGGCAGAAGCTGCGATTCACAGGGTCCATCGAAAAGTGACCGGTAATACCACCCTCTGCATCGGCCCAACGGCGCGGAATGTTGTGACGCTCACAAATTCGCCGGATGAGCTGAAAGCTGGCCCACTTTTGTGGCTCGGTCAGTTCATCCGAATTGTCTTTGTGTGGCTTGACATGCTCAATTGAGATTGTCACCAGATTAGGGTTGAGCGCGCGTGTCCACCAGGGGTCATGCCCCTCGGTCACACCACCGTTAGCAAAGGCCCCATGCTGCTCATCCACACATTGCACCAATACTCCGTCTCTTCCGATTACATAGTGTGTCGCCACATCCACCTGCTGAAAATAGTACCCCACCTCTTGTGCGCTGTTGAAACCTGCCGTACCATGTATGATAATCCAGCGCGGGTGATGCCCGTTTCGATAGGGAAAATAATTCATAGATGAGATGATGATGGCCTCTGGTTCATTCATGCAAAAACTCCACATCTTATGCTCTCGCTTGCTTCAGCTTATAAACATTGTACCACCCACAATCTATCCAAAAGTCCCCTCGCCGCCGTGAGGTATGTGAGAGATAAGCAAAGGGAGTGTTCTTTTCAACAAGAGAGGAGAAACTGGGTATGGTGAACGCAGCTATTAGCCAGGATGTCCCATCATATTGCGTCCCTCACGCTCATCGAATAGAATAATAAAGAACTGGAAACCTGATTTTGATAATCTGTCCTGGAGGCAAGCATGGTTGATCTCAAGCAGGCATTGAGCCGCTTTCTCACAATTCCCGGTGTGCGCCAGGCTATTCTGGTCGGACGTGACGGCCTGATGATCGAGGGCGTGGCGCGCGATGGCAAAGAAGACCTGGAAGCTGTTGGAGCTATTACGACCACTGGTTTGAGTACAGCAGAAGCTCTAGGGCAGGAGATTGCGCGGGGCAACGTGGTGGGCGTATTAATGGAATACGAGCATGGCCTGGTTAGTGTCGATCCTTTAGGGGATTTCGCGCTGATGGTCACTCTCTCTGATAATGCATCGAATATTGGGCGCGTGCGCCACCTGGTTAAAACTAGTCGAAACGAGATTCTTGAAGCTCTCGATATTGCATAATATCATATATAGCAGGAAGCATGGTTCGTGGCATATGGCGGATGAATGGACTTATTTGCAGTTCTGTCAGGTACACATGGCCTATCATTGGAAGGCGGGGCGTTCATGGAACAGCTAACCAACCTCATCGTTTCAGATCGTGAGTTGGGCAATATCTCTATGTTACTTGCCAAACTCATGAATGATACGAACGCAACCTCGGTAATGCTAATTGATAAAAGTGGTCAGGTCATAGCGGTGCAGGGAACGGGTGTGCGCAGAAACGCCACCACCCTCGGCGCACTGCTGGCGGGTGTGTTTTCATCATCACGCGAAGTAGCAAAATTATTAGACGAAAAAGATTTCCGTAATATTTTCCAGCAAGGCGTTCAAGAAAATATTTATACGTCAATGGTCGAAGACCAGTGGCTGCTTGTCATCATCTTTGATAAGCTCACCCATATTGGTCTTGTTAAAGTGCTGTCGAAAAAAGCCTCGGAAGAATTGGCACGCACGTTGGAGCGTGTACGCAGCGATACCGCGCGCACTAAATCGTCGGTGATCAATCTGCAATTCCGCTCCTCGGTCGAGGACACTATTGATCTCCTATTCCGCGATTAGAGGGGCTACGCACCTATGGCATTAATTAATATTGCCACGCATGAGATTCATTGTAAGATCGTCTATTACGGTATTGGCTACTGTGGCAAGACGACCAACTTACAATACGTCTTTAAGAGTATCAACCCCAACGCGCGCGGGGAACTACTCTCCATCGCTACCGAAACCGAGCGCACGCTCTTTTTTGACTTCTTGCCGCTCGACCTCGGTACCGTACATGGCTTTCGTACCCGTTTCCACCTCTACACTGTTCCCGGTCAGATTCTCTATGAGCGTACCCGCCTGGCCGTCCTGAACGGAGCTGATGGCATCGTCTTCGTAGTAGACTCGCAGGCCGAGAAGTTCGAGGAGAATGTGCAGAGTCTAACTGAGTTGGAAATGAATATGCGCCGTCTCGGCAAGGATATGAGCCACTTTCCCCTGGTGATGCAATGGAATAAGCGCGATATGCCCAACGCCCTACCAACACCCGTGCTAGAACGTTATTTGAACCGTCGCCGCGTACCCAGTTTTGAGGCCGTGGCCGCCCAGGGAAAAGGCGTCTTTGCCACCTTGCGCTGTATCAGCAAGAATGTGATGGCACAATTGTAGCATTCCCATAAGGCCCACCAGAGGTCTTACCACATCTACGAGATTGTCATGTTGATCTACGGCCTTGATTTTACCAGTGCGCCCACCCGTCGCAAACCCATCACCTGCATTGGTTGCCAGTTGCACGAAAATGAACTGTACGTACAAAGCGCTCAAAACTTCTCTACCTTTAGCGAGTTTGAGGACTGGCTACACAGCGACGGCCCCTGGCTGGCGGCACTAGACTTCCCTTTCGGCCAGCCACGTGCGCTGATTGAAGCCCTGCACTGGCCCACACACTGGGCCGATTATGTCGCGCTGATTGCTGCTATGGGTAAAGCACAATTCGAGGCCACGCTACGCGCCTATCAGGCCGCTCAGCCAGTCGGCGAAAAATTGCTCTTGCGCCAGACTGATCGCCGGGCCAACGCGCGCAGCCCGATGATGCTCTATCGCACTCCCGTAGGCAAAATGTTCTTTCAGGGTGTGCCCCGCCTGCTCGCCGCACCTGTAAGCATTCTTCCCTGTCGCCCCACCACCGACTCACGTGTCGTCATTGAAGGCTACCCAGGGCTGATCGCGCGCAACCTGATCGGCAAACGCCGCTATAAAAGCGATACGCGCACGCTACAATCAGCCGAACAGCGAGTCGCTCGCCAGGCCATCCTCGCCGGTCTGCAAAGCGCCACTTACCACGCACTCTATGGCGTCACGCTTCACATAACGGCACAGCTATCCCAACAACTCATCGCAGAACCAATGGGCGACATGCTGGACGCCCTGTTGTGCGCCATGCAAGCTGCCTGGGCCTACACACAACGCGAGCAAGGCTACGGCCTCACAGCAGCCTGCGACCCGCTAGAGGGCTGCATTGTCGATCCATATCTGACATAGAGTCAAGGTATAACTACAGATTGCAAAGCTTAAAGCATCGGCACTTTAAGTAAGAAAGTAAGAAAGGACGCTTATGGCTAACCAAAAACATCTTGCTTTGCTCGCTCAGGGGATAGCGGCATGGAACCAGTGGAAAGGAGATACTAGTAAAACCTTGCCCGGTCTTAGATGGAATTTCCAGCGTGATGCTGATCTGGATGAGGCCGATCTGAGCGGAGCCGATCTGAGCGGAATCAATCTCGGCAATGTTAGCCTCTGCAAGACAAATTTCTCTGCGGCTGACCTCGTTGAAGCGTGCCTGGTTAAGTCCGAGCCACTTGAGGCCAACTTCACAGGAGCCAACATGCATAGAGCCGACCTGCATGGGGCTAATGCCAGTGGGGCCAACTTCAGCAACACTAATCTGAGCGATGCAAACCTGAGTGATGCCGACCTGAGCATGGCCTGCTTCCAGAATGCTAACCTGAGTGGCGCTGATTTGAGCCGATCTGACCTGCGCGAAGCTTGCTTCCTGGGGGCGAACTTAAGTGAGGCTAATCTAAGTGGGGCATATCTGAGTAAAGAGTTTCTCCAGGGTGCCAACCTGAGAGGAGCTAATCTGAGCGGTGTTCATTATAGAAGCTTGTTTCCTGGCAAACAAATTCGACAAGCAAAGAAAGCAGGTGCTCTTGTACGCTCGGTGAATCTGAATCAGCAGAAAGCAAAGAACGATGCAAAAGGTTTCTCCAACAGGAAGCCGCCGCAACAGGGGATCATAATTTTTCCCCGCGTGAACACCAGAACACTGCTTGGGCTATTGGCCTCATTTATAATGGCTCTTGCGGGTATCTGTGTTCTGGAAATTCCTGGAAAGCCGGGAGGTACGATAATAGGAGTATTTGCTATCCTTTTCTCTGGCCTGGGCATGGTAAGCACATTACTGCAAATCCTGCTCCAACTGTTGAATCGCATTCCTCTTCTTATCATCAATGACCAAGGACTCGAGTACTTCTGTGTGTCACTATTCAAACGGATAGAGCCTGAAATGGCAGGTAGGGACATTAAACTCACTTGGAAGGAAATAGGCGCAATTGGTATCGTTAAAGGAGTGAAGACAAACTACTTTGTAGTGTATATCTGCGCGGAACGCTGGCATACTCATTGGACACCTCATCTTCGAATAGCCGAACGCCTCTTACCCATTTCAGTCCAACAGCTTATCGTATTAATTCAAGAACGTTACCAGAGACAACTAGCCGCCAATTGCATTACAACTATTGAGCTTTTAGACGATACTGACACGGATAGATGGCCTATCTGAATAAGTTTTGCAGAAAGTACCTGTGCATAGAAGGTGTTGTTCTAGTCACGCTAAGACTATAACAACACAATGATAATGCCAACCAGGGCAATGCCACCACCGATATAGGCGTTGAGTGTGGGAAACTGGTGAAGGAAGATCATGCCAAATAGCACACCAAGCGTTACCTCTTGCGTGGCAATCAGGTTAGAGTAGGTGGCATGGATATGGCGCACCGAAGCATTATAGAGCGTGTGACCCAGGCCAAGCGGGAAGACACCCAGCGCCAGCACGGCCCCGATAGCACGCAGAGGATAGGCGTGACGGAAGGCGAAAAAGAGCGTAGCGGGTAACAACCACAGCGCGGCCAGACCGTAGACGTTCGTGGTATAACGGAAAAGCGGGTGCCGTTCACGCTCACCGCGACCTGCGATAGAATAAATGGCATAACAGATGGCCGAGAGCAGCGCCAGCCCATCGCCCAGCACCATACAATGCCCCGTGCCTTGCAGCGAACAGGCCGTGTAATGAGGCTGAAAACCGGCCAGAATGGCAATACCTAGAATTGCCACGCCGATACCAAGATACTTGCGCAGCGACAACGACTCACGAAGGACAAGTACGGAGAAGAGCGCCACGAAGATCGGCGAGGTATAGACAATCGCCAGCGAGTGCGCAATAGTGGTAAAGCTCAGTGAGGCAATGTAGAAGACAAAATGTAGCGCCGTTACCAGTCCATAGAGGAGAAAGCGCGGAACCTGCTGGCGTGTCAGCCGCAAGGGTTGATGCGTTATCAAGCCCATTATGGCAACCATTACCGTTGCAATAGTCAACCGCCAGAAGGCAATCTCCATAGCGCTGAAGGGTTGTGACCACAGCACCAGCACCGATCCCATGCCAAAGAAGGTCACAGCAAGACATACATAAAGCAAACCCCGGCGCGTGGTCTGCTCTGAACGCGAAGACATCGACAGCGTGAGCTTGCTATCACTCGACAATTCCGGTTGCATAGGGTCGTGAATCCTATCCGCGCAGGGTGGCTACCAGGCGTTTTGGCCTGAGCAGCAGATCAATAGCATCAACCGGACTATGCACCAGTACATCACCTGCCTGCAACGCACGCAGCGCTGCTCCCTCAGTAGAGAGAACAACGATACCGAGCGCGGCCAGACGCAGCATGCCAATGTCATTGATGCCGTTGCCTATCGCCACCACGCCAGATGGCCCCAGTTGCTGCACATAGCGCATCTTCTCCTCAGCTTTGCTAATCAGATGCAATGATGTATTCAATGCACGTTCCAGTTCGGCGATGTTGCCTTGCGTCCCGGCAGTCAAAAAGTGGAGTGTCAACTGTTCCGAGAGGACATGCAGACGTTCAACGACCTCCGGGTCAATCACGCCATCAATAGCCAGCGTGCCATTGATGTCGAAGACGGCATGCTGGAGATCCATTGTGCCGCGCAAGGGGATTTCCAGGTGTATCATCGTTACTCCTTCACGAGATGGCATACAAACGCAAACGCTGATGACGCACCGAGGGTTCATCACGTAGCACGCCCATACCTGCCAGGGCCAGCCCGGCAGCGAGACGAACAGGGCGCGAAAGGGTCTCATCGCGCGTCATTTGTTCGAGGGGAGCAATCGTATCGGCGTCATTCAGCACGGTCAAGAGCCAGATGATGGACTGACGTTCCTGTTCATCATCACTCTGAAGCATACGCACAAGATGTAAGGCAAATGACCTGCCATAAGTTTCTATATAAAGTTGTAGATGCTGACGAATTTCTTCAGTCGTCATATTTGATGCGCCCGCCAGGCGTATCAACTGCTGTACTTTGCAGCGAAGCTGCTTGTGAGACTCAAGCGTAATGACGTTCCAACCGAGATCGGCGGCGGGATCGGTAGCGAGATCGGGGCGGAACAGCCTGGCGTCCCTTTGTTCCATCAAGCAATGTCCTTCTGGAGGCTTCTGGTGGCTCCAACACCCTTAACAAACCGACATTAAACAGATGAGCCTGCAATATCCGCGAACACCTCTTGCCGCGCTGCAATCATCTGTAATAGCGATTGCAGCCCTCGCCTGGCCTTCGCACGCAGGTCTTCAGAAAGCGTCGTATCGGCGGCGAACTCGTCCTCATCGAGTATAAGCGTTCTTCCATCAGGATACACCCACACATCGAGCAGGAGATCGACCTGCCGGATTGTATCATCGGAAATGACGGCTGGTGCGGCCACATTGCAATACCATCCCTTGCGTTTGCCGTCCATGCTCGCAATATCGAAAATATTGAACCAGCGATCTGTGTAATAATATTCCACAAAACGATCACCCGGTTCAAATTGTGTATAACCCAGATTCCGCACTGGCTGCGTCCAGGATGCCACTATCACGATGCCGTTCGGCAGGCGCTTAACCACCTCGCCCGTGTAGCGCACCTTGATTTCACCATGCGTATCTTGTTTGAAAACGGTTATCATCAAAATCTGCCTGTTTCGGCATTGCTCCCAACTTCATTATCCAAACAGTATACAATGTACACGATTTAAACCTAATGTGCAATAGCAAAACAGGTCAATGTTAGAGCAAGCAGGGCACCCGCTCACAGCATCATACGCCGGATCATGGCGAGACTGCGTTGGAGCCGTTCAATATCCACGTGTCCCTCATGATCGATGGCGGGCGATTCCAGGCTGATGTTGCCATCGAATTGCCGCTGCTTGAGGGTGACGAAGAAACGCTCGAAATCGACAAAACCCTCGCCGGGATGTAGATAGCGGCGGCGACCGTTGGAGAAGGGTAGACCATCAAAACCCTTGATATGAATGTGGCGCACACGCTGCTGCCCGTTCAATTCTTCCCACACCCAGGGCGTCGTGAAGACGCTTTCAAGCTGCCCGCTCTGACCCAGAAACTCGGTGTCCAGCGCGACATAACAGCGTCCGTCGCGCTCAATTGCCTTATGCACATTGGTCAGAGGATCGGTATGACGCGCTGGTATCGTTTCAATAGCAAGCTGGACGTTATAGCGCGCGGCAATATCCAGACAACGACGCAGAGGTTCCAGATTATAGTCCAGATGGTCATCCAGTTCGGGCCAGCCCCACAGGTGCAGTACTAGCACGGCACTCCCCAGGCGCTGTGCCATCTCACAGTTCGCGCTCAGCCATTGCACTGCCTGCTCGCGTCTCTCTGCCTGTGAACTGCCGAGCGCCATGCCAATGTTCTTCTCAGCATGAATCGCGGGGAAATGTAGGCCAGAACGTTGCAGGTCTTGCACGATAACATCGAACTGCGCGTACCAGTTTTCATAAAACATGAGTTCAAAGCCATCGACATCGAGAAAAGGGGCATAGGCCAGCACCTGATGATGATTGGTAAAATCCGGGTTGCGACTGAACGCCCCACTAGAGCAGAGTAGCTGCATGTATTTTTCAGTCCTTTATGGTTTTGACGGTGTTTCGTAGATGCCACCCAGGCCGATACGAAAGCCGCACTTTTCATAGAATATGGTGTTGTGTGGCTCAAAGTCAAAAAGCGGCTCCTTGAAGGTTCAGTAATTTGCCACTCACGACATTGTAGAATGCAACCGAAGTACAACGCAAGATACCGCCCCGTGTTGGCTTCCTGCATGTGATATACTAGGTTACAGCTATCATTTATGCTCTCAGGAGACGTTTTATGGAAGATACAAGTACAAAGACAACCCAGGTGCAGAGTAGTGTTCCCACCACAGAGAAGACCGGAACCGAACACCGCCAGGCGCTCGGTTCCGCCAAAACAGAGAATCTGCGCGACTCTGGTTGGTGGCGCATTGTGCTACCGGCGTTTATTATTGTTTGTTGCGTGGCGCTGCTGGCGCTACCACTCTACATTCTCGGTCAACTCCTGGCTACCACGCTCAGTGCCAACTCAGTCATCAATCAGTTGCACATTCCCCTCATCTGGCTATGGATAGCCATGATTGTGATAGAAGTAGGAGTGGCAGCCATCATTATCTACGGCCTGTTACGAATCTTTCTGACACAGGCGGGCAACTATAATCATGGTGTCTGATATCCACGCTCATAGCATCCACGAGGGATGCCACTGCATATAGTGTCATTCCCTCTCAATATCAGGCCAACGGCTCTCAGACATCAACAAATACTAAGGTATACACTGATCTTATGCAACTAGTACGAGTAAACCGCGCCACGGCCACACAAGCTCGTGGCGTCGCTATTGTTATTGACGTGATTCGTGCCTTCACGGTCGCGGGCTACGCCTTCGCGGGCGGCGCACGCGGCCTCTGGTTGGTACGAGAAGTAGAAGAGGCACAAGCGCTGCGCCAGCGCGACCCGGAAGCTCTGCTCGCGGGCGAGGTCGGCGGACGCCTGATCCCCGGTTTTGATTTGAATAATTCGCCGGTGATGATCCAGCGCGCCAACTTGCGCGGGCGACGCTTGATTCAGCGCACCGGCGCGGGCACACAGGGGGCGGTCAGCGCCAGCAATGCGGATATCGTCCTGCTCTGCGCACTCACCAACGCCGCCGCTACCGCGCGCTATGCGCTTAAACTGGCCGAGGCCGGAAAGGGCATCATCACAACATTCCCAACAGGCGAGAGCAGCGACTTTGCCTACGGCGACGAAGATACTCTCTGTGCGGACTACATTGAGGCACTACTGCAAGGCCACAACGACGAAGCCCAAACCATTCTGGCACAGCGCATCCCCGCCCTACGCGCCAGCGACCGCTTCGCACTATGGGAACGCGACGACCCCGATTTTCCGGCAGGCGACATCGCCGCCGTGCTGGATGTCAACCGCTTTGACTTCGCCATGATCGGGCAACATCAACAATGGCAAGACATCACCTACGTTGATGTGCATAAGGCGTGATGCCCTCTAACTGCAAGAGCCAGGCTTTCGTGTCCAGGCCACCACCATAGCCAGTGAGGTCGCCGCTGCTGCCGATTACACGGTGACATGGGACGATGATTGCGACCGGATTGGCACCATTGGCGGCCCCGACAGCGCGACAGGCGGTTGGGCGTCCTATCATACGCGCAATATCGGCATAGCTGCATGTCTCTCCATAGGGAATAGTACACAAAGCTTGCCAGACAGCACGTTGGAACGGCGTTCCATGCAGGTCGAGCGGGCAGGTAAACGCGATATGTTCGCCTGCAAAATAACGTTCCAGTTCCTGCGCTGCTTGCTGTAACACTGCATGAGTTGAATTTGTTACGCATGCATCAGGATATATTTTGCGCACCCACTGTTCGCCGTGTGTACGTGGCGTGCCCGGCGTGCCAAGCCAGCAGAGACCGCGTTCTGTTGCCATCAACACACACTCGCCGATAGCCGATGGCACGCTCGTCCAGTATATCGTCTGTGCGCTGATCATCTTTGTTCCAACATTTGCCAGCATTTTTATTTCCCTCGCAAAACTAGTGCATTTGTTCGATACCTGCCAGTGTACCATGCTCTGCCTGCTTTCTACAAGACCAACGCGATTTAGAGCCAGGGCAAGCGCGAGGCAAAGTACCCATTCATCATGTGAGAGATTTTTTTAGTGTGCAGCGTATATATCTTAGAGGCCATGTCCACCTCTCAAATCTCACAGTCACGGTACTCAACCAATCAGGTCGCAAGATTGACCCTAAAAGAGCTTGACATTTAGAATAACTGTGAGTACACTCATTACCAGATTTATCTTTGAGTAGTTTGTGGCGAACAAGATGACACAGATATCCAAAGGAGGTGAGTTCTATGCAAGATATACAGCGCTATCGTGGCGAAAAGGGCAGAACTCACCTGTTCAGCAACACCAGAGCGTAAACGGGATACCCTCCCAACAGCTAGCTGTGACTGCATTCCCAGTCCAGAAGTCTGCCAGGCCGAGGAAATGTTCCTGTCCTGCTCATTCCTCACGATATGATGCACATTCCTCATCTCAATATACATTTGTGGCGCATACTTCCTACGGAGAAGAGATAGCAGAAGGACGTGTGTGAGCAATCTCTACAAGTTACCATTCACTCAAACGATGATCGTTCATCTGTCACCGGACAAGAAAGGGTGTGCATTTGTGCATAACCTGCTGTTTTTACCTGCTGACGTGCGGATGACGACATACCTCAACCTCAACGGAGAGGAGGTGATAGCATGAGAGGCAAACTGCGTGATAAGCGGGCCGACGCGAAACGCGATTACCTCAAGCATGAGGTCATCGAGCGCAAACGCGCAAACAAGCGCACATGGCTCACTCAGCAGATGTTGGAAGAGGAGGAAGACCTGCTCGACATCGAAGACGATGACGAGATGGAGGTACCCGTTCCCAAGCAGCCCATCAAAAAATAGCCGCATCAAGGGGTGTTTCCGGTGCGGAAAGCCGTTGCAGGGCGACGGCTTTCCGCATCTATTCTCGCTGATATCAGATTCTGCGGCAATGTTTAGGGGATATCGATACCGGGGAACATGCGACGCGCGATCACGAGTCTCTGAATCTGTGCTGTGCCCTCAAAAATATCGAAGACCTTCGCATCACGGAACCACTTGTGCAGGAACTGCTTCGCCTCGCTATCTTCCCCCGGCGCACTAATGCGCACACCCGCCGCAGTGACCTTCATGACCAGCGCACCCGCGTAGGCTTTGCTCATCGAAGCCTCTTTCGAGTTCGGCATGCGCCTGTCAGCCATCCAGGCCGCGCGCCAGACTAAAAAGCGTGCCATCTGTATCTCCTGACCGAGTTCATCCAACTCATCCTCGATCTCGCGCCGCTTATGCGCCGGATAGCCCGCTGGCAACTCTTCTTTGACCCACTGACAGGTGGTTTCATGTGCCGCGCGTGCGATGCCAACCGCCAGCGCCCCCACCATGGGGCGCGTCGCATCGAGCGTGCCCATCGCTGCTTTGAAACCGGCCTTCTCGCTGCGCTCGCGGCCCGGCAACAGGTTCTCTTTTGGAATACGACAATTTTCAAAGATGAGTTCCGCCGTCTGCGATGCACGTAAGCCCATCTTCTCCTCGATACGCCCCACAATCAAACCCGGTGTACCCTTTGGCACCACAAATGGACGAATACCCTCACGCCCCAGGCTTTTGTCTACCGTAGCAAAGACGATGATCAGATCGGCACGCGCTCCATTCGTGATGTAGTGCTTATGGCCGTTAATGACCCACTCATCGCCATCCAGCACGGCGGTCGTGGCAATGCCCGATACATCTGAACCAATCCCCGGTTCGGTCAGCGCCAGCGCGCCCCAATGCAATTGACCATCCATGTAGATGCTCAGAAATTTTGCCTGCTGCTCAGGTGTGCCTTGCGAAAGAATAGGTGGCGCGGCCAGCCCCGGCCCCGGAATGGCGGTCGAGAGCGCGGCATCGCCCCAGGCCATCTCCTCCTGCGAGATGATCGAAAGGATATTCTCCTGCCGCTCTTCACCAGACTGCATACGCGCCTGGCCCGACGAACCGGCCCAGAAGCGCTTCTGCATATTCCAGAAGAACGACTCCGGTATCTTCTCGCTGCGATCACATTCCAGCGCAATCGGACGCATCTCCTCCAGCGCTACCTGATGCGCATAAGCGCGAAAATCCTGCTGTGCCTTGCTGAGTGTGAAGTTTATCATCGTGCTTTACTCCATTGCTGCTGCGTTACGCGCCCACATTTCAACAGGATGGTCCTGGATAAAGCCAGCTCCCCCCATCACCTGTATCGCATCAAGCGTCGTCGATTTGCTCATCTTGAGTGCTTGATACTGCGCAGCCTCTGCCGCCTTGCTTAACTCTTCATCAGCCGCGCCGTTATCCCAGAGCGTGGCGGCGTACCAGAGCAACAGGCGTGCTGCATCCAGCTTCATCGCCATCTCCGCCAATATAAAGGCGATACCCTGATAGGAGACGATAGGCCGTCCAAAGGCATAACGTTCACGCGCATAGTTGCTTGCATAGTCCAGTCCCGCACGCGCCATCCCACAGGCCACACCCGCCCGCAAGATATTATAAAAGGCTGCCGCGCGACGCACGCCCGCGCTCCCAGGTTCACCCAGCATAGCATCGGTCGGTATGGCAACGTTCTCAAAACGATAGCCCACGCTCGGTGCCGCTATCAGTCCCAATTTCTGTGTGTCGCTGCTCATGCTCATGCCCTCTGCCTGCGCTGGCAACACCACAGCACATAATCCCTCACCACCACTGCTCCCCTCCAGGCGGAACAGCCCAACGCGCAGGTCGGCATTCCCCCCATGAATGACATCGCGCTTGGTGCCGTTCAAAATCCACTTCTCCCCCTCCTTACGCACGGTTGCGCTGATCTCGGCCAGGGTATAGCCACCGGTACGCTCAGCAAAAGCGAAACTCCCACGCCGGGTCGCCGCCGTTTTCTCAGCACAAAATGGGGGCAGGTACATTTCCTGCTGCTGCTGCGAACCGGCCAGCACCACCGTCACCGGAGCCATCATTGACGACAACATGTTGAGCGCCAGCGCGCCATCACCGAAGGCCAGTTCCTCAGCAATCAAGGCATAAGTTACAGCTTCGAGGTTGCCTGAGCCGCCATAGGCTTCGGGAAAAGGCGTGGTCAGGCCGGTCTGGGCAATAGTTTGCAGTAAAGACGGGGGGATATCACCACTTTTCTCGGCAGCTCGTCCCTGCGGACGCAACTGCTCGCTGGCAAGACTATAGGCCAGACGGCGAATCTCCTCTTGTTCTTCCGTTGGAGCAAAACTGGGCATGCAACTCCTATCCTTTCGCTACTAGCTGTACGATTGTTTCAACAGTGCAAATAAAAAAAGCACAGCAGGCATGTTTACAAATTTTCAGAGTAGTCAACAGCGACACCTCTTCTCCAGTGCAATCCTTGCTGTGCGATAGCTCAGTGGCAATAGAAGGACAATGCTATGTATTTAGTATTGTATCACATGCTGAACCATTGGTCGCTACATATTCGTAAAAAGTTGTCCGACCTGACAACGAAACCCAGGCAATAACGGAGATTGCAGCACATCATTGGCATAAAGAGTGCTGTGCAGCAGCAAAACAGCATTCTCACGTCGGTACACTTCGACACAGCGTTGCAACCAATCGATGATCCAGTACTCATCCGCACCGCGTCGTGAGTAGAGCTTGAGTTTGAAATCACGATCCCGCCGTTCATTAGCGGAACCAGGAGACAGCACCTCTATCACTAATTCAGGAGACTTATGCAGCTTTCCATCTTCATACAGTGCTGTTGCAAGTCGCTGTTTGCTAATCCACACTACATCAGGAACCACATCATCGTCGTCAGCAAAAATTACCCCTGGAGCAAAATTAGCTCTACCCGCCCCTGTCTGACGGCTCCAATCATGCAAGGCGGCAAAGATCTCACCACATACGAGCTGATGTTCCCAATGGGGCTGCTTGGACATATAAAGATCTCCGTCAATAATCTCATAGCGTCTTCCGTCAAGTGGGTCAGGAAGCGATTCCAGATCATGCGATGTCCAGCGAAGCGTTTTCATAAGAGTTTGTACCTTTCCATATTTTCAATCTATCAGGATGGCTCGCTAGCTAACCCGAAGGAGTTCATTATCGCCATTATAGCACATCTGACCTATTCCGTGGACACTGGCACTTGCCAGATACGCACTAACCCGTCATCATCACCTGAAACGAGGCGCGTGCCGTCAGGCGACCAGGATACCGACAGCACCTCGCGGCCATGATCAGGATATGTTAAGGTGGGTTTGCCTGTCACGCTGTTCCATATCTGCACGGTGGTATTCGTGTTGGCAGAGGCTATATACGCGCCATCAGGCGACCAGGCAATACCATTCACCCAATCATGGCAACAGTAAATCCAGAAAGACCGCCCTGTGCTGGCGTTCCATACCTGCACTGTCCTATCAAACCCGACCGAGGCAATTTCCTTGCCATCGGGCGACCAGGCTATCGATGTTACCTGACCAACGTGGCTTCTATATATCACCAGCATCTTGCCAGTACTGGCATTCCACACTTGCGCAGTAGTATCAAGACCGGCAGAGGCAATCTCTTTACCATCGGGCGACCAGGCCACCGCCGTCACCCAATCAGAGTGCCCACGATAGGTCAGCAGGCGTTGACCCGTGCTGGCATTCCATACCTGCACCGTCCCATCGTAGCCGGCCGAAGCAATCTCCTTGCCGTCCGGCGACCAGGCTACTGCCATCACGGCCTTATCATGCCCACGATAGGTCAACAAACGTTGACCCGTGCTGGCATTCCATACCTGTACTGTCTTATCAAAACTGGCCGAAGCCAGGTATTGTCCATTGGGCGACCAGACCACCGCCGTCACCCAGTTCGTATGCCCACGATAGGTCAGGAGATGTCGCCCGCTCGCAGCATCCAGAATCTGCACCGTTTTGTCATAGCTGGCCGAAGCAATCTCCTTGCCATCCGGCGACCAGGCCACCGCTGTCACGGCATTATTATGACCGTAATAGGTATACAGTAGATTATCAATGCGAATAGTAGACTTTACCCCAGGGATAACAGTAGGAGCAGCACAGGATGTAACCAATATGATAAGGCACCAGAGCGAAAGAAGCAACAGATTGAGGTATCTACTTGAGCGAGCCATCATCCAGCTCCTCCCTTATATAACAGGGTAGTCCA
Source organism: Ktedonobacteraceae bacterium (assembly GCA_034436045.1). Classification (GTDB taxonomy): domain Bacteria; phylum Chloroflexota; class Ktedonobacteria; order Ktedonobacterales; family Ktedonobacteraceae; genus H111-94. Next base: position 9,323 of record DAOTVZ010000031.1, on the reverse strand, counting down.
CATTAAGGAATACACAAACTGATTACATCGTCTGTAAGATAACGGCGATCAATAGGTCAATGAAGGAGCCACATGATGTCAACAACATATTGTCCAAAGTATATTCTATTACTCACAGGCTTCGCTACTATGATAGCCCTTCTTTTACCCAGCGGATGTTTCCTTGCATGCAAGAATAGGAACAACTCTAACCCTCCTCCTTCACAATGGGCCAATAGCGGGGCCGCATAGTGTCGCACGCCCAGTCAGGTGGCACGGGTGTAAAGGGCGTTAGTGCGACCAGGCACCCATCTCGCCATCCGGCTGCACCAGAGCGCAGCATCTCTTGCAGAAGAGGTTGCACAAAATCGGCGGGTTCGGTGCGAAAAACGTAGCGGGCATAATCGAGAAACCAGCCGCGCTGCAAGAGAAATGGGGCAACCTCATCGGCAGGTATGCCCCCTTTCAGCATCAGCGCATAGGCAAAGATGCGTTTGCAGGCGTGCCAACCAACTTTCTCAGGCTCATGCAGCCACTTTTCATAGCGTCGGCGCGCAGCATCGAAGGCCGCTAAGGGTTGCTCAATCAGCGGGCCATGACCGGAGCAGGCTACGCGCAGAGGCAAGCGTGTCAGCTTATCGAATGTCTCTAGCATGCGCTGCAAGGCTCCCACACCCTCGCGGAAGGTGCAAAGCCATGCCACATCATCGCTATGCACTACATCACCACAAATCAGGCACTGCGCTTCGGCATTGTAGAGCGAGATATGCCCCAACGTGTGGCCGGGCGTGTGCAACACCTCAAATAGCAGCCCATCACCGGCATCCAGTATATCGCCCTCGCTCAACATCCAATTGACCTCGTATGGTTCGATGGGCTGATCTAACCACTCGGCATTGCAGGCATCGGCATTGCGTAGATTGACCAGCACGGCCTCCCAGCGATGCGCCGCTATCGGCACGCGATACCGCTGTTGCAAACCATGATTGCCTCCCGTGTGATCAACATGATAATGCGTGTTGACAATCAATGAAAGCCTTTCAGGCGCTACACCCTTCTCACGTATCATCTGCTCCGTTATCGCCAGATCACTGCCGAAACCGGTATCCACCAGTATAGGATGTTTACCGCCAATAAGCACCATATTGGCGCTGGGGTAGGGCCGTTTAAAAAAGTGCAACCACGCCGACAGTATCGTCCCTGTGTGTGCCATAACCATTACTCTACCTTCTAGCTAGCGGGCCAGACGCACATGAGACGGGAAACCGGCAAAAGTGCAGTAGATCACCTCAACGCCATCCTGATTGACAAAGGCAGCTTTAGCTCGAAAAATACGTTTTTGCTCGTCTCTCTCCGTAATAGTGACGGTGCAGGTAATGGTATCGCCAACATAGACAGCTACAGGAAACTGAAAATTCATCTCCGTAGCGAGAAAACCGATCATGCCCCCGATATGCGTCACCATGCTGGCAGTGAGCAGACCGGGGATAATCGGGCGCTTGAACCAGCTTTCTTGTAAAAAGAGATAGTCAATGTGATAGGGATTGTAGTCGCCAGTGACACCACAGAACAGCGCTACATCGCCCTCGGTGAAGGTACGGCGAAAGGTAAAGGTCTGCCCAACCTGGATAGACTCAAATGCTTCACGAAGTTGCTGTTTGAACTGTTCTGTTGCCTCCGGCATGATGGATCGTCCTCACTAGATAGTTGATAAGCATCAATTGACATTTCTGCTCTGACCGCGCCAGAACTTCTCGCGCAAGTCGCGCTTGAGAATTTTGCCGACACCGCTCTTGGGCAGAGCCTCATTGCTGAACTCAATGCTGCGCGGCACTTTATAGCCTGCGACCTGTGTGCGGGCGTGCGCGATCAGTTCCTCTTCGGTGGCACTCATACCCGGCTTGAGCACCACTACCGCATGCACCGCTTCACCCCAGGTAGGATCAGGAATACCGATCACGGCGGCTTCCAGCACGGCAGGATGCGTGTAGAGCGCATTCTCGACCTCGACCGAGTAGATATTCTCGCCCCCTGAGATAATCATATCTTTTAAGCGGTCAACAATAAAGATGAAGTTCTCTTCATCAACCGTTGCCAGATCGCCGGTATGCATCCAACCGTCGATGAGGACGGCAGCGGTCGCCTCTGGCAGACGCCAGTAGCCCAGCATGACGTTTGGGCCACGCCCGATGATCTCACCAACCTCGCCCGGCTTCACGTCCTCACCACTGGCATTGACCACACGTACCTCAACGCCAAAGACCTCGCGCCCCGCCGAAGCCAGACGACGTACCTGCTCCGGCGTCCCATCGACGATATGATCGAGCGGATCAAGGCCCGTCAGCAGGGGAGCAGTCTCGGTCATACCATAGCCCTGCGCAAAAATCTGGCCCCACTTCTGCAAACCCTTCCTGAGCAACTCAACCGGCATCGGCGAGCCACCATAGGTAAGGCGACGCATACTGGAGAAATCGTACTTATCCACATCAGGATGGTTCAGCATGGCATTCACCATCGTCGGCACCACGAAAGACACGGTGACTTTCTCATCCTGCACAATCTGCATCATCTGCGTCGGATGGAAGGCAGGCATAAAGACGTGGCAGGCCCCAATCATCGACATCGCATACGTTGAACCATTATCGCCCGCGTGAAACATCGGCGCAGAATGCAGATAGATGTCACGCTCCGTATAGCCTGCGGCGATAGCGACATGAATGGCATTGGAGACAAGATTTTTATGCGAGAGCATAACCCCTTTAGGCCTCCCGGTTGTGCCACCTGTGTAGAAGAGACCGGCCAGATCATCCTCTTGCATCTCCTCATCCGCACTGGCCCCATACTGCTCGCCGCGCAGGATGAGTTTCTCATAGTTGAGCATGCCTTCGGGTGTCTCATCACCGGCATAGATAAGATGCTCAACAGTAGGAATAGTATCGCGTCCTGTGACATAAGGGGCAAAGTTCTTATCGACAAACAGAGCCTTCGACTCGCTGTCATTGAGGATAAAAACGATTTCGGGACGCGCCAGACGGTAGTTGAGCGGCACGATCACCGCGCCCATGCGCCCACAGACGTAATACAGCTCCAGATAGCGATGGCAGTTGAGCATCAGAACAGCAACTCTATCTCCGCGCTTTATACCTAGCGAAGCCAGGCCACGCGCCAGCATATCAGTGCGCCGATCAAACTCATTCCAGTCATAGCGCACGTTGCCACAGACGACTGCTGGATGCTTCCCACGTACTTTTTTGGCGTGTGCTAAACCCTGTGCAATATTCATGCTGACGCTCCTTCAACATGTATGTGTTGTTTCTTTTCTTATTGAACAACCTTGCGTTTGACGCTTTTCAATGCTTCTTCCAGGGTCCCAGCCGATTGTTGTAATGGCAGATGCTTCAGACGATGGGCCAGGGCCATCGGGGCAATAGTGTACACATGCTCGGCAGTGACCTCTGGCTCATCAAGATAGGCGGCATAGGTCTGAGCCGCGCGCCGCATTACAATATCGCCGCGATGGCCATCAATATCCAGTTCAATATTGATCAGCGCGATGAGTTCGGCTACCTGGCGCGAGATCGTGATAGACGGCAGCGCGCGCGCGGCCTCGACAATCCGCGCGCGTAGCTCCTGTTCGGCGGCAGCGTAGTCGGCAAGGAAGGATTGAGGAGCAAACTCAAAGCGTTCGCGCCGCTCCACAATCTCTACTCGCTGGCGCACGTCATGAATAGAGGCGATGTCCACGCAGAGACCGAAACGGTCGGTCAGTTGCGGACGCAACTCGCCCTCTTCGGGATTCATGGTACCGACTAGCATAAAGCGCGCCGGATGCGCGAACGAGATGCCCTCGCGCTCCACAATATTCATGCCCATCGCCGCCGCATCCAGCAACACATCAATCACATAGTCATCCAGCAGATTGACCTCATCCACGTACAGGATACCACGATTAGCCTCTGCCAGCACACCCGGTTCAAAGCGACGCTGACCCTCGCGTAGCGCATGTTCCAGGTCCAGCGTGCCAACCACGCGATCTTCCGAAGCATTGATGGGCAGGTCAACAACCCGCATCCGCCTCTGCATCATTGGTAATATCTCCCCTTGCGCCAGTCGTGTACGGCAGGTATCACACATCAGCGTGGGCTGATCGGGGGGACAGGAAAAAGGGCAATCGCTAACAACTGTTATTTCCGGCAATACAGCCGCCAGGGCGCGCACCGCCGTTGATTTCGCCGTTCCCTTCTCACCGCGAATGAGGACGCCACCAATCGCGGGTTGAATAGCATTGAGGATCAGAGCCAGCTTCATCTGCTCCTGACCAACAATCGCGCTGAATGGGTATGTGTACATCTTTCGCCTGTTTTATTGAGGTTCGTGGCATGGACGCAACGACGAAATCGCAATTTCATCATTGCGCCCACACAAAATGTTGCATCATCGATGCAGTTAGTTGGGATTACGAGAACTCGATCACACCACGTATATTTTTTCCGGCGAGCATATCAGCATATGCCTCATTGACCTGATCGAGCGTATATGTGCGTGTAATCAGCTCGTCCAGCTTGAGCTTGCCCGCATCATACATCTTGAGCAGATCAGGAATGTCGCGCAATGGCTGCGAGTCGCCGTAGAGTGTACCCATGATCGTCTTCTGGTACAGAACAAGATCAAGCGGGGGCACCGGAATCGACTCGGCGGTGAAGGGGGTCAGGCCAATGACGACGGTGGTGCCGTTTTTGCCAGTGCAGGCGTAAGCCATGCCAATGGTGGCAGGAGTAGCGATAGCCTCAAAGGCATAGTCCGCGCCCAGGCCCCAGGTCAGCTCTTTGACGGTCTGTACCACATCCTGCTTCTCAGGGTTAATGGTATGCGTGGCCCCAAACTCTTTGGCACGTTCGAGCTTGTAGTCCACTTTATCAACGGCGATAATCATACGCGCACCAGCGATAGCTGCACCCTGCACGGCGTTCATGCCGATGCCACCACAGCCGATGACTACGACCGTACTCCCCGGCACAACTCTGGCACGATGAATGACCGCCCCCACACCGGTCGGCACACCACAACCAACCAGTACCGCCTTATTGAGCGGGTAATGCTCCATCACCTTCACCACTGAGATGTCCGGCACAACGGTACGCTCGCTGAAGGTTGAAATGACACACATCTGGCCGATGTCACCCTTCTCGCCGTGCAGACGGAAGGTGCCATCGAGCTGCGGCCCCATCAAAATAGCGGCCCCCTGGTTACACAGGTTGGAATGGCCTGAGATGCAGTAGGTGCATTTTCCACAGGATGGGATGAAGCTCAGTACCACATGATCGCCCGGTTTGACATTGGTCACATCGGGGCCAACTTCCTCAACGATGCCCGCCCCCTCGTGACCGAGCGCGAGCGGCAGATAGCTGGGCAGTTCGCCGGAGATAATATGATAGTCCGAGTGGCAGATGCCCGCCGCGACCATCTTGACCTGTACCTCGTGCGCCTTTGGCGGGTCAAGCTCGATCTCCTCAACACGGATAGGTTCGCCTGGAGCATAAATGACTGCGGTTCGTGTCCTCATTGATAAACGTCCCTCCTTTGCAAGTAGCAGCTCTTAACGAAACATCACACAATGCCATAGAAAGTGACGAAGCACGTTCCTGATGCCCACATGTCTGATGCCCACAAGGGGACATCTTTTCCTTATCCACCCTCACCCCTTTCTCAGCAAACGTGCGTCATGCGGTGGGCAATACTGGTAATAGTCGGCGGCAAGCGCCTGCGCTAATAGACGGCCCGGACTATGCACTCGTTCGCCCGCCTCGTTCGTCACTGTATCATACGGGTTGGTATCTATCATGACCGTAGGAATGTGACGCAGCGCAATCTCCTGTGCCACATGTAGCGTATCATGCCAGGGCGTGTCACGCCGCATGTTACCGGAAAGATCGATATTGGCCAACCCATCGGTCAGAATGATCAGAACTGGTTTGGTTGTCGCGTCGCGTCGTCGCTCTAGCTCCGCCAGTTTCAACCCTTCCAGCAGCCCCGTTGCCAGCGGTGTACAGCCCCCGATGTAGAGTTCCTCTACACAGCGGCGTGCGCGTGCAAAATTGCGCGTTGGTGGTAGCACGACCTTTCCCTGCGCGAAGCGAAAGACTAGCATCGCTACCCGATCACGCTTTTCATAGGCATTTTGCAGGAAGGCTAGCAAAATACGTTTGGTCTTCGCCATCAACTGGCGCGCCATCACGGAGTCGCTCCCATCTACCACAAAGATTAGCAGAGAGCGTGTCTTGCGCTCGCGCACCTTCTGACGCAAGTCATCAATTTGCACAACAACGCGCTCACCGACACCGCGACCACGCTGACGTTGATAAGGTGCAGCGGCCCGAAGAGTGGCGGAAAAGGCCACATCGGTGACCGGATGCATTATGCGACTGCGCGTAAAACGCCCACTCCGGCGCGCGGTTTTGGAGAGAAAGCGCCGTCCGGCTTCATGGCGCATCAGGCGGTCACGCACAATCGTAATCACGCTCTGCACCTGCGCAAGATCGCTTTCGCCACGCAAACGCCGTGTCAGCCCCGCCTGTCCCTCGCGCTCGCTGGTGCGCTCCTTCACCTCAACATCATCTTCGAGCGTTGCAATCTCCTCTGGCTTATCGGCATCGCTCATCCCCGGCGGTAGCTCTTCCGGCAGGCGCGCGAGTATCTGCTTCAACCTGTCAGCACGCATCCTATGAGGCATCGCCAGCATGATGGCTTGCCTGACATCATCTATTGTTACCTCTGTACGGCTCTCCCACGCTGCTAACGCCCGCGTAGTGCGCAAAACCGTTAAGTCGCCGCGATGCCCTTCTGCGTGCAATTCACGGTCTACCAGGTAGACAATCACCTGGCGCATGTAGGACGAAATATGTACATCCGGCAACAATCGACGAGCAGCTTCAAGCCGCAAGCGCAGAGCTTGCTCTTCGTCGGCCCAGGCAGCGTAAAAACCGATAGGGTCGGCATCGAAGGCCAGTCGTCGCTCAACCACCAGCGCGCGTTCAGCCGGGTCGGTTACATCCTCCGTCGGCACATAGAGGCCAATGCGGTCAAGCAGTTGCGGTCGCAACAGCCCCTCTTCGGGATTCATCGTGCCGACCAGCACAAAACGCGCCGGATGCTCCACCGAAACGCCCTCACGCTCAACACGATTGATGCCTAGCGCCGCAGCATCGAGCAACATGTCCACAAGGTAGTCATTGAGCAGGTTGATCTCGTCAATATAGAGAAAACCACGATTGGCACGTGCCAGCAGGCCAGGGGAAAAGTGACGCCGTCCACTCTCCAGCGCTATTGCCAGGTCAAAGCTACCGGCAACACGATCTTCACCGGCATTGAGCGGCAATGTGACCAGGCGCACCGGGCGCGTTATGGTCGGGAGCGGCTCATGGCGACGATAGCGCGTATAACAATCGGCGCACATGGCTTGCGGTGAGAGGGGATCACAGAAATAGGGACAATCGGCAATACCCGTCAAAGGGGGTAATAGCGCAGGTAGCGCGCGTACCGCCGTCGATTTACCGGTGCCGCGCCGCCCACAGATGAGTACCCCACCAATCGAGGGATCGATGGCGTTGAGAAGCAGAGCCAGACGCATCTTATGCTGGCCAACTAGCGCGCTCAACGGGAAGGTACTCATAAAGCACATATCCTGTACGTCATTGGCTAGTGCGTCCATCGTTGGACACGGCGATATATTCATCGATCAATAAATAGCGTTTTGCTGTTGCATGCTATCACAAGCAGGCGTTCTATGTCAAAATCTCATCAGCGCGTCAAGTAACCAGCATCCACAGGCAAGGCACAGCCGGTGAGGTTGCGAGCTTCCTCAGAGGCCAGCCACAGAACGGCAGCGCTGATGGCTTCCGGCGGCAACAGGTTTCGATCAGGAAACAGGTTCATTTGATTCATCAACGCCAGCATATGCTCATAGGTAGCTTGCGGACCGGGGCCACCCGCGAAGATATCATAGAGCGCCTGATTGCGACACATGGTCGTATCGACGCTGGTCGGGCAGACAGCGTTGACGTTGATGTCATAACGCGCCAGTTCCATCGCCAACGTCTTCACCAACCCGATTACGCCATGTTTGGCAGCAACATAATGGGCCAGATTCTCCATGCCCTTGACTCCTGCGGTCGAGGAGATACAAATAATCTTGCCGCGTCGCCGCGCAATCATCTGGGGAATACAGACCTTGCAAGTAATCCAGACACCCTTGAGATCGACATTCACCGTCTCATCCCACTGTTGCTCGCTCAGTTCCCAACTGGGCGCGAACGAGTACAGACCGGCGTTGGCAACCACAACATCTATTGCGCCCAATTCCCGCTCAGCGCGATTGGCTAACGCCTGCATAGCCGCGAGATCCGTTACATCGACCTGTTCAGCAATCACCGGACGCCCCATCTGCTCAATCTCACGCGCCACCTCAGCCAATTCTTGCGGCTGCGCGAGGGGATAAGGCACGCTACTATATTGCCGACAGGCATCACATAGCACCAGCCTGGCCCCTTCGCGCGCGAAGGCCAGCGCGTGAGAACGTCCCATGCCCCGCGCGGCCCCTGTGATGAAAACGGTGCGCCCCTGAAAACGCGCCTGTGTGGGATTAGTAGACGCCACAGATACCATCTATCGTGAAATCTTCGATGATAAGTTCCTCAAGTTCATCATCTTCTGACACATCAGCAGCACCCTCAACACGCTCTGTCATGAACGTCTGATCGTCAGTTGTCACATCGTTGGTGAGATCAAAATCTGCCATACTCATACCTCTGATTGCTAATGAAAGGACTCAATATGCCTAGAGCATATCATCTTGCAGGGAAAACCTGCAAGGGGACAAGGCGAGCGGCCAGCTCTTTTTTTGCCCCCTTGACCTCATCCCTCTTTACCCTCTATACTCATACTATGAGTACTCAAAAACAAAGGAGTCAATCGATGAACAAGAGAAGTTCGCGTCATCACACATGGTTCCTTCTCAGTCTTCCATTTCTTATTTCTAGCTTATTGCTCAGCGCCTGCGGCTCGACCACCTCAACAGGCACATCCAGCACATCCACCGCGACCAATAAGGGCACGGTTTCCGTACTGTATGCGGGTGCGCTGGTAGATATTATGGAGCATCAAATCAAGCCAGCCTTTGATAGCAGCACTGGCTACACCTTTCAGGGCGAAGGTAAAGGGAGCGCGGCCCTGGCTGCCGAGATCAAAGACCACCTGCGCACGCCCGATGTATTCATCAGCGCCTCACCCGCCGTTGATAAGTCGCTGATGGGCAGCGCCAACGGTAACTATATCAGTTGGTACGTCAA